>CAJOPD010000034.1 GCA_905236685.1 uncultured Clostridia bacterium
ACCAAAAACGGAACCTATCATTTATGATGGGTTCCGTTTTTATGTTTGGATTTGGTAGGACTTGAACATTAAGAAGGCTGACGCCGTAGAAAAAAACATATCGGGGATATGTTTTTAAAGTTTTTGATTTAACTAAATTTAACCTATTTTTACCTAAAAACGGTTGTCAAAAGTGTTGTCAAATTCTATTTATACCGCCCAGCCCTGTCATTCATATTCTTTATTTTGTTATCATTATCAGCCCGATAACGCAGATAACCATTCCCAATAATTGCCTTATTGAAATGCCTTCTTTGAAAAAGAAAACGCCAATAATCAACAGCACACAGGCAAGTGTAATGTTCGCCACCAACGAGCCGACACCGATTTTCCAGCCTGCACGGTAGAGAAGAATATATCCCAATTCAAGCCCTATGATTGTGATACCAAGCACAAAAGCTGTCCAGTTTAATTTGGAAAATTCAGCAGCCAAATTCTTTGTATTGCTTGTGACAAGAAACGAAACAAACGAAAGGACCGCCGCTGTAATATATGTAACCGTAAGCGACAAAAACGAGTTAGCCCGTGACGGCGTGAATTTAGTTGACAGATTATAAAATACATTTGAAAAAACAATAATCGCAACAGGAAATACCATTTTAATCATATAAAAAACCTCCAAAAAAATAACCGACAAGAACAGTAGCCTGTTCTTGTCGGTAGGTGCTCACCCGATTTGTTTAGATTATGATATCATAAAACAATCTGAAAGTCAAATCAATAATTTTTTGCGTTTATCTCAAAGTATGCTTGCGGGTGTGCGCAAACGGGGCAGGTTTCGGGCGCTTCCGTTCCGACTACGATATGACCGCAGTTGCGGCACTCCCAAACCTTGACCTCACTCTTTTTAAACACTTCCTGCATTTCGATATTTTTAAGGAGCGCACGGTACCTTTCCTCGTGTTCCTTTTCGATTGCTCCCACCTTTCTGAATTTATCGGCAAGCTCGGCAAATCCTTCCTCCTCCGCAGTCTTTGCAAAGCCTTCATACATATCGGTCCACTCATAATTCTCGCCGTTTGCGGCTGCCACCAAGTTTTCCGCTGTGGTATTTATGCCGTTTAATTCCTTAAACCATATTTTTGCGTGCTCCTTTTCGTTATCCGCCGTTTTCAAAAAGAGTGCCGCGATTTGCTCAAACCCCTCTTTTTTTGCCTTTGACGCAAAATATGTGTACTTGTTCCGCGCCTGTGACTCGCCCGCAAAAGCCGCCTCCAAATTCTTTTCCGTTTGTGTTCCTTGATATTTATTCTGACCTTTTTCCGTTTCCTTTTCCACTACCTTTTCAATTTCTGCCATTTTTAAATTCCTCCTTTTAACACTATTCTTTGCCAAATTTGCTTTTCTTAACCAAAAATGTACCATATTCTTAAAATTTTGTCAAGTTGACAACCGCTCCTTTTATATGATATAATCTGCGCGGACAGGCAGGTGAGGAAAATGGCAAAGGATAATACAAAAATTTTACCGCAAATAACCGTAATGAACGCGTTTTTGTGTCTTTTTGTCATTATGATACACCTGACATTTGCTCCCCTGTCCGAACTCACCGTAAAAAGTGTACCGCATATTATAATTTTTGTGATAAATAAAAGTCTGTGTTTCTGCGTGCCCGCTTTCATTTTTTTAAGCGGGTTTAAGCTGTTTGAAAGCTATAAGGACAGACCGCTTGCGGTAAAGCCGTTTTTTAAAAGGCGGTTTAAAAAGATTGTAATCCCATATTTTATTGCAGTTTTAATATACATCATCTATTTCGGCGCAAAGGGCTGGCTTGAAGACGGATTTTTTAAAACCTTGTTTTTGGGCACCGTTTCGGCACATTTTTACTATATCGTGGTGCTGGTACAGCTTTATGCGATGTTTCCTCTTGTTTTCAGGCTTTTTTCCCGACACAGCCGCACGCTTCTGCTTGTTTCGGCAGGAATTACCCTCTTTTGTGTCATTTTTCTCAATTTCGGGTATTGGGACAGATTTTTCGGTACATATATCTTCTATTTTGTACTCGGTATGTTCTGGGCAAAATACGATTTGTACCGCACTTTGCGGAAAAGTCTGCGGAAAATATCGGTAATATATATAGTATTTTGTCTGATACATATGTCAAAACTCTATATGTCGGAATTCGGCGGCTGGGGATATAGGGCTTTCCCTGTAATAAATATGCTCTATGTGCTTTTTGCGATAATAATTCTATATACTGCGTCAACGGAACACCTGTGCAGAAATCACTTTATCACCGCATTATCAAGCCTTGTCGGCAGGTATTCTTACAGCATATATCTTTATCACTGCCTTGGTATTTATATATTGAGATATGACATCTTGTCGAAATTCTCACTCTCGGTAAAGGGCAGCTTTTTTGTAACTACCTTTGCCATTTATTCTTTAATTGCTGTTTTATGCGCATACAGTTATTTTTCAAAAGGGAGACAAAAACTATGATTATAGATTTTCATACACACACCTTCCCCGATAAAATTGCGGCAGGCGCGATTGAAAAATTAAAATCCGCATCGCACACGAAAGCGTTTACTGGCGGCACGGAAAACGAACTTTTCTCGTCTATGGCGACCTGCGGGATTAACAAAAGCATCGTTCTGCCCGTCGCGACAAACCCCGACAAAATCCCGCATATAAACGATATTTCAGCCGAGAAAAACAAGAACGGAAAACTCATTTATTTTGCAGCTATGCACCCTGATTTTGCGAACGCAAAAAACGAAATGCGCAGAATAAAGAAGATGGGTATTAAGGGCATTAAACTGCACCCTGTTTATCAGAATATTGATTTTGACGATATAAGAACACTTAGAATTTTGGAATATGCCGAGGAAAACGAGTTAATAACGGTCACACACGCAGGTCTTGATGTCGGTTTTCCCGGGGTTGAGCGCTGTACGCCTGAAATGATAAAAAATGTAGCAGACACCCTACACCCAAAACGGCTTGTTTTGGCGCATATGGGCGGCTGGAAGATGTGGCAGAAAGCCGCTGAAATCCTCTCTGGCATGGAGCTTTTTATAGATACCGCGTTTTCGATAGGAAAAATGAAACAGGACGCACCTTATTATTCCGAGGAGGAGCTGAAACTCCTGAATTTTGAGGAAACGGAAAAAATTATTGACGCTTTCGGGCAAGATTATGTGCTTTTCGGAACAGACAGCCCTTGGAGCGACCAAAAGGAAAGCCTTTTGGATATTTTGCACCTGCCGATAAGCGACGAGGTAAAGGAAAAGATACTTTATAAAAATGCGGTAAGGCTTTTGGGCAATACAATTTAATGAAACAAAGCCTCCCTTTTTAAAGGGAGACTTTTTGTATATGGTATGTTTTTTATTCCGCCGCAAGCTCAGGCACATCGGCAATCGCCTGTGCGTACATTTGCATAGCGCCCTGCTCTGCGGGATGAACATTATCCGCCGACAATGTCCCCTCGTGCCAGGTTGTTCCGTTATGCGCTCCGACAGATGACGCAAAATCAACAAAACGGTACCCGCTTTCTTCAACATAAGCATTTTTAAATGTATTATCTACCGACGGGATATTCGGAATTGTGCAAAGAATAAGCTCGATTTGGCGCTCTTTGCAAATCGCCATAACTTCCTCAACCGAAGCCTTCCATCTGGCATTTACCGCACCCTTGTCGCCGTCATTCATACCCATAGCCCAGATAATGCGTTTCGGCGTCCCGTATTGAAGGTCAACTTTAAGGCTCTTTAAAGCCTCGGCACTCGCCCTTCCCGAATAACCGTTCAGCATTATGTTTTTATGATTATTTTCAATCAGATATTTTGTCCATTTGTCCTTATAAAGCCCCAAATAGCTGTTGCCGTAGATGTATGTATCCTTTTCAAGACCGTAGCAGGAATATGAAAGAGAACAGTTTGTCAGCGTGTTTTCGCCGATAGATTTGACAAACAGCGTCCCATACCTGACATCCCACGGTATAGCTTTTTTAAATTTTCCGCCGTCAGTTTTGATTTCAAGTATCATTTGCGCAGAATAATCAACACGGATTTCAGCCGATAAATACTCGGATATTGTCAGCCCGTGTTCATATGTATATGCAGGAGCTTGTGCCGTTCCAAAAAACACTTTAACATCTGATTTATCAATCGCTACCGAGCCGCCCTGATACTGATTATATCCCTTTCCTATCTGTATTCCGTTAAACTCTTTTATATCCCCGCAAAAAGCGATTTGGTATGCGCACATATTCTGCAAATTTTCATAAGCATTAAAATCGCTGTTCTTTATGTCAAAACGGTACTCTGTTCCGTTTTCTATTTGTTCCCTGCCGTATCTTATTGAGAAGGTTTTTGTTTCAGCTAACGGTTGAAGATTTTCTATGTTTAATGCAAAAATCTTCCCATACATTCCTGTTTTATTTTTCGGCACAAGCATTTGTGCGGAAAAATCCTTTTCCTCTCCCGCCGCAATAGTAATATCAATTGTTTTAAAACCAATCAGTTCATTATTTTCAGTATATATGGCAATATATGGGGTAACTGTTTGTTTATTTCCCGTCACATTTTTTATATTAAAATCAACTGTTACGGTTGCGCTTTCCCCGTCCTCAAAAATCGCCGAAATATTTTCTAATATTACATCATAATTAAAGTTTTCGTTTGTAAAAACAAAGGCATTGCAAGACAGAATAATGTATAAAATTACAATTACAGCTGTAATACGCCTTAATAAAGGTTTCTTCATCGTTTTTTACCCCTACTGCATTTTTTCTTTTGAACGCTCTAATATGAAACCTCTTGTAACACTCCTTTTTTTCCTAAATTAAAAAAGTGTGCAACTCATCAGAGCCGCACACCAAAAACGCAAACTCCGATTTGTTGTCACACAAACTGAAAATAGCGAGATACAAATATTTGCATATTTACCGCTTTGGAATTTGCATTTTATGTAAATTCAAACAGCAAATATACAAATAAAGTATCCCAATAAAAATCCCCCGCCAATCATTATTCAGTTAGTGTGACATACATATTATAACACAAACCGAAAAAAAATACAACAAAAATTTTTACACAAAAAAGAAGTGTATCATTTCGATACACTTCTTCCATTTTTTTATGTTACATAACCCGTCTTGCGCCGACATAGTGGCTGTAAGAGCAGATTGAACTGAGCGACTGGTAAGAAACCGTCTTTCCGGTGTGCGGCGCGTGAATTACCATACCGTTACCTGCATAGATAACAACATGGGAGATGCGTCCGCCGCGCGAGAAGAATACCAAATCGCCGGGTTTTAAGTTATCTCTTGAAACATATACACCGTTTGAATACTGAGCGCTTGCTGTACGGTTTACCGAAACGCCGAGCTGACGGCAGCAGTACTGAACAAGTCCCGAGCAGTCAAATCCTGATGGCGATGAGCCGCCGTATACATACTTAACGCCCAAATATTTAGCCGCCTGGTCAACAAGCTTTGAACCGCTTCCGACAGCCGTTGCCGATTTTGTGGTTGCGCCGGGTTTGCCGTTCTTTGTTGTTTTCGTTTTCGTTTCCGTTACAACCTGAACAACATTAGCCGTTTTTACATATCCTATTTCGTTTGTTGCGGAAACTATTATCTTTGTCCAATTGCTTCCGCCGCTCACAATTTTGCAGTTTGCGCCGTTTGCAAGCGTTACAATGGTTTCGCTGTCATCGTTAGGCATAAGCTTAACATCAACAACGCCGCTAGAAATCTTGATTTTTCCGTCCTTCACGATTGCCGCAATACGCTTATTACGCTTTGCGTTAATCTCACTCCTCGAAACCATATCGCCGATTGCAACAAATTCCGATTTAATATAGCCTATATCGTAGTTCTCGCCGAAATAAACCTTGCACCAGCCATCATATTCATCAAGAACGATTATCGGCTCGCCCTCGGCAACCGCCGACAGAATTACCGACTCCTCGCTTGCCTCGGAACGCACATTAACGCCCGATACTGCCGTTGCCTTCTGATACATAGTTGTTGCAAGCATAACCGCTTTTACTGCGTCATAGTCGGGTGTCGCATAGCAGGACTTAACATATCCTGTAACCGAACCCGTTTGAACCTTGAACCAGTCGCCGTCGATATCGGTTACGGTAAGCTGTGTCCCAAGCGGCAATACATCAAGTATTTCGCTCTCAATATCGCCCGCCGCTCTTAAATTTATGCTTCCTCCGTCCGTTAAAACATATACCGTTTTGCCTATATATGCCTGATTTGCAAGGTAAAGCGAAGATATGTCCAAAAATTCGCCTTCGCCGTCACCCTTCAAAACCTCAGGTGCTGAATTTTCCTCTGTTTCCTGTAAACCGACTTCCTGAGTAAGCTTATTTGCGCCAACCGCAGGCAATTCCGACGCCTGAATTACGGCAAGCACTCCCACTAACGCCACGGCAATAACCGCCGCAAACGAGTGTTTTAAGTTCCCCATGATAATCCTCCTAAAAATTTGTTTCTAAATTGTTACGAAATTATTATAGCAGGAAAATATGGTTTTGTCAAACATTTTTAACAATTTTTAAAAATTTTGTAACAATTTCCCTTGTAAAATCACAAAAATACCGCTTGTTTAAGCGGTATTTTGAAAAAATATTTTTTTGAAAATTTTTGCGTTTTAATATTTTTTGCATTGAAATTATTACAATATTACAGTAAAATAACAGAAAATACGCAAAAAAAATGATAAAAATAGATTGACAAAAGAAAACATATAGTATATAATAGGTAAGCATTTTGAAAAGCCGATGTGGTGGAATTGGCAGACGCGCGGGACTCAAAATCCCGTGGTAGCGATACCGTGTGGGTTCGACCCCCACCATCGGC
>CAJOPD010000035.1 GCA_905236685.1 uncultured Clostridia bacterium
ATAACAGGTCGCCCCTCCGCCGCGCGCACAATTCTGTTCGCTTTTGTCGCGATTAGGCTCTGGTGGTTTACCGTTAAAAGTATCATTGTTTCCAAAAACTGCGCCTGAACAACAGGTCCTCTCACCGTCACAATCGGCTCCTGCGGGAAAATCGGCGTGCCCTCGGGTATAGCCCATACATCGCAGGAAAATTTGAAATTTTTAAGGTATTCCAAATATTCCTCGGAAAATATACCTTTACTGCGCAGATATTCTATATCGCCGTCGGTGAATTTGAGGTTTTTGAAATAGTCAATAAGCTGTTCCACGCCCGCCATAATGGCAAAGCCTCCGCCTGACGGTATGCTCCTGAAAAACATATCAAAATATGCAATTTTTTCGCCCATTCCCTCGGAAAAAAGGCCGTTCGCCATAGTGAATTCATAAAAATCCGTGAGCAATGTAAGGTTTAGCTTGTCATTCATTTTCATTTTCCTTCCCGATTTTAGTTTTAAAAACAAAAGGGGCTTACCGCCCCCTTTAAAAATCAATATGTGCTGCCGCCCCTGCGGTACCCGCCTGAGCGTTTTGAGTCGTTTGAACGCTTTAAAGCAAGCATCTTTTCATCTGCGTCCTTTTTGAATTTTGAAAGCTTATCCTCAAAGGACATATCCTTTTCCGCGCTCCCGCTCCAATCGATGTCTGCGGGGCGGACACGGCGTTCAGGCTTTGAAACCTCCGCCTTCTTTTCGGCTTTTGCCCTCTTGATTGAAAGACTTATCTTGCCAAGCTTATCGATATCCAAAACCTTGACCTTTACCGAATCTCCGACTTTAATGTAATCGTTGATGTTCTCAACATATTCATTCGTGATTTCCGATATATGCACAAGCCCTGATTTATTGTCCGGCAAAGACACAAATGCACCGAAAGGCATAACGCTCTGCACCTTGCCTGTGGTAATACTTCCTACCTTCAAAGCCATACGCCGAAAATTCCCCCTGTTATTACTGTCCGGATATATCAATAAAAACAATTTCGTCTGCTTTTATCATACCCAGCTTTTCTCTTGCAATTTTTTCGATATATTCGTCTGTTCCCGCACTTTGTATTGCCTTGTCAAGTTCTTCGATACGCTGATTTTCCTTTGCTATATCTTCGGTTATTTTAGCTGCCTGCTCGTTATTTGCCGCAATTATCGGCTGAACCGATATACCCTTGCCGATCATAACTACTGCAACGATTGCCGTAACCGCCATAATCACCTTTGTAACATCAAATCCGATACCGTTTTTTTTCATAGTTTTTTCCTTCACAATCAACAACATACATTCTTTTAAAAAACATTGATATATACAGTACAATTTTAACCAAAAAACCCCATACTGTCAAGAGAATTTTAAAAATAAAACCAAAAAAGGAAAAGATTTTTTTCCTGATTATGCAATATGCTGTAAAAATCGGCTTGTGTATTGTTAAAAAATACAATATAAGGGTTATACCAAAGCCCAGCACCGTATGCCACCTGAGCACTCCTTTAAGAAGATTTTGCCAAAGAACACAAAATACAGTGCAAAGCAAAAGCCAAGAAGTCAAATCAAAAAAATCGGAGGCTGTCTTTGAGATTTTTTCCGGCTTAAAGCACCGCAAAAAGCCGTATAATGCTCCCATTATCAAGGCTATGCCGTCTGCCAGCAAAAACTCGGTCATTTCCTGCGAAAGCGTCAAAATCATTTTCACCTTAAAATGTCCTTAAAAAAGCTGTGTTTTTCCTTGATTTCCGAAAATCCGAGCGTATCAATTCTGCCTGTTAAAACTATACCCCCGTTTTGCTTTGACAAATCTTCAAGCTTTAAGCCGCTGCCGCCTATTTTGAGTTTCCCCGTCGCCGTTTTTAACATAATCTCGGAAGGCGAAAAGTGCTCCACATTTTCCACCAGATTTACCGTTAACCGTTCTCTGTTTTTCAGTTCCAAGACCTGTGTTTTTTCAAGCTGTGCGTCCATAAAAACAACACTCCCTTCATAAATAAAGAATATGAAGGGAGCAATAAATATATTACAGCAGCTTATACATAAGCGGCGCGTCGTTTTTTAAAGCGTGTTCCTTGATGTCGGTGACCTCGGCCTGTATCCTTTTGTCACCCATTCGGATAGATATTACATCTCCGACTTTGACATCATAGGAGGCCTTCACGACCCGTCCGTTTACCTCAACTCTTTGGGCGTCGCACGCCTCATTCGCTATTGAGCGCCTTTTTATCAGCCTTGAAACTTTTAAAAATTTATCAAGTCGCATAGCAATCTCTCCAATGCATAAGAAAAAGAAGCCTCCTTTTACGGAAGCTTCTGTTTAATTATTTGTTTACAGCAATTTTCAAAGCCTTACCAGCCTTAAATGCAGGAACCTTTGATGCAGCAATCTTTATAGCAGCACCTGTTCTGGGGTTCTTACCTGTTCTTGCTCCTCTTTTTCTAACTTCGAATGTGCCGAAGCCAACGAGTTGAACTTTGTCGCCGCCCTTCAAAGCGCCTGTTACAGCACCTATTACAGCATTTATAGCTTTTTCAGCGTCTTTCTTTGTCAATGAAGCATTTTCAGCAACAGCTGCAACTAATTCAGTCTTGTTCATAATAATCCTCCTAATAGTTTATTTAGGGAATTTTAACACTCCCTTACGAGTACTAATTGTAGTACAAAGGTTTTGCATTGTCAATAGGTTTAGTTAAAATTTAGCAATTTTTTTCAAATTTATATCGGAATTTTAGCAAATTTGACAAAATATTTCAAAAAAATGCTTTATTTATGCTTATTTTTAACGAAAGGAACTGTTTTATGAAAGAACTTTCTTACTCTAAAAATACTGTTTTTTTGATGCTTGCAGGAGTATTTTCGCAGGTATTTGCCGCTGTTTTAAAAATTTTGCTTTCCTATCGCTTGCGGGAGGAAGGTATGGCGGTTTATCAGGTCGCAATTTGCGTGTATTCGGTGTTTTTAACGCCCGTTCTGTTCGGCATGCCCGCAGCCGTCACCCAGTTTATATCCAAAAAAAGAGGCGAAAAAAACGAGGACAGCATCTCCTTGGGGATAAGATTTTCCTTCGGCATAATGTGCCTTTTGGGTATCATATGCGCCTTTTTGATGCTTATTTCACGCCGCTTTTTTGCCTTATCGCTGAAAGAGCCTGACGCAGAGTATGCCATTTTGCTTCTGTCGCCCTCTGTTTTTTTGGTTTCGGTAGGCGCCTTTGCAAAAAGCTGTTTTGAAGGCTCCTCAAATATGCTGCCCTGCGCGGTATCGCAGGGTGCGGAGTCCTTTATAAAGCTTATTTTGGCGTATATTTTTACCTGCTTTTTCAGCATTTTTTCCCTGAAATATGCTGTCGCAGGCGCCGCGCTTGCACTGACTTTCGGCGAGGCTTTTGCCACGCTTATTCTTTTTATTTTTCTGGCGCCCACCCTTAAAGGATTGCGCCCGTCCTACGAAAAATGCCAAAACTGCGGTGAAATAGTTGCATATGCCCTGCCCGTCACCTTATATGCCGTGATTTTGAGCAGTCTTAATCTCCTTGAAAACTCGGTGATAAGAAACAGCCTTTTATCCGTGAAATTCGACGGCGCAGCAGCGCAAAGGCTTATTTTCCGATATTCGCCCTTTACCTCCGCATTTGATACGGTCGCGGCGGCAGGCAGACTTTCCAAAAGGGGAGCAGACTGGCTTTATGGCGCTTATTTTGGCTATGCACTCACTATAATCCGCTTTCCTGCGGGGCTTTTGAGAATATTTTGCGTGCCCTTTTTCCCGCTTGCCTCAAAGTGTTTCGCCGAAAAAAACACAAAAAGGCTGAGTTTAGCAACATCAAAGCTTGCAAAAACAATGCTTTTGATTTCACTTCCCCTATCCGCTTTTTTAACAGCATTTGCGCCGCAAATCACGGCCTTGGTATTCGGCTCCTCCGCATACGCGCGTATGCTTGCCTTTGCCGCGCCTCTGCTCGTTTCCGCCCCGCTTTGTGAACTGCTGTCGATGCTCTGGTACGCCTGCGGCAAAACCTTTCC
>CAJOPD010000036.1 GCA_905236685.1 uncultured Clostridia bacterium
GCGTTTCTTACTGTGCGACCTGTGACGGTGCATTTTTCAAAGACAAAACCGTTGCGGTGGTTGGGGGTGGCAATACCGCTTTTGCTGACGCGCTTTACCTTTCAAAATTCTGCCGTGCAGTATATCTTATACACCGCAGAGACGGTTTCCGTGCAAGTGCGTTTTTGGTTAATAAGGTGAAGAGTAATTCAAAAATTATTATGCGCACGAACGAGGTTGTTGAGGAAATCAAGGGTGAAAATATGGTAAATTCACTTGTTTTAAGAAATACCGTAACCTCAGCACTTTCTACAATCGATACTTCTGCCCTATTCATCGCCGCAGGCAGAGTTCCGAACAGTAGCTTTGCAAAGAACATTTTGACGCTTGATGAAAAGGGATATATCGAAACTGACGAGAATATGAAAACTAATATTGACGGCATTTATGCCGCAGGAGATGTGCGGAAAACTCCGCTTCGACAGATACTCACAGCCGCCGCGGACGGAGCGGTTGCCGCAAACGATATCGCTATGAATATATAAACGGTGATGGATTTTTCCATCACCGTTTTTCATATCAGCATACCGCCGTTTACTCCGAAAATTTGTCCTGTTATATAATCTGCGCCTTCGCTTGCCAAAAAGATTACTGTTTTTGCAACATCTTGGGGCGTTCCTATGCGGTTTAGAGGGATTTGCTCCTTTAAGACGGACATTTCTTCATCGCCAAGATGTGCGTTCATATCGGTTTTTATTACACCCGGCGCGACACAGTTAACCTGAATACCCGATAAGCCCAATTCCTTCGCAAGTGCCTTTGTGAAGCCGATTAGTGCCGCTTTTGAGGCAGAATAGTGTACTTCGCACGAACCGCCCGTTTGTCCCCAAATTGACGAAATATTTATAATTTTGCCCTTTTTATGAACAAGCATATCGGAAAGGGCTTCCTTTGACATCAAAAATGCGCTTTTTACATTTACGGCAAAAATTCTGTCCCAATCCTCTTCTGTTATATCTGCAAAGGGTTTTATTTGTGAAATTCCAGCGTTATTTACCAAAACATCGGTTTTTCCGTATTTTCTGACCTCGTTAAAAACCTTTAAAACGCCGTCTTTTTGGGATATATCTGCTTTTATAATTATTGCGCCAGTTTTTTCGGCAAATTCTTGTGCGGTTTTATCGTCCTTTTCATAAACGGCAAAAACTCTGTCGCCGTTTCCCAAAAATGCACGGCTGATTTCCGCTCCTATCCCCCGTGTTCCGCCTGTTACAATTATGTTTCTCAAAAGACTCACCTTCCTTGTTTACAGTATTTTAATTATACCAAAAAAAGCAAAAAACTGCAAGCAAAAAGCTCCGATATAATCGGAGCTTTTATGTTACTTATACAAGTTCAAGAATTGCCATTGGGGCTGCGTCTCCGCGTCTTACCCCTGTCTTTAAAATTCTTGTGTATCCGCCGTTTCTATCAGCATACTTTGGAGCAATTTCAGCAAAAAGCTTTGTTACAACATCTTCTTTTGTGATAAATTCCAAAGCTTGACGGCGAGAGTGCAGCGTATTTGTCTTACCGAGAGTTATCATCTTTTCAGCCAAACTCTGCGTTTCTTTTGCTCTTGTTAATGTAGTTTCAATTCTTCCCGTTTCCAAAAAGCTTGTTACCAAGTTTCTTAATAGTGCTTTTCTTTGGTCTGTCGGAAGATTTAACTTTCTTGTTCCCATTAACAACCCCTCCTTTTCATCAGGCAATTATTCTTCTTCTTCCCTTAGGGCTAAGCCCAAAGAGTGCAGTTTATTCTTAACTTCATCAAGCGACTTGCGTCCTAAATTTCTTACCTTCATCATTTCTTCTTCGGTACGGTTTGCAAGGTCTTCGACAGTATTGATACTTGCACGCTTTAAGCAGTTATATGAACGAACGGAAAGTTCCAAGTCCTCAATCGTCATCTCTAAGACTTTTTCCTTCTTGCTCTCTTCCTTTTCCTTCACAATTTCGGTGTTCTTTGCCTCTTCCGAAAGATCAACGAAAAGTGTCAAAAGGTCGTTCATTATCTTGGCAGCAAGGCTTACCGCCTCGTCAGGCTTTGTTGTGCTGTTGGTTGAAACCTCAACCGTAAGCTTTTCCCTATCGATATTGCTGCCTACTCTTGTATTTTCAACAGTATAGTTCACCTTTTTAACAGGAGTAAATATCGCGTCTACCGGTATAACTCCCACGGGCAGCCCCAACATCTGCTTATTTTTATCAGCTGATATATAGCCTCTGCCCTTTGCAACGGTTATTTCCATATAAAGCTTAGCATCTTCATTCAAAGTTGCTATATGAAGCTCAGGATTGAATATTTCAACTTCGGAATCTGTTCTTATATCCCCAGCTGTTATTTCTCCTGCGCCGTTTGCTTCGATATATACTGTTTTAGGCTCATCAGAATATAATTTTATTGCAAGCTTTTTGATGTTCAGGATTATTTCGGGAACATCTTCTTTAACTCCCGGTATTGTTGAGAACTCGTGCTGAATACCGTCTATCTTTATAGATGTTGCGGCAGCTCCCGGCAGCGATGAAAGCAATATTCTGCGCAGAGAATTACCTATTGTTGTTGCATATCCGCGCTCTAACGGAGATACCTCAAACACACCGTAATTATCTGTCAGCTTCTTACATTCTATATTGGGCTTTTCCATTTCTATCATTGTATCGGACCCTCCTTTTTATATTAACTTACTTATTTTCCGAGGGTAAAACATTGATTACTTAGAATACAACTCGACAATCAAGTGTTCCTCAACCTCGTAATCAATGTCGTCACGGGCAGGAATAGCTATTACTTTGCCTTGTGCAGTATTCTTATCCATGTCTAACCACTTTGGTACAACTCTTGCAGCATTTGCTTCTGCAATTTCCTTTGTTCTTGCAGATGCTTTGCTCTTTTCGGTAAGTGCGATTACATCTCCCTGTTTTACAAGGTATGACGGAATATCAACTTTCTTGCCGTTTACAAGAATATGTCCGTGGTTGACAAGCTGTCTTGCTTCCTTTCTTGTGTTTGCAAGACAAAGTCTGAACACAACATTATCAAGTCTCGTTTCAAGAATTGATAAAAGTTCTTCACCTGTTATACCGTGCTTTTTGGTGGCCATTACATAATACTGTCTGAATTGCTTCTCCAAAACGCCGTATATGAATTTTACTTTTTGCTTTTCTGTAAGCTGCAAGCCGTATTCGGATTGCTTTTTTCTGCCCTTTGCGGGATTCTTTTTAGAACTCTTATGAATACCCATAACAGCAGGCTCAATTCCCAGTGTTCTGCATCTTTTAAGCACCGGTTGCATATTTCTTGCCATATCTTTCTTCCTCCTTTATCAGACTCTTCTTCTCTTAGGCGGTCTGCATCCGTTATGAGGAATAGGCGTTACATCCTTAATCATCGTAACTTCA
>CAJOPD010000037.1 GCA_905236685.1 uncultured Clostridia bacterium
AGAGAAGGAAGTTGATATATCGGGCTATGACTATGTTGTTGACGCAATTGACACCGTTACATCAAAGCTTGTGCTGATAGAAGAAGCGTTACGGTTCGACATTCCCGTTATAAGCTGTATGGGCACCGGCAACAAGCTTTGCCCTGAAAAATTTGAAATTACAGATATTTATAAAACCTCCGTTTGCCCTTTGGCAAAGGTTATGAGGCGGGAACTGAAAGCGCGAGGCATAAAAAAATTAAAGGTTCTTTATTCAAAAGAAGAGCCGAAACGAAGGTCAATAAACGGGCGTATTCCCGCAAGTATTTCCTTTGTTCCGTCTGTTGCGGGGCTTATGATTGCGGGAGAAGTTATAAAGGACATTTTAAAAAGCGGTCTAAATTAGACCGCTTTTTTGCTTTATCACCCTTTTACAGAGCGTGAAAACCGCCACCTTTTCCGCACCTGCAATACGCAACGCTTTTGCACATTCATTTGCGGTTTCGCCCATTGTATAGATATCATCTGCAAGTATTACCTTCTTCCCTTCAAATCCGCCGTCCGTAACCGAAAATGCATCTTTAACATTCTTTATTCTGTCAGCGCCTTTTAACGAGCTTTGATGAAGGGTGTCGCGCACTCTTATGAGCGAAGTATAATTTACTTCTTTGCTCATAATGGCTCCGAGCCTTTTTGAAATTATATCCGATTGATTGTATGTGCGCTCAATAAGTCGGTTTTTATGTAACGGCACGGGCGCTATTAAGTCGTACTCATCTAATATGTCGGTGTTTTTTATATACTCTGTTGCAAGGGCTGTTAAAAAATCGCCGTAGCGTTTTTGTCCGTTAAATTTAAATGCGCGGACAATTTCCCTGATAATGCCCTCATACAAAAACGGCGATATTACAATATCTATGAATTCCTTGCCTTCAAAGGTCATATCTTTTGTTGTTTTGATTTCCCCGCAGCATTCACGGCAAATTCCGATTTCATCTAAAATCCAATTCATAAAAGGCTTTGATTTTGAATTGCCGCAGCCGATACAATAGTAACGCTCCAACATTATTTTATAAGTCTTGAAATGTGCTTATAAATAAGCAGAGTAACGGCGGACAAAACAAGCCCTTTACAAATATTAAAAGGCGTTATGGTAAAGGCGACAATACGGAGTTTTGCGGCAAAATCCGAACCCTTCATATAGAGCGGAAGCATTATGTAAAGGTTTACCAAAAACGCAAAAGCGGCAAGAACAACTGTCGCCAAAAGCAGAGAAATCACAGCATTTTTCTTTGTTTTTTTTGTTTTATATATAGCTCCCAGCGTAAAAACAAACGCCCCGCTTGTAACAAAATTTGCAAGTTCCCCCACTCCACCTGTTGATGTCACCAAAAGGTGCAGTAAATTCTTGATAAGCTCTACCAATACGCCGGCGGCAGGTCCTGCCGCAAAGGAAAGAATAATTGCGGGCAAATCGGAAAATTCTATTTCCAAAAATCCGCCAACTTTAAACGGAAGATGCAAAATCTGTAACACAAAAGCTATTGCGGAAAATACTCCGATTTTTACTATTAGATTGTTCTTCATAATATACCTCCGAAACAAAAAAATGTCCGCAAAATTACGGACAAAAGAAAAACACTTCTTCCATCCGGACTTTACCGTCGGTTTTGGAATTTCACCAAATCAACCCAAAAGGGCTTGCGGACTTTACCGCCGGTAGGGAAATCAACCCTGCCTTGAAGTTATACTCGTATTTTATACTAAAAATTCCTGTTTGTCAAGAAAAATGCAGTAAAAGACTGCCATAAAATATGACAGTCTTTTACTGTTGCTTACTCTTCCAATAACAAGGTTTCGTTATATTTGGCTATTATGGCATTTTCCAACATAGCACGCATTTCAGAATTGATGGGATGAGCAATATCTTTAAATTCGTTTTCAGGCGTTTTGCGCGATGGCATAGCTGTAAACAGCTTTTCCTGACCTTCGATAATCTTTATGTCGTGAACAACAAAGGCATTATCGAAAGTTACTGAGGCTATTGCCTTCATCTTCCCCTCACTTGCAACCTTTTTTACTCTGATATCTGTAATTTCCACAGATTACACCACCTTCCGCAAAAAATATGTATCATTGTCCGCTCAAAGATGCTGTTATATATCTTGATTATATGCTAAAAAAGTAGTTTTGTCAATATATTTTGATTAAAATATGACTTTTTTTGGTTATTTTCAACAAAAAAAAGCTTTTTTTTGCTAAAATTAGGCAAAAATATTTCGTTTTATTTACATTTGGAATAAAATGTTTATTTTTATTTGCAAAAAGTATATAATAATATTTGAAATATTATAGGAGAAAATTATTATGAATTTTGATATATCTTCACTTCCTGCCGGCAGCCATATCCATTTTATCGGCATCGGCGGGATAAGTATGAGCGGACTTGCGCAAATTATGCTCAAAAAGGGATTTAAGGTCAGCGGCTCCGACAGGACAAAGTCTAATATTACCGATAAACTGCAATCGCTTGGAGCAACGGTTTATTTTGAGCACAAAAGAGAAAATGTTTCAGAGGCTGATGTAATTGTATACACAGCCGCTGTTCATAGTGACAATCCCGAATTCGACGCGGCACAAAAAAGCGGTGCAATACTTCTTTCGCGTGCAGAATTTTTGGGAGCTATAATGAAGCTGTATAAAAATGCCGTAGGCATTTCAGGAACACACGGGAAAACTACAACGACGGCAATGCTGACGCACGCCTTGATTGCCGCACATTTTGACCCTACCGTCAGCATAGGCGGTGAGCTTGATATAATCGGCGGAAATATCAAAACAGGCTCTTCCGAATATTTTGTGACCGAGGCTTGCGAATACACAAACAGTTTTTTGGAGTTTTTCCCCACGGTTGCTGTTATTACAAACATTGACGAAGACCATATGGACTTTTTCGCAAATATTGATGAGATAATTGAAAGTTTCAGAAAATTTGCGCTCCTTACCAAAGGCAAAGGCTTTGTCGTTGCCTGCGGAAGTGATGAAAATGTTAAAAAAGCATTGGACGGCACAGGACTTGAAATCAAATTTTACGGAATAGGCGACGGATTTGAATACTGTGCCAAAAACCTTAATTATGAAAGCGGATATCCCGCATTTGAAGTGTGGCATAACGACAGTTTTATGACAAGCCTTCGCCTCAGAGTGCCGGGAGAACACAATGTTTTGAACGCTCTTGCCGTTTTGGCAGTATGCGATAACTGGAATGTTGATATTTCGCTTGCTAAAAACGGAATTGAAAGTTTTTACGGTGCAAAACGGCGTTTTGAAAAAAAAGGCGAGTTTTGCGGTGCGTTGATAATTGACGATTACGCTCACCACCCCGCAGAAATTCAGGCAACTTTAAAAGCAGCCAAGCCTTTTGTTAAAAACCGTCTTTGGTGCGTGTTTCAGCCGCATACCTATTCAAGAACAAAAATGCTTTGGGACGAATTCTGTGAAAGCTTTGATAATGTTGATGAGCTTATTATAACAAATATCTATGCGGCACGCGAAAAGTTTGACGGCGTTACCCGCCCCGAAAAACTTGCGGAGGAAATAGCAAAGCGCGGTGTAAAAGCCCGTTTTATCGGCACCTTTGACGAAATAGAAAGCGTGATTAAATCGGAAATCAAAGAGGGCGACACATTATTTACAATGGGTGCAGGCGATATTGTCAATGTCGCAGACGACCTTTTTAAACAATAAAAAAAAGAACATTAAATGTTCTTTTTTTATTGTAATTTTTCGATACTCTTAACCTTTCCCGAAGAATTGGCATATTTAGTTGCAAGGGATATTGTCGAGCCGACAGAAAGAACGGTATCATTTCCGACATAGTATCCGCTTTCCGATTCCTTACCTTCCGAAACAATAGTAACTTCCAAGGTGTATCTGTTAGGCACCTCGGCATAAACCACATTTCCGTCAGCGTCAAACTGCTCCATCTTCTGCGGTTTATAGCTTACCTCTGTGATTTCACCTATTACGCACTTTTGTTTGGGGTCTATTACTGTGCCTTTTTTATCCATAGCGTCTACTGTATATTTCCTTATACCGTCAATTTCAACAACATACATCATCTTAACACGCTCTCTTGCGCTTCTTGACGGAGCGGAATAGAAACGAAGGAATATGCCCAAGACCGCAACAATTATAATGAGAACTGCAAAAATATCTATTATACTGACTTTTCCGCCTATTTTTCCGTTTTTATCGATAATCATTTTCTCACCCCCAACTAATTCTGCAAATCGTCAACAGTTACGATGTATCCGTGCAGACTGTAACCTTTTCCGTGAATATAGGATTCTTCCCCTACGCGTATCGGCACATTTCCGTTTAAGATTTCCGTATCCGAAATGTTTGCATTACATTCAAGCTCCAAAACTATATCTGACTTTCCATCAATCGCCTGCGAAACATATTTTTTCAAATTCTGATTGAATTTATCTTCAAAATGCTCCGTTTCGCTGACAGAAACAACAGTTGCATATGCCTTTTCTTTCAGGCTTATGGACACCTTGTCACCTATCGTAATAATATCACCCGTGCCCTTATTTACATCGGTTGCAAGAACAGAAAAGCGCACGCTCTGCTCAGACGCTCCTTCCGAAACCATATTTTTGATTTTAAAAAAACCGAAAACAACCACTAAAAGCAGGAATATAATTATAAGTACA
>CAJOPD010000038.1 GCA_905236685.1 uncultured Clostridia bacterium
TGCCGACAAGACCCATACCAAGCCTGTCCTCCGGTACAAACGCAAGCCTTACGCCCATTTCCCTGATTTCCCGCGGGGTTTTATCGCGCAGATTTTCCGTTTTTTCCGTCTTTGGATTTATATAGGTGATTTTTCCGCCGTTTAGGTGTTGAAGTCCTGCTATTGCCTCCAAAAGCTCGCGCTGTCCGCTGCCGGCAATACCGGCAATACCCAGAATTTCGCCCGAATTCGCCGTAAAGGAAATATCGTCCAAAAGCTTTACTCCTTCACGGTTTACACAGCTTATCTTCTCTATTACAAGCCTTTCTTTGACATTTTCAGGCTTATCTCTTTCAATGTTCAAGCTGACCTTTTTGCCCACCATCATTTCGGTAAGCTTTGCCTCATCTGTTTCAGCGGTCTTTACCGTCCCGATATATTCGCCCTTTCTCAAAACCGCTACTCTGTCGGAAAGGGAAAGCACTTCGTGAAGCTTGTGAGTTATGATTATTATCGTCTTTCCGCTGTCGCGCATTTTACGCAGGACCGTAAAGAGTTTTTTCGTTTCCTGCGGCGTCAGAACCGCCGTAGGCTCGTCAAGAATAAGTATATCTGCACCGCGGAACAGCACCTTTATTATTTCAACCGTCTGTTTTTCAGAAACGGACATCTCGTATATCTTTTTTGCAGGGTCTATATCAAAGCCGTAAGCCTCGCTTATTTTGCTGATTTCCTTTTCGTATGCCTTCATATCAAACTTGCCGCTGTCGGTAAGCCCCAAAACGATATTTTCCGCCGCCGTAAAGATATCTACAAGCTTAAAATGCTGATGTATCATACCTATTTTATGGTCAAAGGCGTCCTTCGGCGAGCGTATAACAACCTCCTCGCCGTCAATAAAGATTTCGCCGCTGTCCGGGAAATATATGCCCGAAATCATATTCATAAGGGTAGTTTTTCCGCTGCCGTTTTCGCCCAGAACGGACAGTATTTCGCCGCGGTTTACCGTCATTGAAACATCTTTGTTGGCAACTATGCTGCCGAAGTATTTTGTTATATTTTTCAGTTCTATCGCGGGTGTATGGTCCACTGCTATTCCTCCCAGAATTTATTTTTTGTCTTGAAAGAATACGCAAAATGTTGCGTACTTTTTTAAGATAAAAAACAAGTTGAGGCGGAGAAGAAATTCTTACTCCGCCTTCTTGCTATCCTTAATTTTAGAACGCGCTGTTCAAAAGTGTTATACCGTCGATTTTCAAATCGAAGTATGGAGCTGAACGCATTTCTGATTCGTGGAAATATCCGTCTTTAATAACTTCTGTATCAGGTGTATAATCAGCGTCTGTATCTACATCTGCAAGATAAGAATCAAGCGTCTTGCCTTCTACTGTAAATGCTGCTGTATCAAACACCTTGATTTTGCCGCTCTTTATGTCAGCTTCTGCTTTTGCTAATGCTTCCTTTGTACCCTTTGCAGCAGCAGCTTCGTTTACATCTGTAAGTTTAACTGAGCCTGTTTCAAGTCCGCCTACCCAGTCAGCACCGATTTCCTTGCCGCTTTCATAGCAATCGATTACATACTTGTAGTAAGGAGCCCAGTCAATTCTTGATGATACAATAAATGTGTTGGGGCAAGCTGCCTGTGTGCTTCCGTTGTAGGAAATATTAGGAATGTTTGCATTTTCGCAAGCTGTCGGAGCGCCCATTGAGTCAGCGTGCTGGCTGATAAGCTTACAGTTGTCGCTGATTAACTTTGTTGCAGCTTCCTTTTCCAATGCTTCGTCATACCAGCTGCCTGTGAACTGAACTTCCATTGTAGCTGTCGGGCAAACAGAGCGTGCGCCCAAGAAGAAGGAAGTATAACCTGAAACAACTTCTGCGTATGTATATGCGCCTACATAACCGATTTTAGCTTCTTCTGCTGTGAATTCGCCGTTTTCAATCATTTCGTTGAGTTTCATACCAGCTGCAATACCTGCAAGGTATCTTCCTTCATATATTGAAGCGAATGCATTGTGGAAGTTGGGAAGATTTTCTGTATGAGCTGTTGTTCCTGTTGCATGACAGAACTGAACCTCAGGGAATTCCTGAGCAGCCTTTAACATATAAGGCTCGTGTCCGAAGCTGTCTGCAAATACTATATTACAACCTTGGTCTGCAAGGTCTGCTGCTGCTTCATAGCACTCGTTGCCTTCGGGAACATTTGTCTTGAAGATAACCTGTTCATCTGTAAGTCCCAAGTCTTTTTGTACTTCTCTTGCTGCGTCCATAAAGTTTTTGTCATAGGTTGAGTTTTCATCGTGCAGGAATATGAAACCTAATTTAAGGTCTGCATCTGCAACTTCCTCTGCCTTCTTTCCGCAGCTTGTGAGTGCGAAACAAGATGCCGCAACCATTGCAAGCACCATCAATAAGGATAATACTTTTTTCATAAAATGATACCTCCACGCCTTTTAAGGCAAATTTTTAATTTATGTAAATTTAATTTACATCACTTTAATCTTGCGGTCGGAACAGAATTTCCGTATCGGTCATCTTGTCGATAATGGCAAGGGATTCAACCCGTACGCCCTCGCTCCTTATAGCGTCGCCGCCCTTTTGAAAACCTTTTTCAATAGCAATCGCCGCACCGACAACCTCGGCTCCCGCCTCCGCCGCTATGTTTAAAAGTCCTTTCAGCGCATTTCCGTCCGCCAAAAAATCATCTATAAGCAGCAGCTTGTCCTCTTTTTTAATATACGCACGGTCAACCGATATAACATTCACCGTACCCTTTGTAAAGGACCTGACCTCTGCACAAAATCTGTCGCTTGACAGATTTTTCGCGTCGCCTTTTTTTGCAAAAACAACAGGAACTCCCATATAAAACGCCGCCGCAACGGCAATAGCTATGCCCGACGCCTCAACGGTCAGGATTTTATTGACGCCCGAGCCCTCATAAAGCCGTGCTATTTCCTTTCCCATTTCCAGCAAAAACGCCGTGTCTATCTGCTGGTTTAAAAAACTGCTTACTTTAAGAACATTACCCGCAAAAACCTGTCCTTCACTCTGTATTTTTTCTTCGAGCGCTCTTATTGCAATCACCCCTTTAAACTAAAAAAACATATCTTAAAAAAGATATGTTGCCAACAGCAATAAACACCTGCTATGCTCCCAATAGTCGCAATTTTTACGGCATTGCGGTAGAAACATTCGGACCATATCTCCCGAAACTATATTGGCAACAATATGGACTTTTATTACGAAATTATGATAACATAGTTTCAAAATGATGTCAATCGTTTTTTATCTTTTTTTGACAAAAGTCCCAATTTTTTTTACACATTTTCCTGCATTTTATGTATTTTCACAAAACCGCTACATATTGTGCCGTATTATGCTGTAAATTTACTAAATTTCCATATTTTGCCCAAAGCAAAAAGCGGGGTTTTTGCCCGCCTTTCGCCTAAACTATATACAGGAGAATGTAAAACATCTGTAAAACGCTTCCCGCAACAACGAAAAGATGAAATACAGAATGCATATATTTATACTTTTTTTGCAGTCCGTAAAAGATTATTCCCGCCGTGTATGCTATACCGCCCCAAACCAGCAGCCGCATACCTCCGCGCGCCTCCAAAAATGAGTATGCTTTATATGCGCCCAAAATGCACCAGCCCATTGCAATGTAGCATATCATAGAGAAAACTCTGTATCTTCTCAAATCAATGGCGTTTAATGTTATTCCCAAAACCGCCGCCGCCCATACTATCCCGAAAATCCACCACGCAAGGCGCGGGTCAAATTCGCGCAGCGCCACAAGGCAAATCGGCGTATATGTCCCTGCGATAAGTATGAAAATCGAACAATGGTCTATAATCTGAAAAACCTTTTTTGCCTTCTTTTCAGGGTTAAGACCGTGATATATGCTGGAACAGGTATATAAAATAATCATTGCCGTGCCGTAAATTGCACTCCCGACAACGCCGTATATGTTTTTATGCACGGCGGCGAAAACCACGCACAAAACCACCGCCGCAATACCTGTCGCACCGCCTGCAATATGCGATACCATATTGAATATTTCCTCGCCCCTTGTGTATTCCGGGAGCGTCCGCTCATCAAGCTTTTGCCTTTTCACTTCTTTTACCTCATTTATGTTATTATTTTATCTTGTTTTTCCTAATATGTTGCCCATATTATTGACATTTTACATAATATGCAATATAATGTGCTTGTATTCTGATTAAAGGAGTTTTGATATGTATATAGAAAAAGATAAATTTGTAGCCGTTTTTTCCGAGATGACCGACGAAAACGCCCGCCCGTCCCTGCCTTTGTGGAACGAACTTCCCGACCTCGAACTTTATATGGACCAGGTTATTTCTTTTATCTCAAAATATTTTGATACGCCTTCGTCGGAAAAAATCATAACTCCGTCTATGGTGAATAACTATGTAAAGCTTGGCACAATTCCTGCGCCCGTGCGCAAAAAATATTCAAAAGAACATCTTGCATATCTTTTTATGGTATGCACCTTAAAGCAAACTCTTGATATGGCTACCATTCAGAAAATCATACCCGTCGGGCTGAACGCACCGCAGATAGAATATATCTACAATTCCTTTGTCAAAAATCAGGGCAAAGCATACGGCTATGTGACCGAAAATGTTTTAAATGTCGCCCTTCCCATTTTTGAAAATGAGGGCGAAAATCAGGACAGATTAAATGACCTTTTGTTGCAGGTTGCGTCTGCCGCAAATATTTTCAAGCTGCTCACCGAAAAACTTGCCGACTGTCATAAAACCGAAAAGGAATAACCCCAAAACCGCATTATGCGGTTTTTTTATTCAACATATTTTTGTCTTTTTATTTTGTTGGTAGTCGTTTTTTCAAACGCTTCTTTTTCCATAATAATTTCCTGCACCTGCTTATACTTTGGAAGTCTTGCAAGCTCGCCCGAAATTTTTATTCTGAGTTCCTCGGGACTTAAAGGCATATCGGGATTTACAAAAACCCGCGCAGTAAGACTTTTTTGATATCCTCCTATGTCTTTTTTGGAAAATACTATCACTTCTTTTACTTCGGGTATTGCCTGAATGTACTCCTCAATTTCCTCGGGGAAGATATTTTTTCCGTTTGTTAAAACAATAAGATTTTTCTTTCTTCCCGTAATTATCAGCTGTCTTTTATCGGTAAATTTGCCGTAATCGCCTGTGTAAAACCAGCCGTCCTTTAAAACCTCGGCAGTTTTTTCGGGCTCTTTGTAATAGCCGAGCATTACGCTGTCGCCCTTTACCTTTATTTCGCCTATACCGTCCTTGTCGGGAGCGTCAATCCGCACCTCGTTGCACGGCAGCGTAACTCCGACGGTAACAGGGTCGTCAAAATGCTCACGGTTTCCCGTTACAAGCGGCGAACACTCGGTTATGCCGTAGCCTGTCTGCAAGGATATGCCGATGTCGTCAAAAAAATATGCTATTTCGGGACGCAGAGGCGCACCGCCGCAAATCAGCTTTTCCATTCTTCCGCCAAAAACAGCGTGAATTTCGCCGAAAAATTGCTTCCTTTTGTCAATTCCCACTTTCAGCAAGGACCTGGAAAGCGCAAGCAAAAGCTTAAACCCTTTTTCCTTACCCTTTTTCCTGATATTTGCCCAAATTCTTTCATAAAAAAGCTCGGCAAAAGCAGGCACTATCATCATATATGTCGGCTTAAACAGCAGCAAGCTTTTTGTAACGCTTTTTAAGCTCTTGTTTATGCAGACTGTTGAGCCTTCGTGAACAGCCATCAAAAGCCCGCCGACAAGCTCGTAAGAGTGATGATACGGCAAAACCGAAAGCGCTATGCCCGATACATCGGCTATTTCCAGCCCCGAACATACGCAGGCAAGCATATTTTTCTCGGACAACATAACGCCCTTGGGATTTCCCGTTGTTCCCGAAGTATAAAGTATCATCTTCATCTCGTCGGACGGACTTAATTCCGTTTCGGAGTATCTTGTATCGCCCTTTGAAACGGCTTCCCTGCCCTTTTTTACAAGACTTTCAAGCCCCTTTTCTTCATCATCAAGACTGACGATTTCCACACTCTTGGCAAAATCGGCGTCCCTCAAAAATTCATCATATTTTTTATCGCAAAAAACGATGTCCGCTTCGCTGTGATTTACCACATTTATTATATCCCCCTGCGGCAAGTCCTTGTCTATCGGAATAAAAACATTGTCCGACAAAATCGCCGTCATATATACCAAAATCCACTTGTAGCTGTTATGACCTATGCAGGCTATGTGCTTATGCTGATAGCCCTTTTCGCAAAGCGCTGTCCCGAGCGATATAACCTCGCTGTAAAACTCGCCGTAAGTTACCTCTTTTACCGATTTTCCGTCCTCATATTTATACGCAACGGTATCCTTGTTCGTTTCTGCCTGCTTTTTCAGCATTTCTCTTATCGTTTTGAAATGTTCAACCTTGTATAAAGGGTAATTTTTGTTCATAAACTTCACCGCCACATTAAAAATACTACATCACCTAATATTGAATACTATTTTAAACTATATTTTATAATATGTCAAGTGTTTTTAAAAATTCCATTAAAAAATCTGCGAAAAAATTCCGCAGATTTTTTATTTTTTAAATTTTCAAAAGCTTTGCGCCGTTATCCCACAGAATTTCCCTTCTCTGCTCATCGGAAAGGTCAAGCGCAAAAAACCTTTGCAGCTCCTCCTTAGGCTCCCACATAGGATAATCGGTGCCGAAAAGGACTTTATCGACGCCGTAAATATCTATTATTTTTTCCGCCACGCCTTTTTCAAGCGCAAAAAGCGATGAGCTTGTATCCACATAAAAGTTTTTGTATTTTGCAAGCTTTTCCGCCGCTTCCTCCCAGACGGAATACCCGCCGAAATGCGCGCCGATAACGGTCAGGTTATCGTAAATATCAAGTATCGGTGCAATTCTGTTGGGGTTGGAGTTGTCATAACGCGAGTCGCCGCAGTGCATCAAAACGGGCAGAGAGTATCTTTCGCAAAGCTCGTATATTTTAAGCATACGGTAATCGTCCGACTTATACCCTTGGATATCGGGGTGGAGTTTTACGCCCTTTAATCCGAGGGAAATAAGCTCCTCAATATCCGCCTTCATATCCTCGCTTTCGGGGTGCATTGCGCCGAAGCCCGTCATTTTTCCGCCGCTTTGTGCCGCCTTCTCTGCTATAAAGTGGTTTATTCTTGAAACCTGCTTAGGCGTTGTTGCGACAGACTGGACAAGGTAATGCGTAAATCCCGCCTCATCTCCCGCTTTTACAAGAGTATCGGCTCTTCCGTCCATTCTCATTTTTGCATCGTAAAATTTTCCTATCGCCATAGCGGCTTTCAATGCCACTTTTTCAGGAAAAATATGACAGTGCATATCCAAAATTTTATACATTATTATATCCGTTCCTTCTGTGCCTACGGCACAAAATCTTAGTCCCTAAGAAAATTGTTCATATTGCCGCTTTGCAGGGAGTGGTGCTGTACGGTGGTACCGCCCCTCGCAAAAAGTGGCGAGACGGGCAATTTTATTGGGACGCTCACTCTTAGATCCTTGTTATCCAGCCGAATTTGTCTTCCGCTCTGCCCCACTGAATATCGGTTAAAGCGTCATACAGCATTTGAGTTGTTTCACCGATTTTGTTGTCGTTTATGACATATGTTTCGCCTTCATAGTAAAGCTCGCCGACGGGAGAAACAACCGCCGCCGTACCGCAGCCCCAGAATTCCTCCATCTTTCCGCTCTTTAATGCGTCAATGATTTCATCAATGCTGATTTTGCGCTCGGTCACCTTGTAGCCCTTTGATTTCAAAAGCTCGATTATGGATTTTCTTGTGATACCGGGCAGGATTGAGCCGCTCAGCATTGGGGTTATGATTTCGCCGTCAATCTTCATCATAACATTCATCGCGCCAACTTCTTCAATGTATTTCCTTTCAACGCCGTCAAGCCACAAAACCTGAGTAAAGCCAAGCTTTTCCGCCTTTTCGCCGGCTCTGGTTGCCGCGGCATAGTTTCCGCCGCATTTTGCATAGCCTGTACCGCCTCTTACCGCTCTTACATCTTGGTCCTCAATCATAATTTTAACGGGGTTTATTCCCTCCTGATAATAACTGCCCGAAGGTGATGCGATTATCAAAAAGCTTGCCCGCATAATCGAGTGAACGCCCAGATGCTCATCATTACCGAACATAAAAGGTCTCAAATAGAGCGATTCTCCCTCGCCGTAAGGCACCCAGTCCTGTTCAATCTTTACAAATTCCAAAATTGCGGAAAGCATATCTTCTTCGGGGATTTGCGGAAGTCCTATTCTCTCTGCGGAATTGTTCATTCTGCGCACATTTTCGATAGGTCTGAACAGTTGAATGCTGCCGTCTGCCGTTCTGTACGCCTTTAAGCCCTCAAAAATTTCCGCGCCGTAATGAAAAACGGTTGCGGCAGGGTGCAAATTCAGGTTTTGAAAAGGAATTATTCTCGCGTTAAACCAGCCCTTGCCCCTTTCATAGTCCATAACGAACATATGGTCGGTAAAAACCTTGCCGAACCCGAGATTTTCCGTTTGCTTTTCCTTAGGTGTCTGTGTTTTTGTGATTTTGATTTCCATTTTCTTATATCTCCTTTTTTAATTATTCCTTAGTCACAATGCCCGAAACCTTTTTAATCCCCAGCCTTTTTGCCGCGTCCTCACGCATCTGGAATTTCAAGATTTTCCCTGCGGCGTTCATTGGAAAGCTCTCGACAAAATCGATATATTTGGGCACTTTATGCTTTGCCATATGGCTCTTTATATATTCCTTCATCTCATCGGCGGTCATTTGTTCGCCCTCTTTTAAAATTATGCAAGCCATAATTTCCTCGCCGTACTGCTCGTCAGGCACGCCGATAACCTGAACATCTTTGACCTTTTCGTGCGTGTAGATAAATTCCTCTATTTCCTTGGGATATATATTTTCTCCGCCGCGGATAATCATATCTTTGAGCCGTCCCGTTATGCGATAATTCCCTTCGGGAGTTCTGAGCGCCAAATCACCCGTATGCAGCCAGCCGTTTTCGTCAATCGCCGCCGCCGTTTCCTTCGGCATTTTGTAGTAACCCTTCATTATATTGTAACCGCGCGCGACAAACTCGCCCGTTTCATTATCGGGCAGTTCCTCGTTTGTTTCGGGGTCGACAATTTTACATTCTATCTCCGGCATCGCCCTGCCTACCGTCGAAACTCGGACTTCTATCGGGTCGTCGGTACTGCTCATGGTACAACCGGGGGAAGCCTCTGTCTGACCATAAACAATTACGATTTCCTTCATATTCATCTTGTTCACAACATCATTCATCGCCGAAATCGGACAGGGTGAGCCTGCCATAATGCCCGTACGCATATATGAAAAATCGGTCTTTTCAAAATCGGGGTGCGAAAGCATTGCAATAAACATCGTCGGCACGCCGTGAAACGCCGTTATGCGTTCCTGATTTATACAGGCAAGGGCGGGCTTGGGCGTGAAATACGGGAGCGGCAAAAGCGTTCCGCCGTGCGTCATTGTTGCGGTCATCGCAAGCACCATACCGAAACAATGGAACATAGGCACCTGCACCATCATTCTGTCCGCTGTCGATAAATCCATTCTGTCGCCTATGCATTTTCCGTTATTCACAACATTGTAATGCGTCAGCATAACGCCCTTGGGAAATCCCGTCGTACCCGATGTATACTGCATATTGCAGACATCGTGCACGCTTACTCTTGACGCCATACGCAAAACTTCGGACAAGGGCACCTTTCCTGCAAGTCCCTTCGCCTCTTTCCAGGATATACAGCCCTTTTGGCGATAGCCTACCGTTATTATATTACGCAAAAACGGCAGTCTTTTTGAATGCAGTTTCTCGCCCGCAGCCATATTTTGAAGTTCGGGGCAAAGCTCAGAAACTATTTCGTTATACCTGGAATCACGCCAGCCCTTAATCATAACAAGCGTATGCGTATCCGACTGCTTTAAAAGATATTCAAGCTCGTGAATTTTGTACGCAGTATTAACCGTAACCAAAACCGCGCCAAGCTTTACCGCCGCCCAGAAAGTGATATACCACTCGGGAACATTTGTCGCCCAAATTGCTATATGCGTTCCCTTTTTGACGCCGAGGGCTATTAAACTGCGGCAGAATTCGTCAACCTCATCGCGAAATTCCGAATATGTCCGCGTATAGTCAAGCGTTGTATATTTGAACGCAAGCTGGTCGGGAAAATTTTCCGCCATAGCGTCCAGAACCTGCGAAAAAGTTTTTTCAATAAGCGCGTCCTTTTTCCATATAAACTTTCCCGTACCCTGTCTGTTTTCATAAAGGGTGTGTTTTGCTCGGGACAGGTTTTCAAACCGCGACATATAGCTCACAAAATGCGGGAAAATTATATCCATATCATCTATGTCGCTGTCCCAGCGCGGATCCCATTCTATCGACATAAATCCGTCATAGTTTATGGAACGCAGCGCGTTTATTACATCGGATATGGGGAGCGAGCCTTCGCCCACAAGGCTGAACGAATTTTCGCCGTCCGAGTCCTTTATATGAATATGCCTTATATACGCACCGAGATTTTTGACCGTCTGCTCGGGCTGTTCGCCGTGCAGGCGGTAGGGATAATGCAAATCCCAGAGCGCCGCAAGATTGTCGCAGGCAAACTCATTCAAAAAATCTGCAAGCGTTTTTGTGTCCGAGAATACGCCCACCGTTTCTACCAGCATTACAATGCCGCGCTCTTCCGCCTCGGAAAGTGCTTTTTTGACAAAATCGCGCGCACCCTCCGCGCTTTTTAACGCCTTTATTCTTATATATTTTGTATGAAGGGCGTTACAGGCGTCTATACATTTTTCAAATTCGGAAAACGCCTTTTCGGAATTTTCCGATATGTCCGAAACCATATCAATACACGGAATTTTAAGTCCGCTTTCAATCAGCATATGATATGTTTCGGAGAAACCCTTGATTTCATTGGTGTCGTGGATTTCAATGCCTGAAAACTTATATTCCTTCGCAATTTTTATAAATTCGCTGAGCCCGACATTTTTCCAGCGGTTTGTGGAAAAAGACAAGTTCATTTTAAATCATTCCTTTCCTCTCGGATATACAAAACGCGCTTTACGCCTCCTCAAAACAAATCTTGTTAAGAGCGTTGATATACGCATTTATACTCGACTCCACAATGTCTGTGGAAATTCCCTTTCCCGAATACAGTTTTCCGCTGCTCCTTAATTTTACCACCGTCACGCCGACAGCCTCCTTGCCCTCCGTTACCGACTGGATTTGGAAATCGTCAAGCTCAAATTTTCTGCCCGCAATTTTTTCGATACATTGAAAAGCCGCGTCGATAGGACCGTCGCCCACCGTCATACCTTGCAGTTCCTCCCCGTCCTTTGAAAGCACCATAACGCAGGAGGACTTGATAAGATTTCCGCTGTTTATCGTATAGCTTTTCAGCTTATAAATCGGTGCTGTTTGAAGCGCGGCGCTTGCTACTATAACATCAAGCTCCCTTTCGCCCACCTGTTTCTTTTTCGCAACCTTGACAAATTCCTCATATACATTTTTCATATCCTCTTGCGAGAGGTCATATCCAAGCCTTTGCACAGCGATTTCAACCGTTTTGATGTCGTCTTTGTCGCTTAAAACAATGCCTTCGCTTTTGTCAAATTCCGATATGCTGTCCGGATTTTCTCCTTGTATCTTTGAAAATCCCAGCCTTGATACCGTGTGTTCAAGCTCGGTATAATTGAGGTCGGTATATGCCTTGAAAAAGTCGCCGCGCGCTTTGAAAATTTTTGCCGCCGCCAAAAGCGCGGTTTGATTTTTACCGTCAACCGAGGTTTTTATTTCACCAACGCCTGCGCGGACGCCGTGCGCAAGGCACGCACAGCCCATATCAAGCTCGTTGCCGCATTCCGTGCCGAGCGTAACGCCTTTTAGCTCGGGCACGCCGTCATAGAGCGACTTTATAAACGCCTCATATTCCGAAGGCAGCATCTCCCCCGCCGCATCGCACACAGTTACGGTTTTTGCGCCTGCCGAAATAGCCGTTTTTACTGCATTATACAAAAACTCCGTTTCGCTCCGTGTTGCGTCCAGCGCGGCAAACTCCACATCATCGCAGAGCGACGCACATTTTTCGGTAAGCGTCTTTATAAGCTCCAAAATCTTGTCGGGCTTTTTGCCGCAGATGTATTCCATCTGCACGCTCGATACGGGAACGGCAATCTTTAATCTGAATTTTTTTGCGGCGGCAAGAGCCTCCGCCGCCTGCTCGCAAGACTGCTCGTTTAGCGCAACAGAACAGGAAATCACGCTGTTTTTCAAAAGCGGGGCTATGGTATGCAAAAACAAAATATCGGTCTTTTTATTCGATATTTTTCCCGTTTCGATTATGTCCACGCACAGTTTATCCAGCTTTTTTGCGAGATTTATCTTCTCTTTAAAGCTGAAAAATCCGTTTTTTTCGTCCTCTCTTAATGTTACATCTGCTATTTTTATCTTTTTCATAATTTTCCCCTTTAAACCAAAACAGGAATTTACGGCTGCCACCGCAAATTCCTGAAAATTCCGACTAACTCAACGAGAATTTCAATCACACACGACAAACAGCACTGTTACTTTTTCCGCATAGGATAAGTAGGTCAGCGCTTAGTAGGCTTATCAAATTTATTGACTTTACCTGCGGCATAACAAAACTCCCAATCATTATTTTTTTCGAGTATAGCACAACTTTTTCCATATGTCAACATATTTTTTTATGAAACCAAAAAAATATTGACATTTTTCACGGTTTGGAGTATAATCTATGCGTAACTTAATATTAAAGGCGATGACCGAATTTAAGTAGTTATATCCGGAACCTTTTGAGAGAGTCGGCGGTTGCTGCGAGCCGATGGAAAGGATATGTACGAAATACGCTTCGCGAGCTCCGCACCGAACAGTTTTTTTAGTAGGCTGCGGCGGGTTTGCCCGTTACAGCATAAGGTTTCTAACCTTGCGAGGTCTGCTGTCGCGAGATACAGACAAAATGAGGTGGTATCACGGAATTTCCGTCCTCTGTATAAAAAAATACGGGGGATTTTTTTGTTGAACTATCCCTTACAGAAAGGAAGAATATCGCTATGCCGATTACCGAAATTTTAAAGAAAAATGCAGAATTATATCCCGATGACATTGCACTCACCGAGATAAATCCTCAGCTTGAAGAGGATATACGCACAACCTGGAAGGAGTATTCCTTAATCGAGTCAAAAAAGGGCGAGGCTTACAAAAAGGAAATAACCTGGAAGGAATTTAACAAAAAGGCGAACAGATTTGCAAACCTTCTCTTGACAAGAGGCGTAAAAAAGGGCGACAAGGTCGCAATTCTTTTGATGAACTGCATAGAGTGGCTGCCTATCTACTTCGGCGTATTGAAAACGGGCGCGCTCGCCGTTCCCTTAAACTATCGCTATACAGCGGAGGAAATCAAATACTGCTTGGAGCTTTCCGATGCGTCAATCCTGGTGTTCGGACCTGAATTTACAGGTCGTGTTGAGGAAATATGCACCCGCATACCAAAGGTTAAAATGCTGTTTTATGCAGGCGGGGACTGCCCCAGCTTTGCGGAAAGCTATGACAGGCTTGTGAGCTACTGTTCTGCTTCTGCTCCCGACATCGCCTTAACCGATGATGACGAGGCGGCGATATATTTTTCTTCGGGCACAACAGGCTTTCCCAAGGCTATTATCCATAATCATCAAAGCCTTATGCACGCCGCCAAAACCGAGCAAAACCACCACTCACAGACAAAGGACGATGTTTTCCTCTGTATTCCGCCCCTTTACCACACGGGCGCAAAAATGCACTGGTTCGGAAGCTTTTTGGTAGGCGGCAGAGCGGTTTTGTTAAAGGGAATAAAGCCGCAATGGATATTAAAGGCGGTATCGGAGGAGCATTGTACGATAGTATGGCTTTTAGTGCCGTGGGCACAGGATATTTTGGACGCGATTGACCGCGGCGATGTTGATTTAAAGGACTATGACCTGTCAGGCTGGCGGCTTATGCACATAGGCGCGCAGCCCGTTCCGCCAAGTCTTATCGCGCGCTGGAAGGAACGCTTTCCAAATCATCAGTACGACACAAATTACGGGCTTTCCGAGTCAATCGGGCCGGGCTGCGTTCATCTTGGCGTTGAAAATATACACAAGGTCGGCGCAATCGGCA
>CAJOPD010000039.1 GCA_905236685.1 uncultured Clostridia bacterium
AAAAAGCCCGAAAGATACGCCGCGTCAAAGTTCACCATTTCCGAATAGTTATACGGCTCCAAGGAGTCCATCAAATCATCGTCCATCTTGACGCTTGCATCGACAGGTATTTTTTTGAAGCTCATTTTACCGTCAACATCTATCAGGTAATGCTTTACCTCTGTGATATTATAGTCACCGCTTGAATAGTGCAGCGTTTTTGTTCCTTCCAAAAGCATCTGCCCGTCCACAGTTGCGTCAAAGAGCCAGAACGGCACATACACGCCCTGAATTTTGCCGATTTTTTGCTTTTTTACAAAGTTATTCGGCAAAAGGCGTTTGCCTTTAAAATGCGCTTTTATCGAGTTTTCAAGCCCCTCTTTATCAACCTTAAAAGGAATAATCCCGTTGGGCTTTAAACCCTTTCCTACCCTATCGCTTAGAATAATTTCATTGTCGCAGTAAGGACAATGCGTTGCGGCAGTCTGCGGGTTTGTTTCAATCTCCGCACCGCAGGAACGGCAAACATAAATCACCGTATCCTCAAATGTTTCTTTGCTCTGTTCAAAACCCTTTTTATAGTCCTGCCAGTCAAATTCCGCATCACCGTCATTTGATTCGTAAAACTTTTTCAGCGTTTCAACATCATATTCGCTGTTGCAGGCATTACATTTAAGTTTGCCCTCCGAATCATAGACAAGCGGTGAGCCGCAGGAAAGGCATTTATACGATAGCGTTTCCCCCGTCATAAAACTCCCCCTAATTTTATACTGTTTTAATTATACTATACGAATATTTAAAATTCAATAGAATTTTAAAATAAAACAAGGCGGTAAATTTGACTTGCCAAAAATTGATTTCAGCCATCTAATTCCCGCCTTCTGATTGGTTATTTAAAATAGTTTACCGCCGACTCGAAAATATGCATATCGTAATTTCCCAAAACATTTTTATAGAGCCCGTTTCCTATTCTTTCGCTATGCCCCATTTTTCCGAAAACTCTGCCGTCAGGTGAGGTTATGCCCTCGATTGCATAAACCGAGCCGTTGGGATTAAAGCGTATATCGCTTGACGCATTGCCCTCAAAATCAACATACTGCGTTGCAATCTGACCGTTTTCCGCAAGCTTTTTAATCCATTCCTCGCTTGCCAAAAATCTTCCTTCGCCGTGAGAAACGGGAACGCTGTAAATCTCGCCCACCTGCGTTTTGGAAAGCCACGGCGACTTATTTGAAGCCACTCTCGTGCGCACAATTTTCGACTGATGCCTTAAAATTGTATTAAATGTGAGGGTGGGACAGTTTTCGTCTGTATCGCCGATTTCTCCGAACGGCACAAGCCCGAGTTTGATTAGCGCCTGAAAGCCGTTGCATATTCCGCACATAAGCCCGTCACGGTTTTTAAGCAGATTATTTGCCTCATTTTTTACCGCGTCATTTCTGAAAAATGCTGATATGAATTTTCCGCTCCCGTCAGGCTCATCGCCGCCCGAAAAGCCGCCCGGGATAAAGATTATCTGCGATGTTTTTATTTTATCCGCAAATTCATCAGCGCTTTTTGCTATTGCCGACGCCGTCAAGTTATTTACTACAAAAATTTCAGCCTCACCGCCTGCTTCAATTATGGCATTTTTGCTGTCATATTCGCAGTTTGTTCCTGCAAAAACGGGTATCAGCGCCTTCGGCACCGCTTTTTTGATATGCGGTGCGCTTACCGCGCCTTTAACATATTCAAAGTTTTTAACAGGGATATTTTTTTCAGCTATATTGCACTTATAAACACTTTCCAGCTTATTTTCATATTCCGACAAGATACTGTCGAGGCTGACCTTTTCCGTCTTATATGAAATCGCCCTTTCGGAAACAATTCTGCCTATTACCCGCTCTTTTGTTTCGCCTTCCGTTTCCAATATGAATGAGCCGTACTTATACCCGAAAATATCGTTTAAAGAGCAGTTTGGGGCGTACTCAAAGCCAAAGCCGTTACCTATACACATCTTCATAACAGCCTCGGCAATACCGCCCATTCCCAAGGTGTAACAGGAAACGGCTTTTTTGCTTTTTAGAAGGCTGTTTACCTTGGCAAACACAGAAATAAGCGATTTTATCTCGGGAAGTCCGTTTTCGTCATATTCGGGCGAAATCAAAACGGCGTTATTTCCCGCCTTTTTAAATTCGGGAGATACTATGTTGGGGATTTTATCGGTAGTAACCGCAAAGGAAACCAGCGTGGGCGGAACATCTAAATCGTCAAAGCTTCCGCTCATTGAGTCCTTTCCGCCGATTGACGCAATCCCCAAATCCATTTGCGCGCGGAAAGCGCCCAAAATTGATGCAAGCGGTTTGCCCCAGCGGTTTTTGTCCTTGCCGAGCCGTTCAAAATACTCCTGAAATGTTAGATATACATCGGAAAATTCCGCACCCGTTGCAATCAGTTTGCACACCGATTCGATTACCGCAAGGTATGCGCCCGCGAACTGATTTTTTTCCGAAATGAACGGATTAAAACCGTATGACATTAAGGAGCAGTCCTCGGTATGCTTTTTCTCGGTCGGGATTTTATGCACCATTGCCTGTATCGGCGTGAGCTGATATTTTCCGCCGAACGCCATTAAAACGGTGCCTGCGCCGATTGTCGAATCAAATCTCTCCGAAAGACCTCTTTTTGAGCAAATATTGAGGTCGGACGCCGTTTTTAGATAGTTTTCGGAAAATGTGCCCGAAATTTCCTTATTAAACGCCTTATTTTCCGCAACCTCTATATCAATATGCTTTTCCGCACCGTTTGAGTTAAGGAAATCACGACTCAAATTTACGATTTCACTGCCGCGCCAGTTCATAACAAGGCGCTTTTCCTCCGTAACCTCGGCAACAACAGTTGCCTTTAAGTTTTCTCTGTTTGCAAGCCCGATAAACTTTTCAGCGTCCTCCCGCGCCGTCACAACCGCCATACGCTCCTGTGACTCGCTTATCGCAAGCTCTGTGCCGTCAAGTCCCTCATACTTTTTTGGTACTAAATCAAGATTGATTTTCAACCCGTCGGCAAGCTCGCCTATTGCAACCGAAACACCGCCTGCTCCGAAATCGTTACAGCGTTTTATCATACGGCTGACCGTTTTATCTCTGAAAAATCTTTGCAGTTTTCTTTCCTCGGGCGCGTTTCCCTTTTGCACCTCTGCGCCGCAGTTTTCCAGCGACTCCTTTGTATGAGATTTTGACGAGCCTGTCGCCCCGCCAAGACCGTCTCTGCCTGTATCTCCGCCAATCAGGATAACCAAATCACAAGGCTCGGGTCTTTCTCTTACCACATTTTCCTGAGGCGCCGCCGCAATAACTGCGCCTATTTCCATTCTTTTTGCCTCATAGCCGTCGTGATAAATTTCGTCAACAATCCCCGTTGCAAGTCCTATCTGATTTCCGTATGATGAGTAGCCCGCCGCCGCTGTTGTAACAATTTTTCTTTGCGGCAGTTTTCCCTCTATCGTTTCGGAAAGCGGTTTTAACGGATTTCCCGCACCCGTTACGCGCATAGCGCCGTAAACATACGCCCTGCCCGAAAGCGGGTCGCGTATCGCACCGCCTATACAGGTGGCGGCGCCGCCGAAGGGCTCGATTTCTGTCGGGTGGTTATGCGTTTCGTTCTTGAACAGCAAAAGCCAGTCCTCTTTTTTTCCGTCCTCCTCGATTTCAATCTTGACAGTGCAGGCGTTTATTTCCTCCGAGTCATCAAGCTTTTCAAGCTTGCCCTGCTTTTTTAAATACCTTGCAACAACTGTTGCTATTTCCATAAGTGAAATCGGCTTATTTTCGCGCCCGATTTCCTTTCGCACTTTCAAATACTCATTATATGTATCTTCAATCAGTTTATCCTCAAATTTTACGCTGTCTATTGTCGTCAAAAATGTGGTATGCCGACAATGGTCCGACCAATAGGTATCTATCACCTTTATTTCGGTTATGGTAGGCTCTCTGTTTTCGCTTATAAAATAGCCCTGACAAAAGAGTATATCGTCAATATCCATAGCAAGCGAATTCTTTTCGATAAATTCCGCAAGCTCCGCTTTTGAAAGCTTATTAAAGCCGTACAGGGTTTTAACATTCTGCGGCAGTTCATAGTCTGTCTTTAAGGTTTTCGGCTTATCAAAAGACGCCTCGCGCGCTTCCACGGGGTTTATTACATACTTCTTTACGGCGCTTAGTTCATCATCTGAAATATCGCCGTAAAGCATATATATTTTTGCCGTTTTTACCGTAGGTCTTTCACATACCGACATAATCTGTATGCATTGTTCGGCAGAATCGGCGCGCTGGTCAAACTGTCCAGGCAGGTATTCCGCCGCAAACGCCCTTGCGTCCGTAAAATCTATGCCGTCGCTCACTATATCAAGCTGTGGCTCTGAAAAAACGGTCTTTTTTGCTTTTTCAAATATTTCCTCCGATATATTTTCGGTATCATATCTGTTTACAATCCTAACCTTTTCAAGACCTTTTATGCCCAAAAGGCTTTTTAAATCGCCGAAAAGAGCGTCCGCCTCCTGCGCAAGCCCCTGCTTTTTCTCGACATAAATTCTGTATATCACCGAAATTCCTCCTTTAACGCCAAAAGCGCTCTTTTGCCTATGTCTTTTCTGTAATATGCATTATCGAACTTAATTCTTTTTACCTTTTCATACGCTGAATTTATTGCGTTTTCTGTTGCTTGCCGAGAAAAATGAGAAAGTTTTACAAATAGAGCGCGAAAAAAATGCGTAGTCAAAAGACTACGCATTTTTAAACCAGGTGGCCGTTAAGTGATGGAATGGTCTAATTTGATTACTTATAAAGCCCAGCCCTGTCGTTTATAACAAGAACACGCATAAGCGTTTCGGGAAGGTTTAAATCGCTGTCGCTTGCTCCCGAATATATGCCCCTGTCCAAAAGTTTCTGTACTGTCGGTCTTGCCCAGTCGGGAAGCTCCTTCGTATAGTGATATATCCTCTCCTTTGCAAGCGTCAGCTCCTCAACTCGCTTTACAAGAGCATTAAATTTTCTTTGTTCCTCTAATGTCATAGAAGTACCCCCTTCAATCTTGTTTTTAAACTCTGTCCATTTCCCTTCATCAATAAACGGAGCAGGGCAAAGCTTGCCCGTTACATCAAAATGGCGTATAACCCTTTCAGTCGGGACATTGTGCTTATCCATAAGATAGCGTATAAGCTCTATTGCATTTTCAATAGTTCCTTCTTCAAAATACCATTCGCCGTCTTTCAGCTTACAGCACAACTCCACTCCTATCGAATTTGAATTTGTGCATTTGTCGTAAAATGTATGTCCCAAATTGCTTTGCAGTCCGCCGCCGCAGTGCCACGCCTTATCTTTGTCGAGTACGACTTGATAAATGTCTTTTTCATCAACAAAATAGTGAGCTGATGCGGAAGTTGAATTTTTATAAAGATAATCAGCGTTATTTTTGGCAGTCGATACCGCTCCGACAAAATGAACAACGATATAGTTATTTTTCTTATTCGCCATCGCGGTGTAATTAAAAGGCGTGAGCTTCTTTTTAATCTCCATGTTCCAGTTCATTTTCCCCCAACCTTTCTCTATGTAATAATTTTTACTAAACAATTGTCATTGACTTGTACGCCTTAGCCACTGCGGTAAACGAGCCCGTAATCCGCTTAGGCGCAGCCGTGCCGTATGGATAGTAAATAGTTATTCCTGTCGTATTGTCCGCCCACGCTCTCGCCGCTGTTGTGCCCGAACCGCCATAGAAATCTGCTTGTGATTTGCAATGTAATATTACGCTTCTTACGCCCGATGGGTAACTGTTAGACCCGAAGGTGCCCCAAAACTTTGTTATACCCGCAGGAATTTCGACTTCTGTGAGGTTTGGACAACCCTGAAAAGTATTTGTCAGCTGTCCTGCCGTTGTATCGCCGATAAGCAAAACGGGCAGCTTAACGGTTCGCAAGCCTGAGCAAGTTGCAAAAGTACCCGTTCCCGTAAATTCAGTGATTGTGTCGGGAAGAATAAGATTTATCATACCAGCCGTTAAGTCATTACGATTTTTAAACGCATCGCCCAGCTTTGTAACCGTGTACCCAAAAACTCCGTCATAGACCGTGCAGGGTATAGTCACATTCACAGAAACTCGCGATACAGCAATACCCGTAAGTGTAACAGTTAATCCGTCTGCATTTACCGTATACTTGAACTCTCCGCAGGTAAATGTATTGCCGACCGTTGAAGAACGGCTTAAAAAACGCTTTGCAATCCCTGTCGTTATCATTAAACTGTACGGCTCTGCTGTTGCCGTAAACGAGCCTGTAATTCTTGTGGGCGCATCCGCACCGTCAGGATAGTATATTCTTATTCCCGTTTTATTATCTGCAAACGCTCTTGCTTCTGCCGTGTCTGAGCCGCCATAAAAATCTGCCTCCGTCTTGCATTTTAAGGACAGACTGTCAACCATACAGGTTTCCCTGAAAGTGCCGTATAACTTCGTTATACCCTCAGGTATTTCAACATTGAAAAGGTGAGAGCAGTAATGAAAGGTTTTCGTGAGTTTTCCGTCACCTGAACCGTCACCCGTCAATCCTTTCGGAAGGTGAATACCGCGCATACCGTTACAGCCGTAAAAGGTGGCTGTTCCCGTAAATTTGGTAATTGTATCGGGAAGTATAAGGCTTGTCATATTTGTTGTCTTTGCGCCTTGATTTTTAAACGCATCGCCCAGCTTTGTCACGGTGTACGCGAACACACCGTCGTATACTTCATCAGGCACGGTTATAATCCCAGAGAGTGCCTCCGCTGCGATTGCAGTCAGTGTAACGGTTGATGTATCGGTATTAACCGTATAGGTAAAATCACCGTCTGTAAAGGTTGCGCCGCTCGCAAGCCTTGCAATATTGACCTTCTTGTTTCCATCAATCGAAAGGTCTGTACCGTTTATCTGCACACCTTCAAGTTTACTTTCCATCAATGCATCAATAGCAACTTTATCCGTGAGCAGATGCCATACATCGTTAGACCAGACAATAAAGTCTCCTGTTTTAACCATTATTCCGCCAAGAGTTATTTCCGCAGGAGTATTTTGACTGAATATACGGACAACATCTCCTGTTTCAAAATTTGATTGAAGGTAATTTATCGTCGTTACTGTACCCTTGCCATATAGTCTCATACGGCGCAGTATAGTGTCTTGCTTTGCGTCAAGCGCAGTTTTAATCCCATCACTCGTGACAGGGTTATTGCTGTTTTCGGTAGGCACGGCATCAAAAGTCAATTCTTCTTGAAATCCAGTATGCCCTGAATGTTCAAAATCAAGATTTTTTAAATTGTCGTGTCTTTTTGTTCCAGAAGCATCGGGCAGGTGAATGGAAGATTTTTGTTTATTTTCTAAGTGTAGCATATCTAACACCCCCACTTAACTAAGAAGTCGCCACTAAGAGTGGTAACAACTTTTCCCGAATCCACAAGTAACATTTTAAAAATATAGTTTCCTATATCAAATGAGTTTTTTTCGGCATCTGTGAGCGTTATTGAAAACCCGCCATCATTATACTGGAATTGCTCATCAACAACGGGCTGAGATGTTTCGTCAAGCGAAATGATAAATCTTAATATTGTATTATCACCCGCTTCGTCAGCCGTCGCGTGCAATTCAAAATGATCACCTTTTGTATATTCAATTATTTTTCCCTCATTTAAAATCTTAATCATCATCTCACCTCGATATCAATATCAAAAGCAGCTACCGGCGGATTATTTGTGTCTTCAAAATGCAAAACAGAACCGTTACGCGTAACAATAACGCGGCCGTCATAGTATCCGTCAGTATTTCTTGTAGGAAAGCACCTCGTAGAGCTTCCGTCAGGAAGCTCCAAGCAACCCATATCCGCATACCCTCGCGAATTGGTGAGCTCATAGACTATGTATTTCCAACCGTTAAATCCTATATCGAAATCAAAATTTCCGCCGACGCTTGATATATGCTTAATAACCCCGATATTCTGAGGCTCTGCCGTAAATGATATTTTTGCAACAGCAGCAGAGCGCAAATCAATCAAATTCCCATTAGTATCTATTCGGCACAGCTGAACCGCATCCATCTGATTGGTAGGAGCGGTTTCCGATACTATTATGCTTGCAATTCCTGTCAAGTGGTCGTTACACGCATAAATATATGTAGAATTTATTTTGGCGACGGTTTCTGCTTCTGTAATGCGCAGTTTTGCACCTGTTGCAAATACAATCACCCCTGGACTGATAACTATGTTATTCCCATCAATAAACTGTTCACAGCCCATATTAGCATTCTCCTCTGTTCGCAGAATTCCCGAAGAAACCACATCCGCCGTAATAGCATTAAGTTCATCTACGCCAAATTTTGATGTTGAAAATCCCGAAAATTCAGTGTCACCCAAATCTTTAACAATATCATTCATATTTTCCAATGTGACCTCCATATTATCTGTAAATGTTACTTCATTTGCCAACTACATCACCTCGCTTAAAATTGGGTTTTCGGTATATCCGTTTTCTTGCGTAATATTTATACCTATTATGCGCTTTTTAACTGCTGTACTGCCGTTCTGAACACGCACAATATCGCCCAGCTTATAATCTACACCGTACTTAATACCCCGTGTTTTTAGGTCGATATCTGAATGTGGTTTCAGTTTATTCAATTCTTGCAAAGCTTCTGCTTCGGTTGTGGCAGACAAGACCGTATCAATTTTGTTTATTCCTGAAACAGCATTGTCCGTAGAAATGTATGTCCATACACTGTCCTCATTTGTGGTGCGCGGGTACCAACCGCCTATCGCAACCTGTTTATTATCATAACTTTCCGAAAAATCATATGCGGTGTTTTGATTTTGAGACAAAACCAGTCCTGTTTCTATGGACGGCAACACGCTAAACACAAACCGCTTGTTTTCAAAATCTGCTGAAACTTCATACCCCGCATTATCAAGCTCTAAAAGCTCCTCAATATAAGCGTCTGCTGTTTTATATGTATCAGTCGAATACTGCACCTGTTTTGTATATCCCGCCACGCTTCCAAGCGCGAGCCAGCCGGCATTAACGCTGATTGCATTTCTTGCCAGTGCCTCAACTGTACCCGAAAGCTGCGTTGCTGTCTGCGGAATAACTATGCGATGAAGTAGCGAATTAAGGGAAAGTCCCGTTATTTTACATCGTGTATCGAATAAATACCCCGTAACAACACCGCAGAATCCATCCCATTCAATAAAAAGCCTATCTGCATAACTTTTTAGTATCTCTTTTATTTCGCTATCAATTAAATCGATTTCAAAGCTGCCCGCTCCATTGAATTCTCCTGTACAGTTTGCGGAAATGTATCCGCAATTAAGATTTACAGCATATTGTGGCAAAATCCGCAAAAGATTAAAGTCGAAATCATAGAACTTTATATCAATCATATAATCACCGCCGAATATAAATTTGAATATGAGATTTCAGAAACAAGCAAATTGATGCTGTCATTTGTGACAAGTAATTCATTGATGCCGCAGTCCAAATAGATACTGTCGAGCAATGATGCATCGGTAATGCTGTTTATAACAGAACCCGATATGCTGCTTTTGATTTTTCTTTCTTCAAAATCAAAAACTATTTTTTCATCTATGGAAATAGTCCTTGAAAGAGTTATGCTGTTTCCTGTGGTTTGGTTTGAAATTGTAATTGAGTTTGCAGGCTCCTGGGAAATAACTGTTATTTTAGGATATGTTTTCATATCGCCGAAATTAGTAATTTTAACAGTAGCACTTCTCGTAGTTGCCACCGCAGGAAGTGTAATATATGCCGTTCCCTCTTCAATTGAGGTCGGAAAATTGTCTGTCCGCGTTGACAGTGATAATACCCTGTCAGTAAAATCGGTAAAAAACGGCATTTCACAATAAAACTGTACTGCTATTTTGTATAGTTGTCGGTATGTTATAGTTTCGAGTTCTACCGATTCCAACACTTTACCAGTGATTTTTCTCCTTTTATCACCTAAGAAAAATAAAATTTCGCATTCTTCTTGTAAAACTTTCAATATTTTTGTAAGGTAAAAATCACCCGCACTGATATCAAACAGCATTGTAATCACTCTATTATTCACAGATGCATCAATAATCTTATTCCCGGGCACACCGGAAAACTTAATTGTTGTTGCTGTTTTTCCCACAAGTCCTATACCGTCTATTGAAATCAGACGGCAGGTTTCGTGTGACCCGCCGCCAATTTCAAAAGAGCCGATTTTGTTTTTAATAACTATTCTAAGCATTAAAACCACCTCGAAGTTTTTTGAGCTTTTCACTTGCCCGTATTGCCGCAAGTTGCGCAGATGTTGATGTGTCATTGGCTTGTATATAATAGGTAGGAGAGTATGTATTTCCTCCGCCCGAACCGGCAGCCGATAATTCAAAGTCCGCACCAAACATTTTGGTAATAGCTGCATAAAAGCCTTCAATCTTTTTCCGAACACCTGCAAGCTGATTGTCAATTTCAGATACAAAAGCCTCCCCGAATTTTTCTGCGGATACCGTGCCGCTTGTAAAGAACCCATCAGGAATTTCATATCCCGCCTCTTGTAACTTATCAACCATATTCTGTATGCTTTCGTCCCACGCCGAATCCATATCAGATTGATAATATCGTGACGATAACCCTTTAATCGCTTTTCTGTTGTCGCCGTAGGCGTTTATGTATTTAAGGAGCTCGTCATTCCCGGCATTTAAAAGAGTTTTTGTAAAGCCCGCACCATCTTCAATATCCACATCAGACAGCTCGGTCATAAACTCTTTTATTACATCATCTGAGACGCCTAATTCTTTAAGCCTCTCGCTTAAACTGTCAAGTCCGTTTACATAATTTGTAATAGCCTCGGTATCCTTCTGAAAATCGTGCATTGAATAGTACGAAAATTCCTTATCGCCCAGATTTACAGTATTGTGGTTAAAAAGATGCGTATATGATTTAAGCTTTGAAGCAAATTTATCCTGCTTGGATAAAACCTCATCAATCTTATTTGACGCATAGCTGGAAATATCATCATATAGCTTTTCGATTTCCCGCTTTTGAGCATCAAGCGCGGATTTCTGATACTTGTATATTTCCTTTGTGTATCTCAGCCACTCTGATGTACCAACCTTAAAATACTTATCGCGGAGCTTTTCAAGATCGGTATAATACGCGTCATCATTGATTATGTCAAAGTCGCGCTGATACTGTAATTTTTCAAGCATACTTTGAAATGCTTTAACAGCAGAATCGGAAGTTTTTTCGATGCCTTTTGCAGCACCGAGCGGAACAAATTGGAAGACATCAATCATAGCGGTTGCTGGTGAATGGATTCCTAAAACTTTTCTTGCCCATTCTGGAATGGATGCTGCAAGTTTATCAATATATGGTTTTACATTCTTTTCAAAACCATGGAGTCCAACAATTATGCCATCTTGAAGATTTAAGCCTATTGATTCGGCTTCCGTCTTCATTTTCTCGGCATTTTCCTTTGCAGCATTAAGTCCCGCCTCAGTGTAACCCCGCGCGCCAGCCTCATACTGTTCGGCATAATTTGCAAGGTCCTGTAATGCCTTTGCATAATGTTCGCCTGTTATGCGTTCTTCCTCGGATTTATTTCCTTTAACTGCTGCGAGCTCTTTTTCATAAGTGTCAGAAAAAGAAGCATAATAATCTTCTAAAATTTCAATTGCCTTAGAGGTATTTCCCTCAAGGTCTTCCGTCTGCGCGGCTTCAAATGACGAAATTGCTTTATTATATCCTTCAACTTTATCAACCGCTGTTTCGTAAGCTTCTGTATAAGTTTCTAATGATTTTACCGCAGCGTAATATTTTTGTTGCTCATAATTAGATGAACTATCTTGATACCCTTTTTTCTCAAGTTCGTTAACTTTCTCCTGTGCTTCCTGTACCTTGCTAAGAGCATCTACCATTTCAAGATTTGCCTTGGCTTGATTTTTTACAGCTTCTGCATAATCTTCATTCGCTGACTCTGAAAGTGCGAGATATTTCTTCTTTTCAATTACCATATCTATGCTATCACACAGCTCAGCATATTTTGAGATTTGATTGCCTGTGAGAGTATACTCTGTTCCCAAAGCCTTATTAAGCTCCGTTAAAATAAATGACGCTCTGGCTCTGTCCTTATCTTCAACTGTACCCGTTTCATCAGCAAGATTTCTAAGCTCATTAGATAATTGTTTAACATAATCTATCTGTTCAACATTAGCTGCAACATTTTTTGCTCTTTCATTTCTGGCACTTTCATAAGCTTCTTGCGACTCCTTTATGGCGTCTCTTTCGGCTTTTGCAGCCTCTAATGCCTGTTCCGCAGCACTTTTATGTGTTTTTGCATATACAATAATACCCGCCGTTAGCGCAGTTAACGCAGCAAGCGTTAGAACATATGGATTGGCAAGCAAAGTGGAATTCATCACTTGCTGTGCAGCTGTTCCAAGTTTTGTTGCAGCAGTATAACCTTGCACACCTGCAATAACTTTTTGTAGGTCGCTAAAAATAGCAATAGCCTTAAATGTCGCAGTTGCTGCACAAAAAGCAACCATTCCGCTTGCGGCAAGTTTTAGCGGTTCGGCAAGTTTTCCGCTCTTTATAAGCTCGGTAAGACCACCTACTGCTTTTGTTGTAGCCTGTACCGCTCCGCGTGCTTTTACTGAAAATGTGTCATAGAATGTAATGCCAAGACCTTCTGCGGCGCTTTGAAGAATTGTAATGTCGCCCTTTAAGTTGTCATTCATTGTTTTTGCCATATCACTGGCGGCGCCGTCGCAGTTATTCAAGTAAGCTGTGAGTTCATCCCACCTGTCGCCGCAATCGTCTAAAAGAGCATTAGCAGCTGCAATGGTACGAGTGTCGAATATGTCGCCCATTGCTGTCATTTTATCCGCTTCCGATAAGCTGTCAAGTTTGGATTTTAACTGCTTTAATACATCTTGAGCTTTAATCAGATTACCGCTTGCATCTGATGTTTCAATGCCAAGGCTTTTCATTACCTTTGCGGCTGCAGATGTAGGCGTATATAAGTTTTTGAGTACATTTCTAAGAGCGGTTCCGCCCTCAGAGCCTTTTATACCCTTATCGGCAAGAATTGAAAGCGCTGCATTCATCTGGTCTGTACTCATTCCGGCAAGTTTCGCCTGTCCGCCTGCAACTAAAACAGCTTCTCCAAGTTGCTGAACTGATGTATTCGCCTTTGACGCTGCCATAGCAAGCTGGTCGGAAAAGTTTCCCATATCGGAAATGCCCAGTCCCATAACAGCCATACTGTCTGTTAACAAGTCAGACGCATATGCTAAATCCATACCACCTGCGGCGGCAAGGTTCAGAACATATGGAAGAGCCTCAACGCTTTCCTTTGCGCTATATCCTGCAAGCGATAAATATTCAAGTGCATTCGCACACTGTGTAGCTGAGAACTTTGTTGTTTCGCCCATTTCGCGTGCGGCATTTGATAGCAGCTCATACTCCTCGGAAGTAGCCATAGAAATAGCGGCAACCGAAGACATAGCCTCTTCAAAATCACCGCCGACCTTTATTGCAGCGCCCATTCCGGCAACTGCCGCCGCTCCTATTGCAGAAAAGGCGGTGGTTGTCATTTTTTCGAGCGACTTTACATCTTTGGAAAACTCGCTGTTGTCTATCCGTGTATCAAAAATAAGGCTTCCGTCTTTTTGTTTGCTCAATATTCACCACCTCTTTATAGCCTTGATAATTCTTCCGCAAAGGCACGCTCTTTTTCCTCTTTGGTCCGCTCGTCAGGAAGGGCATATAATCTTTTCAGCTTTTCATATGATTTCTTTAAATTGCTGTCCTTGATGACTTTCGTGTCTGCCGCACGGTATGACAATATTTTTGAAAGCTTGGTATCTTCCGGCAGAGCCGAGAGAAGCGCCTGAAATTTAAACCAGTGAAGGTCAGTAATATCAATAAGGTCAATTCCGTAAACCTGTAAAAATGCGGCATATATATACTCGCTATCGTGCTCATAGCTGAAAATCGGCATTTCCTTTGTGCTTTTTTCCTTTGTGTCACATCCGGCACGATAAAATTCAAAAAGTCCCGAAAGAATTGCCTCCATAGGCGGTAACTCTCCGGGAATCATACATAAGCGAATAATGTCTACTACTGTTTCTTCTGTCTTTTTGGAAGAACGCATAATTTCATCAAATTTAAGCCATATGCGAAAATCGGTTTTTATGGGATACTCACGGCTTTTGTACTTTATTGTATTTGGAAGTTTGCTTGTTAATATGTTCATTCGCTATTGCCCTCCGCTGCTCGCGGTTTAGGTCATAAGATTTATAAAATACAGCCTTTTGCTGTTCAAATTCATATGCCGCTTTTTTGAGGTAAATAAAAACATCACACATATCATGAAAAGATATCGTGTTTGTCCCAAGTATCTTTAAAATGCTGCCTTCACCGAAAAGTTTTTCGGCAAGAGCTACTAAATCCTTTATTGTATTCTCTATAACATCAGGTGTTGCCTCACCCGTATTTAACTTGTTATTAAGTTCTTCAACAGCTTTTGTGGCAAAGCCGTTTGTTGCCTCTAAAATTACAGGGTCACCTTTAAACTCGGCATCTCCCATTTTTACCGTAATCGTATTGTCAAAACGCTTAAATTCTTTCATTGCTTTGTTTCCTTTCATTTTAAACTAAGGCGGGAGCAAGTCTCCCGCCTTGATAATATTTTACTCAGCTGCTGTAAATGCAGCAGTTTGCCAAGCATCTTCCGTTGTTGCTGTGCCGAAAACATTTTCGGAAGCAACGGAAAATGAGCCGTTTCTTGTGTACATATTTTCATCATCACCCTCGGAGTCGGGAATAACATAATAATCACGCTTTACCGCCTCGAAAGATGACGCATTTGGAGCGGTAGGCGCCGCCAGATTTACAATTAAAATTGTAACCTTGGCCGACTCACCTGTAAGCTCGTTATCCGCAATCTGCGAAAGAAGAGCGTGCACATCATTGTCTGTTTCCTCATCGTACTTATACGATATTGTCGGAGAATAGAATGCCACTGACTTTCTTTCCATATCCTCATCAACATACTTTCTCGAATACTCGTTAGGATTTTTTGAAACGGAAAGCTCCGTAAATCCTGTCATTCGCTTAAATGTTGTTGTCGTTGTCTGTCCGCTTACGGTAGTTATCGCCATAAACGCCAGCTTTTCACTTCTTTTAATCATTTTTTTATCTCTCCTTTCTGTAAGTAAGCTTTATTTCTACCGAAAACCGCGCAGTCTTTTCATCTGCGGAAGCCAAATACCCGCTTGATACAACTTCTATCTTTATTGCGTCAAGCCCGTCCGAAAGAGCGGGGTAATTGCCGCTCTTATCCTGTTCTGATATAAAGTTCTCAAATTCCTCAAAGAACTTTGCGACATTCATGTTCTCAAGAGCATTTTCGTCATATGCCTCACGGCTAACCAGTGCAAATAAATACTGCCTAAGTTCGCCGCCGTCTGTATAACGCTTAACTAACGGATTTACAGGTATAGTTTCTATTGAATACTTACACGGTTCTGCTCCAAGATAATTAACATTGATTGTACCCTTTGCTGCCAAAAGCGGACAGCCTTTAAGGTACGCTTTGACCTTGTCTATTATCATAATTCACCTGCTATCTTTCTTGCACCTTCTAAAATTTCATCCTTTTCGGCATTTTTCATATTCAGGAACCAAAGTCCTTTCCGGAGCGGTTCGTGCTGACTCGCTCCCGTATTTTCGTAATATTCCCTTTTAGCGTAAGGAGTTACATATCTGACCTCGCCGCTGCCGATTTCAGAATGTATCTTGGCTGACTTCCTTAGAGCGTGGCTATCAACAGGGACACGGCGGTCGCATCTGCGGATAACCTCGCTGTCAATATATTGCTGTACTCTGCCGCCGGGTTGTAAGTGCCTTTTTTCGATAATCTTATCTATATCGTCTATTTCCAGCCTGCCATTAAAACCAACCGCTCTTATCATTGTGCCGTTATCCTTATATGAGGGTTTGTGCCCTTAAAATTTTCAGAAATTTCCGTGATTTTATAGTCCGCACCCCTTTTAGGCTCGGCATCTGCTACCTTCCCGATTCGCAGATAGTCTCCGGTGCTTACCGTAATACTACGCATAACCGGAATTCTGATTTTTACGGCATTGTCGGTTGTCATTCCCGTTTTAGTCCCTGTAACCTTTTTTACCTCGTGGCAGGAAGCATAATAATATGCTTTTATATACCGTTCGGTATCAGGGAGGTAATGCCATATTGTAATAATTTTATCAGCTGTCACAGCCATCAAGCCCCCTATATAGAATTCCCGTTGCCGATAAATACCGCCGTGCTATGTCAAAGAGTTTGTCCTTGTGCATACTGTCATTTTTATATGTAACGGAATACCCGTCATTGCTCTCCGACTGGATATTTGCGGTTTGGCTCTCATCATACATAAATTCAGCAGTATCTAAAATACATAAGAATTTCAATTTATCATCGGGAAGCTCCAAAAAGCGTCCGTCTGTTATTCGGTCAAGCTCCGATACCGCCCTTGCCGTAAAAAGCGTAAAGGCGGTATCGGGAATTTTGGCATTTGTGCCGTAGATGAAATTATAGAATTCTTTTAATTCCTCGCTCATACTCCAAACCCTGCAAGGACAACCTTGCTCTGATTTGTAAGCGCTACTGTGTAGAACTTATCAACCGATATATCGGTAACACGCTTTAAGCTCTGTCTTTCGGTTTCTACATTTGTGTCTCTTTTTACAAATATAGTAAGAGCGGGCGTTACATCTTCTGTGTCCTTTTCGGTTTCGATATGAACAATCGGATTTAGGTACATACCATTTGCATTCACCTTTTTATAATAGGTGTCAGCCGCCCAATCGGGAGCAGACTGTCCTGTGACAGCCGAATATGTTGTAACTCCTTCAGATGTAGAAGCAGTATAGTAGCTTGTATAACTTGTAGCCCAATCAGAAGGAGCTTCGGTTGTAAGAAGATATATCGGCTCGCTGTTCTTCTTAACGCGCCTTGAAGGAACGACACGGCAATTTGAAATCATACCGATTTCACCTGTCATTATAACCTCACCCTTATATTTCTCGCGAGAAATGAAATTGCTGTCCTTTCTGAGCTGTGTAAGCTGCGAGGGATGAATAAATATAACCTTTGCAGTATTTACTTCTTCTTGGAACAAGTCAACAGCGTCAACAACTCCGAAATATGAAATCTGCGCGTCGGTAAACTTAATCTTCTGTGCAGCTTCAAGAGCCGAAAGTGCGTCAGCGTCAATTTTTGACGCAATAGCCATAACAAGCTGATTGTTTGTTTCGCCAATAGGATTGCCAAATCCTGAAAGCACAGCCTCATCGGAAAGCTCAACAGCCTTCATTGCCTTTTTGATTTTTGCTTCAACTGCTGAAACGCCGAGCTTAACTGTTCCGGCCTCAACACCTTCTGCAACATCTGCCGCGTCTCCGATATAAGAATACTGCGGCACCTTGATTGTGTCGCCCGGTACACCCTGCAAGGTATCGTCTACCTTCGCAAAAGGCGTAACCACAATTTTGCTTGCAAGTTTTCCGGAAATCATATCCGCCATTACTGTCGGATTTATTAAATCCGAAATTTTTGTTGTTGCCATATTTTTTATCCTCCTTTTTTATTGCGAAAGCTCATCATAAAGCTCGCGGTTCGTATTAAACAGGTCAAGCTTTTGCTTGTAACCCATTTTGGCAAACTCATCTTTGGTAACAGTGTTTCCGCCGCCTGTTTTGTCTGAAAAGGTCGGCTTTTTCTTGTCACCCTGGAAAAGATAATCCTTGTCAGTCTTGATTTTTTCAAGTTGTTCGGAAAGTCCTGAAACTTTGCCATCCTCAAACTTGATTTTATCCATATCAAGATGCAGCTTGATTTCCGATACATCCTTAGCGCCTGCCTCTTTTATAACCGAATCAACGGCTAAATCGTTCTTATATTTGTCGAATTCGGCCTGCACTTCCTGCTTACCTTTTTCAAACTCATCAGCTTTGATTTTGTCAATGTCAATTTTTTTAGCCTCATCAAGAGCCTTATTTGCATCATCAAGGTCTTTTTTTGTGCCCTTTAATTCCTTTTCCAAATCGGCAATTTTTTTATTCTGCTCCTTGCCGTCCGCCTCAGAAAGTTTTAGGACCTTTTCGGCGGTCTCTTCGTCCATAATTTTAAGTAAATCTTCCTTTTTCATAGTTTAATCCTTTCTTTTAGAATAAAATGGTGTTAAATTGCCGTTATACGCTGTTATTTGGCGTTAAGTTTTTTTGTCGGGCTTGTTATTTGCATTTTTATGTTTTTTTCAATACGGGCAAATTTTGAGCCTCATTTTGTTTTTCCTTATATACGCACTTTTTTGTGTAACAGCACATACCGTCAAACATCTTGAATTTGCAATCAGTTTCCCGATAGCATTCTGCATAAGAACTTCTTAATTTCAAACACCCCCTTGAAAATTTTTGCAATAAAAAAACACCTTATGGTGATTGCTATGGTGATTTACATCTCTGCATAATGATGCCTCCTATATCTCGTTAATATCTTCAGCGCTTTTGTGCCCTCGTTCAATGTTGCATCAAAAAAAACACCTTACGGTGTTTTCTTGTAATGATAGGTTACTTTTTCTATGTCGTTGATATTGACTACTGGCAATTCCAATGTTTCTCCATTTTCATTGGAAATTTCGATTAAGTAATCGTTGTTTTGAGTATATACTTCCAACACAGTCCCTTCTTTTCCATTTTTAAGAAGTACCACATCTAATTCTTTAATAGTCATAACATCACTTCCCTTTAATATATACAGTAACAAGTCTCGGTTTAGTTGTATCGTTATCAATCTGCCATCCTGATTTTATAGTTGCATATTTTCCATTTGCACCCTTTATTTTCATTGTTACTTCGTAAGGTTGCCCGTATTCTGTAGCAGGTCTTTCTGTTGCAATGTTATTAGATATTCCTTTTCGTAATTCCTCAATCAGCATATCTTTGTTGTCAACATTATACCCCAAACACTTTTCAAATGCAATAGCTTTATCTTTTCCGCGTGAATGATTTTTGTTTAATGCATAACCTACGATTTTTTCATCAGATATAATAGCCTGCTTATAATTTGGAAGTTTATTTTTTTCAATTATTGCCACAGCTTTGCCGCTCACACTCTTAGTCCAAGCGGAAATACCCTGCTCGGTCTTTACTGCAAACTGCTGTTCGCGGTACCTGTCGCGGTTAAGTCCTGTTTGATTGCAGAAATCGGCAAGTTTGGCTTCGTGCTGCTTTAATTTAACAGCT
>CAJOPD010000040.1 GCA_905236685.1 uncultured Clostridia bacterium
ATCCTTTCGAACGGATCGGGAATCAAATTTCTAAAATTATATCAAAGCGGCGATCAAATGTCAATCAAAGCGCCATGATTTGAGTTTCCCCATTTTTTCAGCACCAACCGAAGTCATCCATTGGGAATAGCGACATTTGCAAGGATTTTGGTTTTATGCGCAGCATATCGGCTATGCCTTGCTTGCATTTGGAGAGTACTGTAAAGAGACCGTCAGCAATGGCATAAAACACGAATTGGTTTGCACCGTATATCCTTTTGGAATGTTCTATTATTTGCATAACAGTGATTCTTTCATCACTTTTTTCGCTGATAAATCCGACATATCCAACGGCTATGGTAAGCAATAAGTCAAGATTTCGAATCGATTTCAAAGAACGCACTCTTAAATTCTCATAGCCGAACTGCTGTTTCTTGAATCGATAGTATTCCTCTATTCTCCAACGCATAAGGTAAACCTTTACTACCGCTACGCTGATCCTGTTGTCTTGGCTTTGCAGGTTGGTGATCAGCAACATCGGCTCTTTCCCAAAACCATAGCATACGACTAAGTTTAATTCGGTCTTGGGACTCACAGCAAGTTTGATCGGTATAATGGATATTTTACAGTCTGCATTCGCTCCGTTCTTTTTCCTGAATTTCAAGCTGTATTTTCCCTTAAACCTATGTGCGAGCGCTAATATATTGATTCGTTCGCCTTTGTACAGTACATCTCTGTTCTTCTTTGCACGAATGACGAATTTTTCATTATGCTTTATTAAATAATCGTAGTATCGGTTGTTGTCATAGCCTCGGTCAAAGGCCCGAATATTATTGCGCTCAAAATGGTTGCTTAAAAACTCTAACCCTTGCAGCGTTTCTTCATCTTCGCTTACAAATCCATCTTCCAATGCAGAATATATCCTCGTATATACCAGAATGGGCATTTTCTTCTTAGGGGTCAGGGCACTGATCCCCAAGGTATGATATCCAAGCTTATATTCTCCTGTGCTACCGTCACGAACAGTAGCGATGCTTTACATTTTAGTGGTATATTCTTTGGTAATGTCACTTCCGTCTATGATCAGGATAGTATCATCATTGATCTGAGATTTGACGGATTTCAAGTAGTTCTCAAATAGTTCTTTTTCGTTGTCAAATTCTTTAAGATTTCTTGAAAGGCGGTCGATCGTCTTTTTAACCGAGGTTCTTTCATCCAGTTTTCTGCTGATCTCCGACAGCATACAGCTTTGACTGCTTAATATGCCGTAAATCATATTGGATACAAACTTAAATTGAGGTCTGGTGAGATTTTTTGAAATTTTTTCGGAAAATCTCAAAATTCCTCTTTTCAAATTGTGGTTTAATGTGTTAATATAATTATACATAATGCAATAGCTCCTTTCGGTGTTTTTTTGTGCAATTAAATTATACCATATTAGGAGTAATATTGCAATATTTTTTTGTCAAAATTTCAATTCTAAATTCCTCGTTTTCCCTGTATTCATGCGCCTTTCTAAGGTGACGATTCTCATTTTTTGGGGAAACTCAAAAAATCTCTAATTTAATTCAGACTTTAAGTCGCGGCTCATAAGCGATTTTACCGCGTCCTTTGCGGACTTATCTTCAAATAAAATCTTGTATGCCTGTTCGGTTATCGGCATAGAAACGCCGTATTTTTGCGACAGGGCATATGCCGCCTTTGCGGTATTAACGCCTTCTACAACCATATGCACCTCTTTGAGAGTGTCGGAAAGGGAAGCGCCCTTGCCCAAAAGTATGCCCGCGCGGTGATTTCGCGAGTGCATACTGGTGCAGGTCACGATAAGGTCGCCTATTCCCGAAAGTCCGGAAAAGGTGTCCTCTTTTGCGCCCATAGCAACACCGAGCCGCTTTATTTCGGCAATTCCGCGTGTCATAAGCGCCGCGCGCGTGTTATCGCCGTAGCCTATCCCGTCCGAAATTCCTGCACAGAGAGCGATTACATTTTTAATCGCACCGCCAAGCTCTACACCGATAATATCATCTGTTGTGTAAACGCGGAAAAAGTCGCAGTTAAAAATGCCCTGTATATATTTTGCAATATTTTCATCGTCTGATGCGACAACATTTACGGTGGGAAGACCGATGCTGACTTCTTCTGCGTGCGAAGGACCGCTCATAACCGCAATTTTTGCGTTTGGAAGTTCCTCGCGGTATACCGCGGATAGCGTTAAAAGTGTTTCATCTTCAAGACCTTTTGAAAGATTTACGAGCACTTGCCCGTCTTTAACGCATTTTGAAAGCTGTTTTGCGGTAGAACGGGTCGCAATACTCGGCGCTACCGTTACAATGAGGTCAGCACCATTTACACAAAAAGCCATATCGTGCGAGCAGATTATATTATCGGGAAAATGCTTGCCCGGAAGAACATCTTTGTTTTCGCGGTCAGCAGAGAGCCTGTCTGTTTCCTCCTGCTGCCAGCTCCAAAGATATACATCATACCCCTTATTTGCAAGCAAAATCGCCGCTGCACAGCCCCAGCTGCCCGAGCCAATAACTGCAATTTTCATTTTATTCCTCCTCAAAATCTTCCTCTGAAACTTCCTCGCCTTCATCTTCGTCATCTTCGTCGCTGTCGTCAGGCTTTTTGGCAAAAAGCTTGTTTTCAGTGCCGTTTTTCAGGCGCCTGATATTTGCGTGATGTTTTATAATAAGTAAAAATGCAAGGAAAAATGCCATTATTAAGTAAACCGCGTTTTCTGTGATACTTTCCTTGCCTGCGAGTATGTATGTAAGAACAATAAATGGGTAAACGATAGCGGCGGTGACTGAGCCTAAGGATACATAGCGTGAGAAAATCATTACCAAAAGCGCGATAGCAAGAACAATAAGCCCAATCTGCCAGTTCAGCGCAAGGATAACGCCAAGGCTTGTGGAAACGCCTTTTCCGCCGCGGAAGCCGAACCAAAGCGGAAAATCGTGTCCCAAAACAACAAATATGCCCGATATGTATTTTAAGTTTTCAAAAAGGTAGATACTTTCAAAATCGGACATAGGATAGCTTTTAAAATATGCGCCGAACGCAATATCAAGCCAGCTTGCCAGAAGCACAATCAAAGCACCCTTTAAAACATCGCAGATAAGCGTAAGTACGGCAATCCCTTTGCCGTAGGTGCGGAGCATATTTGTTGCGCCCGCATTTCCCGAGCCCGAGTCCCTTACATCTTCTCCGTAAATGCTTTTAGAAAGAATTACGGAAGTATTTATACTCCCTGTAATATAAGCTAAAAAAGCAATCAGCACCGTAATCACAGTAAACATCTCATCACCTCGTTAATTATTGTTCCTTTTCGCCCTTTTCCCGCAGGATAAAGTGTATCGGCGTTCCCGCAAAGCCGAAGGCGGCACGGATTTGATTTTCGATAAACCTAAGGTATGAATAATGGAATAAATCCTTTGAATTGCAGAACAGCACAAAGGTCGGCGGCTCTGCAGAACTCTGCGTTCCGTAGTACAGTTTAAGGCGCTTGCCCTTGTCTGAGGGCGGCTGCTGCTTTGATACGGCGTCGGACAGAATGTCGTTAAGCATACCTGTTGAAACTCTGCGCTTGTGCTCGGTATTTGCAAGCTTTACCTCCTCTAAGAGCTTGTCAAGCCGCTGTCCTGTTTTTGCGGAGATAAATACAACGGGAGCATAGGACATAAACGCAAATCCCTCCTGTACCCGCAGCTTAAAGGAATTCAAGGTTTTGCTGTCCTTTTCAATAGTATCCCATTTATTCACGGCGATAATGCACGCCTTTCCCTTTTCGTGCGCGTATCCCGCAATTTTTGTATCCTGCTCGGTAACGCCTTCCTGGGCGTCAAGCATAATTATACATACATCGCTGCGGTCAACTGCCGCAAGGGCGCGCACAACGCTGTAATGCTCGATATTTTCGTCGATTTTTTTACGCTTGCGCATACCTGCCGTGTCTATGAAAAGGAATTTGTCGCCGTTTTTTTCATAATGCGAATCTATCGCGTCACGGGTGGTGCCCGCTATGTTTGAAACAATAACGCGCTCCTCGCCCAAAAGCTTGTTTATAAGGCTTGATTTTCCCGCGTTCGGACGCCCTATTACCGCAACCTTGATTTCATCTTCATCTTCCTCAGTATCACATTCGGGCGGAAAATGCTTGCACACTTCGTCCAAAAGGTCTCCGACGCCTAATCCGTGCGTTGAGGAAATCGCGATAGGGTCGCCCATACCCAAGTTATAAAACTCATAAAACGCCATTGGCGGCTCGCCTATGCTGTCGGCTTTGTTTACGGCAAGAACGGTATGCTTTTTCGCTTTTTGCAGCATTGAAGCAATTTCCAAATCGTTTGCGGTAACTCCGTCCCAGACATTGACCATAAAAATCACAACATCAGCCATATCAATCGCAAGCTCGGCTTGCAGACGCATTTTTGCTAAAATTTCGTCCTTTGATTTCGGCTCAATTCCGCCCGTATCGATTAAAATAAAATTCTTTGAAAGCCACGAACAATCGGCAAAAATTCTGTCACGGGTAACACCGGGGGTGTCCTCGACAATGCTTATGCGTCCGCCCGAAATTTTATTAAAAAGCGTTGATTTTCCGACATTCGGTCTTCCGACAATGGCAACAACTGGTTTCATTTTTTTCTCCTTAAAATTCCAACTGTGTATCTAAAATATTTTCTATAAATGCATATCCGTCATTTTGAGTGGGGGTGATTTTTACACCAAGTTTTTCGGATAACTCGGAAAGGGACATATCGTCCAAAAAGACATCGTCGCCGTTTCGTAACATACATTCGGTTATAAAAAGCTCGTCAAATCCCGAGGCATCGGGAAGAGCACGCAGAATATCGCTTGCCGTAACCAGTCCCGAAACGGTCACTCCGCCGCCGAAAAACTCGTTTTTTACGGGGAATACGGTGATTTTAAGTCCATCACAAACGGCGGTAAGCCTGTCCGCTAAGGACTTTATGAAATCATACGCAATTTCACCCGTTGCAACTGCGACATTACGCGGATATTTTTGCGGCTTTATGAGAGTGATTGCCTCATCAAACTCCTCCTGCATAGAGGCGATAAGCCCTACGCCGTTTTCAATCTGCGGAAATCCGTCATATTCGCTTGCCTTCGGTATAGGGAGTTTGGCGTTTATATAAAACTCATCTGCGGCATATATAAGGTTAATGCCATACTTTTTCCTGAACTTTTTCTGATATCCTTCAATCTGCCGCACAGTTTCCAAAGAGGAACGGGGATTAAAGGGCGTAATATCGCAAAGCCCTTCACGGCATTTGGTAAGCCCCACAGGCACAATAGAACAGCTCATAACATACGGATAAAGCGATTCCAAATCGCATATGGTGCGGTCAAGCTCCTCTTTGTCGTTGTAATCGGGACAAAGCACTATCTGGCAGTTCATAGAAATTCCGTGCGCCGCAAGCATTTTCATAGTATCAAACAGCGTTGCGGCATTAGGATTTTTGAGCATTTTTACGCGAAGTTTTGGGTTTGTTGTATGCACCGAAATATTTATCGGTGAAATGTGCATTGAAACTATGCGCGAAAGCTCCTCGTCCGATACATTTGTAAGGGTAACATAATTACCTTGCAAAAAGGAGAGCCGCGTATCGTCGTCTTTAAAATAAACGGTTTCGCGCATACCCTTGGGGAGCTGGTCGATAAAGCAAAAAATGCACTTGTTTTTGCAGGATTTAGCCTCATCTATAAGAGCCTCGGAAAATTCAATTCCCAAATCCTCATAATCGCTTTCAATCGTAATGATTTCGGTGCTTCCGTCCGCCTTCAATACTTCCAGAACAACCTCCGCGTCAGACGCTAAATAACGGTACTCCAAAATATCGTGGATTTCGTGTCCGTTCACCTTCAAAATCCTGTCTTTCGGCGAAAGCCCTGCGCGATTTGCAAGAGAGTTCGGCGCAACATATGAAATTTCGGTATTCCTTTTTTGCATAAAAAACTCCCCGCACAAGTATTTTTAACAAAATTACTCCAACATAAAACATTATACACAAAAATACCCCGTTTGTCAAAAGATATATAATATTTCAGCACTTGAAAAAGAAAAAAATTGTGATATAATAAAAAAATCAAATGCAGGGAGAATAAAAATGAAGGTTTTAGAGCATTTTGTGACGATTACAAAGCACAGGCATGAGGTAATAAAAAACTGCAAAAAAGCGGGAATACTTTGGCAGGGGCTTTTTCACGATTTGTCAAAATATATGCCGAGGGAATTCTGGCTTGGCGCAAAATATTATCAGGGCAATAAAAGCCCAAATGTTGGCGAACGGCTTGAAAAGGGCTATTCGGACGCGTGGATGCATCATAAGGGCAGGAATAAACACCATTTTGAATATTGGACGGACTACCGTCCCGAAACCCGTGAATACGGCCCCGTTAAAATGCCGATAAAATATGTAAAGGAAATGTTTTGCGACAGGGTTGCGGCAAGCCGTATATATAGGGGCAAGGATTACAGCGACGCATATCCGCTTGAATACTTTTTGGGCGGAAAGGGCAAAAGAATAATCGACAGCGAAACATCGGATTTGCTTGAAGAATGGCTTACTATGCTTAAAGAAAAGGGCGAAAAGGAAACTTTTGCCCATATACGAAAGGTTGATAATTATTAAAACGGACGCACAGGACAGACAGTATAAAAAAATGACCGAAACGCCGATACCAAAGCTGGTATCGGCTCTTGCCGTGCCCACTGTTATAAGTATGCTTGTATCTGCCATATATAACAGCGCCGACGCATATTTTGTATCAAGAATAGGTACAAGCGCGTCGGGCGCAGTCGGTGTTGTGTTTTCGCTTATGGCAATAATCCAGGCGATAGGATTTACGATAGGAATGGGTTCAGGCAGTATAATTGCGCGGCTTTTAGGCGCAAAAAAGGGCGATGAGGCGGCAGAGGTTGCGTCATCGGGGCTGTTTGCGGGGATATCTTTCGGAATTATAATAATCCTTGCTATGTCCTTTAAAATGCCCTTTTTTATGAAAAGCTTCGGCGCTACCGATACGATACTTCCGCACGCCGTGCAGTACGGGCGGTATATTGTTTTCGGCGCACCATTTATGATGGGCGTGTATGCGCTGAACAATATCCTGCGCTCGCAGGGGAAAGCAAAATATGCAATGCTCGGAATAACTTCGGGCGCAATACTTAATATCGGTCTTGACCCGCTCTTTATTTTTACATTCAAGCTGGGAACGGCAGGGGCGGCGTTAGCGACGCTTTTGAGCCAGATTATCAGCTTTTCGATACTGCTTTCCTTCTTTTTCACGGGAAAAAGTGCGGTAAAACTGTCGGTTTTCAAAATATCCCGCTCTGTAATGACCTATTTGAATATTTTTAAGACGGGACTTCCGTCACTTGCAAGGCAGGGCTTTGCATCGGTTGCGGTAATGCTTTTGAACAGGAGCGCGGCGCTTTACGGCGATGCCGCGGTTGCGTCAATGAGTATTGTGGGCAAGGTGTTTATGATGATATTCGCCGTTATGCTCGGTATCGGGCAGGGCTATCAGCCGGTGCTCGGCATTAACTACGGCGCAAAAAAATATGACAGGGTAAAAAGTGCATTTTATTTCACATTTTTTTTGAGCCTTGCGGTAGCGTGTGTCCTCGGCGTGCCCGTGTTCGTTTTTGCAAGACGGATTATGGCGATGTTTACAAAGGACGATATTAAGGTGATTGAATACGGTGTTACGGCACTTCGTGCACAATGCTTTGCGCTGGTTCTCATACCGATAAATAATATTTGCAGTATGACCCTGCAAATGACGGGAAAATCGTGGACTGCAACGCTGCTTTCGTGTATGCGTCAGGGAATATTTTTTATCCCGCTTATACTGATACTTCCCAAATATATGGGAATAGGCGGAGTGCAGTATTCACAGCCGATAGCAGACGCGGTGACATCAATCTGTGCAATACCTTTCGGTGTACAGTTCATAAAAGAGTTAAAGGAATAAATATAGCTTGCGAAAAGCCTCCCTTGCTTTGCGGCAGGGGAGAGTTTTTATAAAATAAGTACAATTTTTTTATAATCTATTGCAAAGAATTGGCAGGTATGCTATAATATACCTGCCAAACGATTTTAATATGTGAGTTAGGTTATCTTTTTTTACGGGTATATTATACCCATTTTCGAGTTAAACTACTTTTGGAATTTGATAAAAATGCAAACCTCCTTAGGTAGTTTAACTCGATAACCTAATATTAGAATTGTTTGGCGACAATTGGGGTTTGCGTTTTTTATGCGTCAGCCTCGGTTGGCGCATTTTTTAATTTTAAGGGGGACATAAGGTGACAATAAACGAGGTACAAGCGCATTTAGATGACATTTTTGAGCTCGAAAAACAAAAACTGGGTTTGGAGTTTGCAATACATACTATAAGCGGTCATCATTTTAAATCAAAGTACATAGGCTTGCAGGAAAAATATAACTGTATAGGGCGCTGTATGAGAAAAACAAATGAAAAGGGTGTTTGGGCGTTCTTCACATTTATAGGATTTTTAGCCGGTTTTTGGTTTTCAAGGGGAGATATTTTAGGAGCAATACTTGGTGTTTTAGCTGCGTGGGTTGCTTGCTTTGCCGTTATTTTTGCAACTTTTTTAATTATAAATGCGGTATATAACAGAGAGATAGTATCAAGAAATGCAGAGATAGAAAAGGAAAATAAAATGCTGTATAAGCAGGCGTGTGAAAAAAACAAACTTTTGCAGGCAAGCGCAAATAAACTGAGAAAGGCATATTTGAAAACAGAATACACTTTGGATAAAATATATTCTCTAAATATTATCCGTCCCGAATGCCACAATATGATTGCGGTTTCCTCAATTTACGAGTACTTGAATTCAAAAAAAGCCGCTTCGTTAGAGACGGCATATGAGATGTACGAAACAGCAGTCCGACTTGAAAAAATTATAACAAAAATGTATATAATTATATCAATGCCTGAGAAAATTGCAGACAATCAGCCTTATTTGTATTCTGCAATAAAGGATATACAGCCGAAATCAGATGATTTTTCAAATTCAATAATTGAAAACAGCGATAAACTTGATAAAACAGCCGTCAACACGGCTGTTACGGAGTATATTACAAATGTTAATACTCGCATAAAACAGATAGCTGACAAAATTAAAATAAAATAGTAAACGGACGCAAATACTTGCGTCCGTATTAAATGCTAATCATTAAATCCGTTCGGGTTATTTGACTGCCAGCGCCATAAGTCCTTGCACATTTCCTCAATGCCCCGCGTAGCTACCCAGTCAAGCTCACGCTTTGCCTTTTCGGGATTTGCATAACACTCTGCAATATCTCCGGGTCTGCGCGGGTCAATCTGGTACGGAAGTTCCTTTTTGCAAGCCTTTTCAAAGGCTTTTATTATTTCCAAAACGGAATATCCGTGTCCCGTGCCCAGATTATAAATGTGCACGCCCTGCTCGCCCGTTTTCTTTTCAAGAGCCTTTAAGTGCCCGATAGCAAGGTCAACTACATGTATATAATCTCTTACGCCCGTTCCGTCGATTGTTGGGTAATCGTTTCCGAAAATATGAATTTTATCAAGCTTTCCGACAGCCACCTGAGCGACATAGGGAAGAAGATTGTTGGGTATCCCTTTCGGGTCCTCGCCGAGCTTTCCGCTTTTGTGAGCGCCTATCGGGTTGAAATAGCGCAGGAGAGTTACCGACCAGTTGTTATTCGCCGCGTACACATCGCTTAAAATGCGCTCAATCATAAGTTTTGTAGAACCGTAGGGGTTAGTTGTGGAGGTTGGAAAATCCTCTGTAATCGGAACGGTTTTCGGCATACCGTAAACCGTTGCGGAGGAAGAAAATACGATGTTAAAAACGCCGTATTTCTGCATTATATCGACAAGGTTTAGGGTACCTGTGATATTGTTGTGATAGTACTTTATAGGAAGCTGGGTAGATTCTCCGACAGCCTTTAAGCCTGCAAAATGAATTACCGAATCAATTTTGTGTTCTTTAAAAACCTTTTCCGTCTCGGCATAGTCCAAAAGGTCAGCCTTGTAAAACGGGAAATCTTTGCCCGTAAGCTCCTTTACGCGCTCTAATGACTTTTCGCTGGAATTGTCAAGATTATCCAAAACGACAATGTCATAACCGCTGTTTAGAAGTTCAACGCAGGTGTGCGAGCCGATATATCCGGCACCGCCCGTAACAAGAATTTTCATAATCGCACCTCCAAAATCCACTTCTGCCATTATATAGCAATTCATATAAATATTCAATAGATTTTTAGTATATTTTTTAGAAAATCTTGTAACATACTTGTAAAATTACACCAATTGCTGTATAATATCCTTGACAAATTATATACAAAAGGAGACGGACAAATGAGCCAGTTTTTAGAAAGAATTAAGGAAAGGGCAAAAAGCGACAAAAAGACGATTGTTCTTCCCGAATCTATGGACAGACGCACCTTTTTGGCGGCTGAAAAAATCTTAAAGGAGGATATTGCTAACCTTATTATTATAGGCACCCCTGAGGAAATTGAAGAAAATTCAAA
>CAJOPD010000041.1 GCA_905236685.1 uncultured Clostridia bacterium
ATACCGCTTTGCGTCGGGGTTTATGTTGGGGTCGCTGTCATAAACAGCGTCAACCTTTTTGGCAAGCAGTATCACATCGGAATCCGTTTCAATGGCACGGAGCGCCGCCGCCGTGTCGGTTGACATAAACGGATTTCCCGTTCCCGCTCCGAAAATCACCACTCTGCCTTTGTCCAGGTGCCTTGTTGCTTTAAGCCTTATATACGGCTCTGCAATCTGGCGCATTTCTATCGCCGTTTGCACCCTGGTATCCACTCCGCAGCTTTCGAGTTCGGAGCAAAGTCCCAGAGCATTTATGCAGGTCGCGAGCATTCCCATATGGTCCGCCCTTGTCCTGTCCATATTTCCGCCGCTCCTGCCGCGCCATATATTGCCGCCGCCGACAACTATGGAAACATTTACGCCCAAATCAACTACCTTTTTGATATTTATGCAGATGTTGTGCATTGTTTCGACATCAAGACCGTAGCCTTTGTTTCCCGATAACGCCTCGCCGCTTATTTTAAGCAGTACTCTTTTATATTTTGCGTCCATTATTTTCCTCCAAGTGTTTTTTTTATTATATCATTATTCTTTTAAGGTTGCAATGCTTTGTAAACATTTTTAGAGTTTTATCTCAACTCCGCCTACACTTCTTATCGAAAGAATATGGCACATACCCTTGCCGAAAACCGCCTCGATACCGTCTTTAAAGCCGTTCAGCATATCGGCAGGCACAAATGCCTGAATTGTTCCCGCAAAACCGCCGCCGTGAACACGGAAGGCACCCCTTCCCATAAGCAACTTATCGCAAAGCGCAAGGGCAAGGCTTACTGCCTGCTTTTTCGGTGCGCTTGCCGCAAAAACATTCTGCAAATACATATATGACGACCTGCCAGACTCGCCGACAAGCCTCAAAAATTCATCAAAATCGCCCTTTCTAAGAGCGTCTGCCTCCGCTTTTGCCCGATTTGTTTCGTTGAAAAAGTGCATTGCACGAAGGATAGCCCTGTCATTTTCCACAGCCTTCCTGACGCTTTTGATTTGTCCAAAAAATTCCTCCGCCGAAACCTCGTTCAAAAAGCTTTTGCCGAAAAATTCCGCCACTTTTTTCATCTCAACGGTTATCGCCGCATATTCACCCGTCAGATTGGCGTGGTCTGCGCCTGTATCTATAATGCACAGCGAATAGCCCGTTTTTGCAAAATCAAAATCCAGCTTGCTGATAGCGGGATTTTCATTATCCGAAAAATCCATTGCAACTATCCCGCCCGACGCACAGGCTGTCTGGTCTAAAAGTCCGCAGGGTTTGCCGAAATAAACATTTTCCGCATACTGACCGAACTTTGCCATTTCCACAGCGGAAACTTCTCCGTTTGCAAAAAGTTCGTTTATGATAACGGCTACCAGTATTTCAAAAGCGGCGGACGAGCTCATTCCCGAGCCTTTTAAGACATTCGAGGTGGTGTATGCGTCAAATCCGCCTATTTTGTATCCCTTTTTCAAAAAGCAGGTGGCAATACCGCGTATAAGCGAGCTTGATTTTCCGTATTCGTCGGCGTCCGCCTGTAAATTGTCAAGGCTCACGGTATCCATAGGAAATCCTTCCGACTTGATACGGATAATATTCTCTCCGTTAAGCCTTACCGCTCCTATAACATCAAGGTTAAGGCTTCCCGCAACCACTGCGCCGTGCTGGTGGTCGGTATGATTTCCGCCGATTTCGGTGCGCCCGGGTGCAGAGAAAAGGCGAATATCTCCGCTATCTCCGAATGTATCGGAAAATCCGTCCAAAAGGCTGTAAAAGCGTTTTATGTACCTTTCCGTATCTCCGTCTTGGCAGTAAAGCGTTTTGAAATCAATGCTGTTTACCCTCTGTTTTATTTCCGCTGTATTCATATTTTTTTCTCCGTTCTGTTTATAATAGCCGCTTTTACGGTATTTTTCATAAGCATTGCAATTGTCATCGGTCCTACGCCGCCGGGCACGGGCGTGATTGCTCCCGCTACCTTTTCGGCGCCCTCAAAATCGACATCTCCCACAAGCTTTTTATCTTCCAGTCTGTTTATCCCGACATCTATAACGACAGCGCCTTCCTTTATCATATCTCCCGTCACAAATTTCGGCTTTCCTATCGCAACAACCAAAATATCTGCATTTTTTGCTTTTTCCTTCAAGTTGTTCGTGCGGGAATGGCATACGGTTACCGTGCCGTTTTGGTGCAGGAGAAGCATTGACATAGGCTTTCCGACAATATTGCTCCTTCCTATAACAACGCAGTCCTTGCCGCTTACCGAAACTCCGCTCTCTTTGATAAGTTCCATTATCCCCGCGGGAGTGCACGGCACAAAATCATAGTCCCCCGTCATAATTTTCCCGACATTTATCGGGTGAAATGCGTCAACATCTTTTTGGGGGTTTATGCTTTCAAGAATTCTTTTCTCGCTTATATGTTTTGGGAGCGGCAACTGTACCAAAATGCCCGAAATGCTGTCGTCCTTATTGAGCCTTTCTATAAGCCCGATAAGTTCCTCCTCGGAAGTCTCCCCCGAAAGCGCATATTCCTCCGAATATATGCCAAGCTCTTCACACGCCTTTTTTTTGTTGTTCACATATACGCGGCTTGCAGGGTCATCGCCTACTATAATTACGGCAAGTCCTGCAAAAATGCCCTGCTTTTTAAGCTCGGATACCTCGCCTTTTAACTCGTCCTTAATCCTTGCCGATACTTCCCTGCCGCTTAAAATTTTTGCCATATTACTCCTCCGTATCCTCGCTTTCATCAATTTCTTCGCTGTCTCCCGCCTGCTCGTACGGGTTATCCAAAATCGCATTTATCCTGTTCAAATATACATCTCTGGGCTTTGAGCCGTTCGGACCGCTTATCAAGCCCCGCGTTTCCATCTGGTCGATTATTCTTCCCGCTCTTGCATAGCCCACCTTCATTTTGCGCTGTATCATAGCCGTCGAAATCTGCCCTAGCTCTGCGGCAATTTCGATAGCCTGCGGCAAAAGCTCGTCGGCGTCCTCCGACTCGTCCTCGTCGGTAACGCCGTTTTCGCCCGATGCCATTCTTTCAATATGTTCCGCCAAATCTTCGGCAAAACTTGTTTCTTCGGTATGTTCCTTTATGAAATCAACCAATCCTTCAATTTCCTCGTCCGAAACATATGCGCCCTGAACACGCACGGGGTTCGCCATACCTGTCGGGTGATAAAGCATATCGCCCTTGCCCAAAAGCTTTTCTGCGCCGTTTCGGTCAAGGATTGTTCTTGAATCGGTACCGCTTGATACCGAAAAGGCAATTCTACTCGGGATATTCGCCTTAATAAGTCCCGTTATTACATCAACCGACGGGCGCTGTGTTGCGATAATCAGATGTATGCCCGCCGCTCTTGCAAGCTGTGCCAGACGGCAGATGTAATCCTCAACCTCTTTTGCCGCAACCATCATCAAGTCTGCAAGCTCGTCAATTATTATCACTATTTGCGGCATTTTTTCGCCGCCGTTTTTTTCTATATGCTCATTGTATCCGCTGATATTTCTTGTTCCCGTTTCCGCAAAAAGCGCATATCTCCTCATCATCTCACCGACAGCCCAGTTGAGCGCTCCCGCCGCTTTTTTTGGGTCTGTAACGACTGGAATTAAAAGGTGCGGTATGCCGTTATAAATACCAAGCTCCACAACCTTCGGGTCAATCATAATCAGCTTGACTTCATCGGGACGCGCCTTATACAAAATGCTTGCAACAATAGTATTTAAGCATACCGATTTACCCGAGCCGGTCGCACCCGCTATCAGAACATGCGGGAATTTTGAGATGTCGCCGATAACTACATTTCCGCCTATATCCTTGCCGAACGCTACCGAAAGCTTTGATTTTGCATTTTTAAATCCGTCGCTTTCAATAAGTTCTCTTACCGATACCGTGCCTATCGTGTTGTTGGGAATTTCTATTCCGACCGCGGCTTTTCCCGGCACCGCCGCAACCAAAACGGTCGGCACGGCAAGATTTAACGCTATGTCCTCCGAAAGACTTGTGATTTTTGCAAGCTTAACTCCCGTTGACGGCTGAATTTCATACCTTGTGACAGTCGGACCCTGCGTTACCTGCAAAAGCTTTGCGTCAACTCCGAAATCCTTTAACACAGTCATCAGCTTACTTGCCGTTTCATACATTTCGCGGCGCTTGTCCTGCGATGTACCTGCCGCCACATTCAAAAGCGAAATCGGCGGGAACGCATAGTTTGCAAAAGGCTTTTCGATTGACTTTTCTATCTCTCCCTTTACCTCTTGCTTTTCCTCCTCCGTTGCTGTTTCCGCTTTTTTCGGCTTTTCTGTATTCTTCTTTTTCTGCTCCTCCAAAAGCTCCTTGACGCCCTCCGTCTGCGGCAGCTGTGCGGCTACGCCCTCCAAAAAGCCCAAATCAATCTGCGGCTTGTCCTCTTTTGCCTTATCCTCTTGCTTTTTAAGCGTCGGCTGACCGTTTACATCGATAAATATCGGCTCTGCCTCGGTCTTTGGTATATCCTTTTCCTGCTCCGCCTTTTTCGCCTTCATTGAAGCGATAAGCTTTTTAAAATCCGCAAAATAATTAAATATGCCGAACAATCCCGCGGCAAACAATGCCAAAACCACGACCAGCGAGGCTGTTCTGCCGATAAGCTTTGAAAGGAAAATGGCAAGAATTCCTCCCAAAAATCCGCCGCAGCCTTCTCTGCCTTCAATTCCATAGCTCCAAAGCCTCGAAACAAGCGGGTATTCCCCCTTGTAGAAAAGCATTGTAAGCGTACCCAAAAGCACCGTTTCCAAAAGAATTAGCAAGATTTTTGATTTAAGTTTGTTCGTCCTTTTTACTTTAAATATGTATATTCCTATTCCGAAAAATGCAATCGGCAAAAGATACGCCGATTTTGCGAAAAGTCCCAAAAGACAGTTATGTATATACGCACCGCCTATGCCGATATTTTCCTGCGCGGAGGAATATGTAAATATTCCCAAAAGCACGGACAGAATAAGCATAATTATGCCCGAAGAAATATATGACCGCTGTTTTTTGGCAAGTTTTTCTTCAAGCCTTACAGGCTGCTTTTCCTGCCCCTGAGATTTTTGAACTTTTTTTGTATTGTTACTGCGTGATTTTTTTGTATTTACCCGCTTAGGCGGGTTTTTTGCTTTGTTAGCCATATCTATAATCATTCCTTTCTCTTTCTCGTCAAAGGACGGAAAATTTGTAAAGGTTATAAAATTCCATAATACTTATTGATTATACCACACTTTTTACCGCAAAGTCCATATTTTTCTTAAAAAAGTTTCACTTTGCCGATATTTTGCACAATATCAGACAAAAACGCGAAAAAATATCAAAAATATGATTATTTTTAAAAATAATTTCAAAAATAGTATTGAAGAATTGCACAAATTCTGTTAAAATATAGAAGGATGTTTTTACCGTTTTGAATAAATTGCAGGAGGGATAACCCGAATATGAATGAAAAGTGCGTTCTGATAGTTGAAGACGAGCAAGCCATAATGGATATTTTAAAATTTAATTTCACGAAAGAGGGCTACCGCGTTGTAGAGGCGATGGACGGCGAGGCGGGACTTAGTCTTGCGCTTTCGGAAAATCCTGACCTGATTTTGCTTGATGTTATGCTGCCCAAGCTGGACGGCTTTGAGGTCTGCAAAAAGGTACGCGAAAAATCCTCCGTGCCGATTATTATGCTCACAGCGCGCGAGGAAGAAGTCGACAAGGTTCTGGGCTTGGAGCTCGGTGCAGACGACTATATGACAAAACCGTTTTCAATCAGAGAGCTTACCGCAAGGGTTAAGGCGAACCTTCGCCGTACCTCGATAGACCGTGAACAGACCTCGCAGGGAACGGGCGAAACCATATCCTCGGGCGAGCTTTTGATAAATCTTGAAAGATATGAGGTTTCAAAGCGCGGAAAGGTCATCGACATAACTCTGCGCGAGTTTGAGCTTTTGAAATTTTTGGCACTTGCCCCCGAAAAGATTTTTTCAAGGGAAAACCTCTTGGAAAATGTTTGGGGCTACGAGTATTACGGCGATGTAAGGACCGTCGATGTTACGGTACGGAGGCTGCGCGAGAAAATCGAGGACGACCCGAGTATGCCCAGGTACATTATAACAAAACGCGGTGTGGGATACTATTTCAATAAGGCGTGAGGTAATGTTTAAAAGTATTCAGACAAAAATCGTCACAATTTTTATATTGGTAATTCTTTCGGTTGTAACGGTAATCGGCACTTTTATGACAACGAATATCGTAAAGCTTTACAACGATGAATTTTCCGTTATGATGGAGCAGGTGTTTACGCCTGCTCTTGTTTCCGAGCTGGAAAAAAGCGCGGAAAACGGCTCATATGACGGCATATGGGACATCATAAGCTCATACATAGGTCCGCTCGGTATCGATACCTACCGCTTTTACAGCATTTTGGACGCAAAAACAGGCAATATTCTGTGCACATCTGACGAAACAAAAAGCGTCAATATGGAAAAAAGCGACAATATAATTCTTGCTATGACGGGAAAGACAGGAAACACCGTCAACACTCAAAAGGCATATATGGACTATGCCGTGCCGATAGGCACAGACGACGATACACGCTATATAGTTTATGTGAAGGATACAAAGGACGAGATAAATTCCATAACAAGAAATGTGCTTTTTATACTGATTGAGGCGCTTTTGGCGTCTGTCCTCATTTCAATCCTTTTGGGATTTTTCTTCGGACGCACCATAACCAAGCCTATCCGCGACCTTACAAAAAGTACCGAACATATTGCGTCGGGAAAATTTGATATAGTAAGCAACATAAAATCCAATGACGAAATAGGTATTCTTTCCGATACCTTCAACTATATGTCCTCTGCGCTTCAACATACGGTAAACGAAATGAATTCCGAAAAGAACAAAGTGGAAACAATCCTACAAAATATGACCGACGGAATACTTGCCTTTAACCTTTCGGGAAGGCTCATACACATAAATCCCGAGGCAAAACGCCTTATCGGCAGAAACTTTTATGACGATTTGCAGTTCGACACCTTCTTTAAGGAGGTCGGCGCCGATATTTCAATGGGCAACATTATATATATAAAGCAAACAAATAAAATCGAGCGCGAAACGGTAATCGGCGGCAAGGTTATCCGATTTACCTTTGCGCCCTTCAATCTTGAAAACAAAATCAGCGGAATTATCGTTATGGTGCACGATATTACAAATCAGCAAAGGCTGGAAAATGCACGGCGCGAATTTGTCGCAAATGTTTCGCACGAGCTGCGAACTCCGCTTACAACGGTCAAGTCGTACGCAGAAACGCTTATGGATATGCCCCCCGATGACAAGGATATCCAAAACAGATTTTTGGCTACCATCGCCGCCGAAGCGGACAGAATGACGCGCATTGTAAAGGACCTTTTGACACTTTCCCGCCTTGATGAAGGGCAGTATCAGATGAAACCTTTCGAGCGGGTTAATCTTTCGGAGCTGGTATCGGATATTGTCGAAAAGATGTTTTTTGCGGCAAAGGAAAAGCATCAGGAGCTGTCTTTAAGCGCAAAAAAAACGCCCGTCTATGTTATGACCGACCGTGATAAGCTGGAACAGGTAATCATAAACATTGTTTCAAACGCAATAAAATATACCCATGAAAACGGAAAAATAGAGATTTCAATAGAAAAAGTCTACAAAGATGCCTATATAAAGGTGCGCGATAACGGTATCGGAATACCTAAGGAAAATCTTCCGCGCATTTTTGAGCGTTTTTATCGGGTTGACAACGCCCGCTCCCGCGAAACAGGCGGTACGGGGCTCGGACTTGCAATTGCAAAGCAGATTATGAACCAGCTCGGCGGCAATATCGTTATAAACAGCACCTACGGTGAGGGCACAGATGTTATCATATCCGTTCCTCTTTAAATGTTATATGTTTTTAATGCCGCTGTAACAACTTTGTAATAACCGTGTGCTATAATGTAAATACCAAAATTGTCTTTGTGTAATAATACTATGAAAGGGTGTCGGCTATGAAGAAAAGATTTATGTCTTTAATTCTTGCAGTATTGGTGGTGTTTTCCGTCCAATATGCTTCTTTTGCCGCGTATGAAAATTCAATACCCATTTCCGCACAGGGCAATTCAACAAATCTTATATCTATAAAGCGTCCCAAGTCGCTTTCCGGCTCGACCTCCGACAAGACCTATACGATTTCCGCAACAGGTCTTCAAAATACAAAGGTCAGAGTTTACCGCCTTGGCGCAGGCGATGTGTGCACGCTTATCAAGTCGGAGCGCCAGATAGGCGCAAGCGGTCTTTTCAGTACCGTTGTCGACCTTCCCGACAGCAATAACACTTTTGTTATATATGCTGAAAACGGGGCTTCAAATCAGGTTGTAAAAATTCAGATTTCAAAAGTTAAAAAGAGCACGGTGGATAAGCTGAAAAGCGTCACCGTGAATGTGCTTAATTTCCTTAAATAACGAGGTTAACTATGAAAACAGAGAGAATTAAAAGTATTGTTTTAATCCTGCTCATAATTACAAATCTTGTGTTAGCCGAGAAAATATTGGTGAACGAAAAATTATGGCTTTCCGGCTATAATTTTTTTGTTAGCACAAGAAATTCGCGCAAAAAAAATAATTTTTCGGTATCGGAAAGACTGTCTATGCCGGAAAAAATCGTTGTAAATACAGGCTATCAGTCAAGCCGTTTTATTTTCAAAAGAGATGATAAGGATTTTGCCTCGATAAACAGCGCCGCGTCGGAAATTGTAAAATCTGCATTTTCAATGCCAAAATCAGCGCTTGAAATAAGTCCTGAGGACTGGTATGCCGCTCTCACGGCAAAATCTCTTTACTTAAACTATTCCGCCTCCTTCACTCCCTCGATCTTTGCCTCGCTTTTGGGAATTTCTTCAAGCGATTTTCCCGACACGGAGTTTTCCGATATTGTAATAGCGGAAAACGGCAATGTTTATTTCGGCGGCGGAGCTGCGTATTACAAAATACCCTTTACATCTTCGCTTGCAAGCCCTATAATACAATCGGTTTTTTTGGAACACGCTGATGAGGAGTCGGTTATAAACTACTCCTTTGACCTTAACTTTGACAAAAATTCGGGCGAAAGCTCCACCGTTTTATCACCTATGATTTTAATATATTCCGAGCCTGTAACCGAGAACACGGTTTTGCCGGAAAACCCCGTAACAAAAGACGGCGAAATTGACAGAAAGGCTTTGAGCGGTATTCTGTCCGATTTCGGAGTTAACAAAAGCTCGGCAAGGAGCTATACCGAGGCGGACGGCTCACTGGTGTATGTTGAGAACAACGGGATTTTAAAAATTACCGAAAGCGGAATTCTGACCTTTACCGCAAGAGGAAACGGAGTAAAACTGAAAAACGGCTCCGCCTCGTCACAAATTGCCGCATTCATAGATGAGATTAACGGGAAAATGAATATCGACGCGGACCTTTGCCTTTCGAGTGCACAGGCAGATGACAGCGGTCAGCATTTTGAATTTGACTATATGGCAAAGGGCTATCCCGTAAAATATGCGGACAGATGCGCTGTTTCCGCAACGGTTTCAAACGGTTATCTGGTTTCATATTCCCAGATTTTAAGAAGATTTACCGTAACAGATGCGCAAAGCGTTTCACCTGATTTTATACAGGCGCTTGACGAGATTATCGACACATATCACGGCTCTATGTCGGAAATGCGTATAACAAAGATGTACCCTGCATTTTTTGACGACCTGTCCCAAAATGAGCTGGAAATAGACTGGCATATTGCCGTTGATAATGTTCTTGCGGAATAATTTTGGTAAGGGGGGATTTTGTTGAGTTGGAGCAGGATTAAAACAATCCTTATCATACTGTTTCTGTTTACCGATATTTTCCTTGCGGCAAGCATTTTTACGGCGCAGAAAAAGGAAACCGAGATTTCTCCCGAGGTGCTTGACGCCGCAAACGCGGTTTTGGAAAACCATAATATTGCCTTGGACAAGTCGGTGATGTTTCCGCATATGTCCTCTGCGCCCATTTTACAGGCGGACAATGCAATTACCGATTATGATGCATTTGCGGCGCTGATTTTGGGCGACGACTACTATTTGGAAGCCCCCGAGGTCTATTCTTCTGATATGGGAAGTCTTACCTTTTCGGGCGACAGATTTAGTTTTAAATCAAAGGAAGAAAAGAAATCAGCCCAAGCGCTTGCGCAAAAGGCTGTTCGGAAAATGCTTTTTTCAAAGTTAAAATCGCTGGGCTTTGATATGTCCCGCGCAAAAATTGTTCAAGCCGCTGAAAAAGGCGGGATATGGACGGTTAAAGTGCGGGATTTTGCAGAAAGCCGCCCCGTCTTTTCGTCAGGTATAGACGCTTCCATTTCGGCGGACGGCATACTCTCCTTGTCAGGCAGTTGGTTTAATGTAAGGGGCACCCGTGAGCAAGGCGGCAGCGTAAAGAGCATTATGGGGATTTTGATTGATTTTGCCGAGGAATACTCACGCCCCGCCGAAATAACCGCAGCGGAATACGGATACAGCGTTTTTGATGATGATAACTACCACAAATCCGCCTCTTTAATACCTGTCGCAAGAATTGTATTAAAGGACGGGACAGACTGGTTCGCTGACGCACGGGCAAATGATGAATAAAAAAATACCGACGAGCGTCGGTATTTGAGCGTGTCGATAAACCTTCGACACGCTCCGCAGATGCCGAAAAAGGAAGGCAGATTTGTCGATTTTAGGCTCGTCGGCGTACGATGGTACGGTAGAGCTTGAAATCGGCAAAAGCAGGAGACAAAGAGCTTTTTGAAGAAGTGACACATTTCATAAAAGTAAAAATCAAAAAAGGCACCAAACACATAAGTAAATGAATTTCTGCGGTCTGGCGACTTTTTCGACAGTCTGAAATGCCGACGACGAGCCGTCGGTATTTTTTTTATTCCCAGCCAAGATATGTAGCACAGACGCGGTAAATCGGCATACCCTGCTCGGAAAATCTTGTTTCGTATTCCGTCATAACATTATCTTCAAAATCGGAATTATGAAGGTCAAAGCTTATTTCCGACATCTTAAAGTTTTCCTCGGCAAAAGAATTTAAGGAAAACTCAAAAAGCGCCTTGTTATCTGTTTTAAACCATATAAAATCTCCGTTATTCAAGAGATTTTTATATATATCCAAAAAGTTTTTATGCGTAAGACGGCGCTTTGCCTGCTTGCGCTTTTTCCAGGGGTCCGAAAAATTAAGATAAATCCTTTTTACTTCTCCCTTTTCAAAATAGTCACATAAATTGCCTGCGTCCGCTATTAAAAAACGCAGGTTTTTAAGTCCTTTCGGCTCCGCCTTTTCCATCGCAATTACAATAACATCTTTTACTACCTCTATCGCGATAAAGTTTATATCGGGGTATTTTTCCGCCATTTCGCAGATAAATTTCCCCTTTCCCGAGCCGATTTCAATATGTATCGGGTTTTGATTTCCAAACTCCTCCGCCCACTTGCCCTTTAAGTCCTGCGGATTTTTTATCCAAAGGCTTCCGCTTTTTTCAAGGCGTATATCGCAGTTCTTCTTTTTTCTTACACGCATAAAATAGTTCCTTTTCCTCAAACAAAACGGTGAACCGTGGGTTCACCGATTTTTTTATTATTTTTTTTATTATAATGTACCGAAAAGCCTGTCCCCTGCATCGCCCAAACCGGGAACAATGTAGCCGTGTTCGTTAAGCTTTTCGTCAACCGCACCGCAGTAAATATCCACATCTGGATGTGCTTCCCTGAGCGCCTTTATTCCCTCGGGAGCAGCTATAATACAGATGAATTTTATATTCTTTGCGCCGCGCTTTTTAATCATTGAGATTGCGTCCGTTGCGCTTCCGCCCGTTGCAAGCATTGGGTCGAGCACCAAAACTTCTCTCTCCTCAACATCGGAAGGCATTTTGCAGTAATACTCAACCGGCACCAACGTTTTCTCATTCCTGTAAAGACCGATATGACCTATTTTCGCCGCGGGAATAAGCTCCATCATAGCGTCAACCATTCCAAGTCCCGCTCTTAGTATCGGAACAAGCGCAACCTTTCTCTTTGTACGCTTTGCAATTGTTTTTTGAATAGGAGTTTCGATTTCGTATTCTTCAAGCTCCATATCCTTTGTTGCCTCATATCCCAAAAGCAAGCCTATTTCATACGCACAGCTTCTGAAATCCTTTACCGATGTGTTTTTATCTCTCATTATTGACAGCTTATGCTGAATGAGCGGGTGGTTAATCGCATATACTCTTTCGTTCATTTTAAAACTCCTCACAATCTCAATTTTTTCCTAAATGAGATTATACAACAAAAAGAGTAATTTGTCCACACATTTTTCCGAGAAATATATCTTTTTTACATAGATTTTTCTATTTTTTCCAAAACAGGTGCGTCATAAGTCAGCAAAATGCGTGCTTTTTCGGGACTGCACCAGGAATACTCCGAAATCTCGGAGCGCTGAATTCTGATCTTTTGGTCCTTTTTCGGCGTGGCAAGAAAATAAACCGCGTCCTTTTTTACATCCTCCCGCGGACTGTAAGTGGTGACAGCTCTTGCATTTCCGCAGAATACTACCGAAATCCCGATTTCTTCAAAAATCTCACGCTGTGCCGTTTCATACTCGTTTTCGGTACCCTCTCTGTGCCCCTTGGGAAATCCCCAATGACCGTTTGCGCCGATTTTTTTGTTAAACACCAAAAGATATTCGATTTCCGCACCGTTATTGCGGTAAATTACAGCTCCGCAAGATTTTTCGTACTTCATTTTCTCACCCTTTCTTTATTTTTTCACTATTGCCTGTATATATGAAATATCGGAAAGATGATAGTTTTTGAGGCAGGTTTCGGCAAGCGTTTTGTGTTCGCCGTTCTTTATCGCAGGGTCGTTAAAATAAATGTTTTCCGCATCATAGCCGACCGCAACCATAGAATGAGGATATGCCTCAAAGCGTGCAATCACGCCCTTCGGGAAATTATCAAGCGCCTCTTTTAAAGCATTATATGCGTCCTCGTCCGTTTCAACCGCGAGCTTTGTTTCGTTTCGGTTAAGCGCTCCGAAACTCTCAAAATATTGAGAAGTCTCTTTGAGTGCGGGAACAATTTTGCACCCGAAAAGTCCTGCAAGGCTGCTGTGCCCTGACATAAAATTGCCGCTGTAACCTTTACTCTCATTTATGTCGGCAATATCTGCGGGTGTTACCGTCTTACCCGTCACATCGGTTAAAAGCATTGCATACGAGCATACCCAGCAGTAGCCCTTACCGTTATTTTCAAAGCCTATGTCCTCCTGCGACTGACAGTAAAAGGTTGACGGATATTTTCCGCTGCCCGTTCTGATTTTGTCCCTCAGCTCCGCCAGTTTTTTCTCCTTGTTTATTTTAACACTGACCGTTTTCGTATCGGCGTTATAAGCGATTTCATATCCGAACGGCTCAACCAAATACCGTATCGGTATAAAGGTAAAATCGTCCTTTAACGCCATTTTTACTCCCATATTCTGCTTTTTGCCGTTTACATAGGAGATGTCCGAGCCTACCGAAAATCTTGTTTCCGTTTTGCCGTCAGACAAAATCACCATTGCGTCAAACGGCTCATATTCAATCGTAAGTCCCATAGCCTCTGCTATCGGTCTTATCTGAACGAGCGTTCTGTCCTTTTCAATTATCGGCGAGGAATTAAAGAGAATCTTTTTCCCTTCAAATGTTACTGTAATATCGCCTTCCGCGCTAATCACCCCTGCTCCTCCAAGAGCAACAAGTGCCGCGGCTAAAATACACATTAACCTTTTCTTCATCTTTTTTATGTACCTTTCAAAGAATGAATATATACATTTTATCACAAATAGCCGCAAAAATCTACATATTTTTCTTGACAATTTCGTAACAATTATTAACAAATTGAAAATATTATCAAAAAAATTACAGAAAATACTTGTAAATTAAAATTTTAGATGTTATAATACCCTTGTTTATAATCAAATTAGGAGGTTATGCCGATGAACACGGTATTTATGGTTTTGCACATAATCGTAACGGTTGCTTTAATAACCGTAGTTTTGCTGCAAGAAGGCAAGGACCCCGGTCTTAAAGGTATTGCAGGCTCAACTCCGGACGGCGATTCATTCTTTAACAGAAATTCCGGAAGAACAAAAGCTTCAATGTTCTCAAAAATGACTACAACTCTTGCGATTTTGTTCCTCATAACAACAGTTGTGCTTTGCATACTTAATGCATAAAAAAGTTAAAGCCACCTTTGGTGGCTTATTTTTTTTTAGCAATATCCCATTATTCCTCTTACCGACACCTCGCCGGCATTTATCTTTTCTGTTTTTCCGTCCGCCTCTGCCAAAAGCTCGCCCGCATCGCCTATTCCGACCGCATACATTTTTCGGCTTTCAGAATTCTTTATTACCGCTACTTCTCGGTTTACCGTCACGCATCTTCGGGCATATTCAGCCCTGATTTTGTCAAATCCTTTCAAAAATTCACTGTATACCTTCAAAAACTCATCATATACCCTTATTATAAGCGCTGCTTTGTCCTGCTCCTTCCCTGAAAAAAGGCGGATTGATGTCGCTTTTTCCGCTATTTCCTCCGGGAACTCGGTGTTGTTTGCATTTATTCCGATACCCGCTGCAATAATCCCCGTTTTTCCGATAATTTTGCTTTCCAGCAATATTCCTGCCGCCTTTTTTCCGCCCAGAATAATATCGTTGGGCCATTTTATCTGCGATTTGGGGATTGCTCTTGCAACGGCAAGCCCTGCCGCCAGCGTAAGCGCCGATATATCATCTCTCATTTTTTCGGGCTTTAACAAAACGGTCATATAAATTCCGCCGCTTGACGCCTCCCAGCGCCTTCCCAGCCGTCCCTTGCCCGCCGTCTGATTTTCCGCTATAAAAAGGCTTTTATCAGGTGCGTCTATGCTGTTAAGTGCCTCCGTATTTGTTGAGGCTGTGCTTTCATAGTAAAAAAGCCCGCCCGAAACTTTATTTTCTATTCTCTTTAAATCATTTCTATCCAAAACTATCACCAACTCCATTATATTAAATAACCTTCCCCTTGTCAAATACTGTCGGTTTACATAACCGCAGCATTACAGCAATATTACAATCCACATTATCCACGCAGTTATCCAGCAAAAATACGGTTATTTTTGTCTTATTCTGGGGCATTTTTCCTCAAAGCGTGGATAACTCTTTTGATTTATCCATATTTTAAAGTTTACATAATTCTGCGAAAGCCCGCTTTTGTTGTGATTTTTTTCCTTTTTCTATTGACAAAAATGCCCTTTTTAAGTAAACTTATATGTATATCATATGAAGGTGGTAAGACTGTGAAAAATTCAGAAAAAACAATGGACAAAATAGTTGCGCTTTGCAAGGGCAGGGGCTTTATATACGCAGGAAGCGAGATTTACGGCGGACTTGCAAATTCCTGGGACTACGGTCCTTTGGGCGTAGAACTTAAAAATAACATTAAAAAAGCTTGGTGGCAGAAATTTGTCCAGCAATCAAAATATAATGTCGGCGTTGACTGCGCGATTTTGATGAACCCTGAAACCTGGGTTGCGTCGGGACATATCGGCGGTTTTTCCGATCCTTTGATGGACTGCAAGGAGTGCCACGCAAGACACAGAGCCGATAAGCTTATCGAGGATTTTGCACACGAAAAGGGCGAGGACATAACCGTTGACGGTTGGAGCAACGAAAAAATGCTCGAATATATCGAAAACAACGGCATTGTATGTCCGGAGTGCGGGAAACACAATTTTACCGATATACGCCAATTTAACCTTATGTTCAAGACCTTTCAGGGCGTTACAGAGGACTCGTCTTCGACGATTTATCTGCGCCCCGAAACCGCTCAGGGAATATTTGTAAACTTCAAAAATGTTCAGCGTACATCGAGAAAAAAAGTGCCCTTCGGCATAGGTCAGATAGGAAAATCTTTCCGAAATGAGATTACACCAGGAAACTTCACATTCAGAACCCGCGAATTTGAGCAGATGGAGCTTGAATTTTTCTGCAAGCCCGGTGATGACCTTGACTGGTTCTACTACTGGAAGGATTTTTGTATGAAATGGCTTACATCGCTCGGTATAAAGGAAGAAAATGTGCGTTTCCGCGACCATTCCCCCGAGGAGCTTGCCTTCTATTCCAAAGCAACCTCCGATATCGAATTTGTTTTCCCGTTCGGCTGGGGCGAGCTGTGGGGCATTGCGGACCGGACCGATTATTACCTTATGCAGCATCAAAATCACTCGGGCGAGAGTATGGAATATATCGACCAGGCAACAGGCGAGCGCTATGTTCCCTACTGCATAGAGCCTTCTCTGGGCGCTGACCGCGTTACCCTTGCATTTTTGGTTGAGGCATATGACGAGGAAGAATTAGAGGGCGGCGACAGCAGAGTTGTCCTGCACTTAAACCCCGCGCTTGCACCTGTAAAGGCGGCAGTACTTCCCCTTTCCAAAAAGCTCAATGAGGGAGCGGAAAAGGTTTTCAGTGCGCTTTCCGAAAAATTCAATGTTGAATTTGACGATGCAGGCTCAATCGGTAAGCGTTATCGCCGTCAGGACGAAATCGGAACGCCTTACTGCATAACCTACGATTTTGACTCGGAAACAGATGCCTGCGTAACTGTCCGCGACCGCGATACAATGGAACAGGAGCGCATTAAAATTGATGAATTGGAAGCTTTTTTAGAGAAAAAGCTTGCATTTTAAAAAATAAAAAAGGAAGGTAACACCAATGAAAGCATTTGACGAATTCAAAAAATTTATTTCAAGAGGCAATGTTATGGACCTTGCTGTCGGCGTTATTATGGGTACCGCATTTACAAAGATTGTAACATCTTTGGTTGAAAACATCATAACACCGATTTTAAGCGTTATAACAGGAAAGGTAAATATCGCCGATTTATCGGTAACCGTGACGGACGAGCTTGTTATTCCTTACGGACTGTTTTTACAGGCTATTATTGATTTCCTTCTTATAGCAATTTCCGTATTTGCGATAGTAAAGCTTATAAACAAAGCAAAAGCAAAATTTGAGAAAAAGGCAGAAGAGGAGAAGGCAGAGGAAGCTCCCGCTCCCACCAAGGAGGAAGAGCTTTTAACCGAAATTCGCGACCTTTTAAAGAAGAACTAAAAAAATCGGAGCTATCTGCTCCGATTTTTTTTAACTCTTTTGTGCCTGAATTTTCCTTTAACAACCGCCTCATTGACCGCCTTGGGAACGGTGTAAATATCGGTGTACGCCTCCGCCTGCGCTTCATTTTCGGGCGGAATTTGTATAAGTCCCGTGCACTCGGTCATTGAAGCGACTGTGTTTGCGTTGTTCATAATATCAAACGCAAAATCTTCATCTTTCATAATTTTCGCCCCTTGTTATTTTAACACAAAGCTGTTTTTTTAAACATAAAAATGACAGTAAAAACTGTCATTTTTGGTCTGCTATTTTATGTTTTATTCGGCTTAAAGGGCGCTTTATGCACATATATCCGCCGTAAATCCGCTTTTTTAATACCTGCTTTTTGCAGTATTTGATGTAAGATTTATCATCAAACGGCAAAAATTCATTTTCGCGGTAAACTCCGCACGCCAGCGCAAGAATTTGCTCATTTTTTACGCCGTATTCTCTTTCAAATTGATTGTCCCCGCACATAGTATATCCGCCCTCTTTGACGCCTACAACGCGGTGGAGTACAAACTTGCCGTCCTCCCTCAAATAGAGCGGCAAATCGTATTTTTTCAGTTTTTCGGGTGCTTTTTTGAGCATTACCCTGTCAATGTTCGGGCGTATCAGCGGCAGCATACTTGTTCCGTCAGGCGAAAAAATGACCGTTTTGCCGCTGTCGATTTGCTCCTTCATCAAGGGCCACAGCTCAGAAAGCGAAATCCGCTTATTTTCCATACTAAACCAACAGCTTTCCGTCCCTTAATTTTTCCAAAAACTCCGAAATATCAGCCTTTGCCGTTTCCTCATCCACATCATACTCTGCTACGAGCGCAGACAAAAGCTCCTGCTCGGAAGTTTCATTTTTAAGTTTTTCCCACAAAAACGCGCCTGTTTCGTTGACGGAAATCATTGCATTGAAATTTACCGATTCCTTCCCTACTGCAACGGCAATATATCTATCCGCAACCTTTCTTAAAATGAACCCGTCCTTTAATTTCATAAAAATCTCCCTTTTGATAAAAATATAAATTATTATATCATCTTAAAATTAATCTTTCAACAGTTTTTTTCGATTTTACCATATATTGCGGCAGAAATCAAGGTTGACTTTATACCTTTTATATGTTATTCTTTGAATAAGGAGATTGATTATGCGTATAATAGGAATTGACTACGGCGACGCCCGTATAGGCGTTGCTGTAAGCGACCCGCTGGGGATAACCGCACAAGGAATAGGCACCGTAAAAAACAAGGGCGAGCAGAAAACAATGGCGGAGCTTAAAAAGATTATAGATGAATATCTGCCCGAAAAGATTGTTATAGGTCTTCCCAAAAATATGGACGGAAGCCTGGGTTTTCGCGCAGACGCCACATATGCCTTTGCGGAACTGCTTAAAACCGTTTATTCGGGCGAAATCGTCTTTTGGGACGAAAGGCTCACCACCGTCGGTGCCGCACGGTATTTAAATGAAACAAACACTGTAAAAGGTGCGCGAAAAAGCGTCATAGATACGCTTTCCGCCTGCCTCATTCTTGAAGGATATATGCAAAAAAACGGTTGACATATGCCAAAAAGTGTATTAAAATGTCAGTAGAATACTTATAGGAGAACAGTTATGGAAGATAATATTTTGATTTTGGAAGACGAGCAGGGAAATCCTGCCGAATTTATGGTTTATGATGTTTACGAATTTAACGGAAACACATATTTCGCCCTGATTGAAGTTATCGAGGGCAGCACGGAAGAAACGGACGAAGTCGTTATTATGCGTGTCGAAGGCGAGGGCGATGATGCCGAGCTTGTTGCGATTGACGATGAAGGCGAGCTGGAAGCCGCATTCGATGAATTTGTCCGCCGCGACGATGAATTTGCGGAAGAAGATAACTGATAACCGCCCTGCAATTCGCGTGTAAAGCCTATATTTTTTACCAACAAATTATATACGGGATATTAGTATCTTTTTGCGGCATATACGCCTCCTTTTCCTTTTAGGAACTGCCAGTGGACATATAAAGCAAAAAGGAGATAACCCACCTGCTTATGCAGGTAAGAAATCAGGTCTTTGGAACGGTCTTTGCGGGGATATAGAAAATCATCGGCTTTTAGCCGATGATTTTTTTAAAAAATTGTTGACAAAAATGGGCAATTATTTTATAATACAAATTGTTCTGATATTTGCAGGTATGGCGGAATTGGCAGACGCGCATGGTTCAGGTCCATGTGAAAGCAATTTCATGCAGGTTCAAGTCCGTTAGCCCTTTTTAAGGGAGTAAACAAAAACGGCTTGTGTAAATGCTAACAACTTAAAATTTAATATATGCGGACGTGGCGGAATTGGCAGACGCGCATGGTTCAGGTCCATGTGCTCGCAAGAGCATAGGAGTTCA
>CAJOPD010000042.1 GCA_905236685.1 uncultured Clostridia bacterium
AGGGCAAAAGACTTAAAAAGGTTAATTTTATCGCCCTTCCGTACCCCGGGTTCCCTACCGATATGCAGCCCCAGCTTGTTACATACCTTTCAACAGTTCACGGTACAAGTAATGCAAGAGAAGGCGTCTGGGACGACCGTTTCCGCTATGTCGGCGAGCTCAAAAGAATGGGCGCGGACATCACGGTAGAAGGAAAGCTTGCAATCATTAACGGCGTTGATACCCTTATGGGCACATCGGTCCGTGCTACCGACCTTCGCGGCGGTGCGGCTATGATTATCGCAGGTCTTATGGCGGACGGCACAACCGAAATTTCCGACATATACCACATAGACCGCGGATATGAAAATTTTGAAGCAAAATTCTGCGCATTAGGCGCAAAAATTGAGCGCGTTCAAGTTTTGGAGAATTAAAAATTAGCTATGTTTTTATCACTTGTAAGCGGCTCGACAGGAAACTGTTCGATTGTATCGGACGGAAAAACCGCGCTTCTTACTGACTGCGGGCTTACCGCCAAGCGTCTTGAAGAATTGCTCGGTTTTATCGGAACATCTCCCCTGTCGCTATCCGCAATACTCATCACGCACGAACATTCTGACCACATAAAAGGGGCAGGCATCGTATCAAAAAAATACGGTCTGCCCGTTTTTGCGACCGAAGAAACGCACCTTTCAATGAAAAATGCGGGCATACCCGAGGAAAATGTCAAATATATATTGCCTGATAACGATTTTGAGATTGGCTCAATCGGAGTAAAAGCCTTTTCCATACCGCACGACGCGGCAAATCCTGTCGGATACAGCTTTTTTTACGGCAAAAACAAGCTTTCCGTTGCGACAGATATGGGACATATGAGCGAGTATATTTTTGAAAATATCAAGGGCAGCAAGGCTGTCATTTTGGAATCAAACCACGATATTGAAATGCTTAAAAACGGCCGTTATCCAGAATTTTTAAAACGGCGCATTTTAGGAAATTTCGGTCATCTTTCAAATACTGACGCCGCCAAAACGGCGGTAAGGCTTTTAGAAAGCGGTACAAGGCACATAATGCTTGGGCATATTTCTGCCGATAACAACACGCCCAAAATCGCGCTTTCGGAAACGGCGGATTTGGCTTTAAAAAGCGGTATTATACCCGGGAAAGACTTTTCCCTTTCCGTCGCAAACCGCTTTATGCCGACAACCTTTTTAGCATCCCGAAAAGGAGGCGCATCACGATGAAAATCACAATTATTGCTGTCGGAAAAATAAAAGAAAAGTTCTTTTCCGATGCGGTTTCGGAATACAAAAAGCGGATTTCGCGCTTTTGCTCCCTCGAAATTATCGAGATTAAAGACGAAAAAATCCCTGAAAATGCATCGCAAAAGGAAGCCCTGCTTATTCTTGAAAAGGAAGGCGACGCAATTTTGGCAAAGCTTCCCAAAAACAGCTTTAAAATCGCTATGTGCATTGAAGGCACGGCGGTTTCAAGCACCGAGTTTTCCGAAATTATCGACAAAATAAAACTCAAAAGTTCTGAAATTGTTTTTATTATAGGAGGCTCGCTGGGGCTTTCCGAAAAGGTGAAATCTCTATCCGATATGCGCCTGAGCTTCGGCAAAATCACTCTACCACATCAGCTTATGCGGATAGTTTTATCCGAGCAAATATACCGCGCGTTTAAAATAAGCGCAAATGAAACTTATCACAAATAAATTAACAAACTGTAAATTTTCACAAAAAGTCTTTTATTTTTTTGAGTATTATGCTAAAATGACTTTTAACTTTAATCGGAGGGATATTAAAATGAAACTTTGTTCCCGTTGTCACAAAAACCCCGCCGTAATATATATTACGAAAATGGAGGGTAACAAGACGACAAATGAAGGTCTTTGCCTTGCCTGCGCAAAGGAGCTTGGCATTGCACCTATAAACGATATGATTGAAAAAATGGGCATAACCGATTCCGACATAGAAAACCTTAACAATGAAATGTCGGATTTTATGGAAAATTTAGGTGCAAACCCTGAGGCTCTTGAAGGCTTTATGTCGCCTGACAACCCTGAAAATGCGCAGGAAGGCGGCGCACACACATTTCCTGTTGATTTTCTTTCTTCCTTTATGCCCAAAAAGGACGGAGCGCCTGACGCGGACAAAAACACGCAGGCTCCCAAGAAAAATCATTTCGGAAAGAAAAGAAGTATGCTCGACACCTACGGCACAAATCTTACCGAGCAGGCTAAGCTCGGCAAGGTTGACCGTGTTATAAACCGCAATACAGAAATCGACCGCGTTATCCAGATTTTAAACAGGCGTTCAAAGAATAATCCCGTTATTTTAGGCGAGCCCGGCGTCGGAAAAACTGCGATTGCCGAGGGGCTTGCCTGCCGTATTGTTGAGGAAAATGTGCCGCCTAAGCTTTTGGGGTATCAGCTTTATCTTGTTGATTTCACCGCTTTGGTAGCAGGCACACAGTTCCGCGGACAGTTTGAGGCACGGCTCAAAAACCTTTTGATTGAGGCGTCAGAGGCGGGAAATGTTATCCTCGTAATTGATGAAATCCACAACATTGTTGCGGCGGGTGACGCAGAGGGCGCTATGAGTGCGGCAAACATATTAAAGCCTGCTCTTGCGCGCGGCGAAATTCAGATTATCGGTGCAACAACCTTAAACGAATACCGCAAGCACATTGAAAAGGACACGGCATTAGAGCGCCGTTTCCAGCCCGTTTTGATTGATGAGCCGAGCGTTTTGGAGTCTATCGAAATTCTGCGCGGCATAAAGGACTATTATGAGGATTACCACAAGGTTACAATACCCGAGGAGGTTTTGGAAGCCGCGTGCCGTATGAGCGAGCGCTATATAACCGACAGATTTTTGCCTGACAAGGCGATTGATGTCATTGACGAGGCGTCCTCGGCAGTAAATCTCAAAAACATACCTCTTTACGAGGCGGCAAAGATAAAAAACAGGCTTTCGGAAATCGACGCACTTTCAAAGGAGGCAGAGGCGAGCGAGGATTTTGAAAAAATCGCCACCTTAAAGCAGGAAAAACTGGAACTGTTAAGCAAACTTTCCGTCAAGGAAAAAGACGCACAAAACGCAGTTGTCACCCTGGAAGATGTCGCGCAGGTTATTGAAAACTGGACAAAAATCCCCGTGCACAAGCTGACGGAGGGCGAAACAACAAAGCTTTTGTGCTTAGAGGACAGAATTCACAAGCGCGTTATCGGGCAAAACGAGGCGGTGAACGCTGTTTGCCGTGCAATCCGCCGCGGCAGAGCGGATATTACCTTCAAGCGCCGTCCCGTGTCCTTCATTTTTGCAGGTCCCACGGGCGTGGGAAAAACCGAGCTTGTAAAGACTATTGCCGAGGTTATGTTTGATAATGAAGAGGCGCTTATCCGATTTGATATGTCGGAATTTATGGAAAAACATTCTGTTTCAAAGCTTATCGGTTCGCCTCCCGGATATGTCGGATACGACGAGGCAGGTCAGCTTACCGAAAAGGTCAGAAGAAAGCCCTACTCGGTAATTCTCCTTGACGAAATCGAAAAAGCGCACCCCGAAATCTTCAATCTGTTCCTGCAAATCTTAGATGACGGCAGAGTTTCGGACAGTCACGGAAAAATCGTAAACTTTGAGAACACAATTATAATTATGACTACCAACGCAGGCTCGGAGTTTGACTCCGCCTCGATAGGATTTAATTCGGACGGCGCCGTGACGCTCAAAAACAATGTTGAAAAGAGTTTAAAGGAGCGTTTCCGACCTGAATTTTTGAACAGAATTGATGAAATTGTGACCTTTTCACCGCTTACAAAAGACGAGCTAAAACAAATCGTTGAGCTTATGCTTTCCGATATTACCGAGAGAATGGCGCAAAAGGGCGCAAAAATTGAAATTACCGAGAGCGCGAAGGCTCTTATCCTCGAAAAAGGCTTTGACATAAAGTACGGCGCACGACCGCTAAAACGCGCAATTCAAACGCTTATTGAAGATAAGCTTGCGGATTTCTCCTTACGGAACACCATTTCGGAAGGTATGCATATTATTGCAGACCGAAAGGGTGAGGAAATTGAAATCACAGCGCTTAAAATGGCTGATATGAAAAACAGAGCATTACTTTAAAGTAATGCTCTGTTTTATTTTAAAAATCGTGCCTTCCGCCTATGTCAATCTTGTACTTTTCAAACACGCACACAATCTTTTCCACAGCGTCAAAATCGGACATATCG
>CAJOPD010000043.1 GCA_905236685.1 uncultured Clostridia bacterium
ATAAGTACGATTGAGCCGTCCTTTGCGGAGTTTTTAATGCTTAAAACCGTCTTTTCGGTATTCCGCGTTTTCCAGTCGAGCGTATCTACCGACCACATTATCGCGGGCATATTCGCGGCGGTGAGCACCGAGCCGTTGTATGAGCCGTAAGGCGGACGGAACAGCTTGGGATAAACGCCTGTTATTTCATAGACGGCGTTGTTTGTTTTTGAAATTTCCGATTTAACCTCATCGGAAGATACAGAGACAAGCTTTGCGTGGCTCCAAGTGTGGTTTCCTATTTCACAGCCGATATTTACGGCGTGTTTTATCGCATCGGAATAGCGGGAAATGCTCTTTCCCTGCACAAAGAATGTCGCGCGTGCGTCATATTTTTCAAGGCAGGAAAGAATTGTTTCGGTATATTTTGAAGGTCCGTCATCAAAAGTCAGCGCAATCATCGGGCGGGAATTATCAACCCTTCCGCCGCCGCGGTACCAGCCGACTGTAAGGTATGCGGGGACCTGTGCGTGCGGCACATATATAACCCGTCCGTCGTCTGCGAACATAAGCTCGGTGGTTTCGCTTTTTGCGTATGTATATCCCTCTTTGAGCTTTTGGGGCGCGTCATCTACATAAACGCTCTCCAAAGCGCCGTCCTTGTTATACATTGGAACGACCACATCATAGATGTGCTCATACCAGCCCAAGCTCCCGTAAAGCCCGACTTCGCTTTCCAAAACGGAAAGAGTTCGCCCGTCAGACGCGTACATTGTCACCGACCTATCGGGAAAAGTTGCGGACATAAGACATAATGAAATTACAGCTGAAAGCAAAACGCTTAAAAAGTGCAAAAAACCACCCCGTTTGACAATTTTCTACATTCATTATACCGCGATAAAATGCGGCAGTCAATAGGATTTTATCATCAAAATCGACAAATAATTTGTGCAATTTTTTCTATGATATTTTGTGATGCAAAAAAACAGACAAGGCATATGCCTTGTCTGTTTTTTACTGCTTGCTTGTCATATTTGCAGGATATATCTTCTTATCCTTTAAATTCTGCAATCTGTCGAGCGCCTCGCCGAAACGCTGGAAGTGCGTTACCTCGCGCTGACGCAGGAATTTTATAACTTCGTTTACATCGGGGTCATCGGAAAGCCTTAAAATATTGTCATAAACGGCACGCGCCTTCTGTTCCGCCGCCAAATCTTCAAAAAGATTTGTAATCGGGTCGCCTGTAACCGCAATAGATGCCGCTGTAAAGGGCGAGCCCTGTGCGTTTTGCGGGAAAACCGACGCGCCGTTGTCGGCATAGTATTCCGCAGAATTGCCGTTAAGCCAGTCTTTTCCGCTTGTTCCGCCCGAAAGCTGATAAACAAGCGTTCCCACCATTTCCAAATGCCCAAGCTCCTCGGTACCTATATCGGTCAAGACCGCCTTGCTGACTTCATCGGGCATAGTGTACCGCTGCGAAAGATAGCGGAGTGACGCGCCAAGCTCGCCGTTAGGTCCGCCGTACTGCGTTGCGATTATTGTTGCAAGTTTCGGGTTTTTGTTTTTAAGCTTTATTGGGAATTGTAAAAACTTATCGTATGAAAACATTACGCATTACCTCCTTTTTCCCAGGGCCAAGGATTTTCCGTCCACCTGTAAGTGTCATATTCCGCATTATCCGACACGCTTAGCGGACCGTATTTTCTTGCATATTCCTTTTTTAATTCTTCTGCCTTTTTTGTAAGCGATACAAAAAGGGCAAACGCCTTTTCGTCCTTCGGGTGTGTGTCCAAAAATAGCTGCATATCGTGTGCGGCAAAGCAATATCTCTGGATTTCAAGTTTTAAATCATTTTTTTCCATTATGCCTTACCTCCGCTTTTACAAACCTTGCCGTATTCCTCTATCGTGAGCACGAGCTCGGGGAAAACCGAGCCTTGACAAAGCGCTTCGGCAGGGCTGTAAACAGATTTAAGCTGCTGCACGGGAACATAGCCGTAGCCCACACAGCCGCAATAATTTGAATTTTCCATAAATCACATAGCCTTTCTGCCCGCTTTATTCCAAAATCCGCGTATTTTTGCGGGCGTAAAAAACAGCGCGGTCAAAGGGCATACGCCTTTGTTTACATAATATGCTTTTTATGTAAATATGTGAAAAGCTCCCCGAAAAAATCGGAGAGCCCAAAATTCAAGCATCTGATACGGAGCCGTTTCCGCCTTGATTTTGCGAACGGATAACGGCAAGCGTCGCAAAGGTGTCGGCGAGCTGGGTAAAAACCACGGCAAAAAGTTCCAGTTCCTCATCGGAAAGGTTTTGTGCGGCAGAAATCGCCGCGGCGGTTATAAAAAGCGCAAGTTCTTCACCCTTCAAAAAAAAATCACCCCTATATATGATATAGGGGTCAAGAAGAAAAAATGTTTTATTTTAGTTCGGAAGAATACGGATTTATATGCACCATACAATGCTTCACCAAAGGTATTTCCCGTTCTATGCGGTCGTGCACCCTTTCGGCAATCCCGTGCGCATCGGTAAGCGAAATATTGCCGTCAGCGGAAATTTCAAGGTCGATATAAATTTTGTCGCCGAATTTTCGGGTTTTTAAGTCATCAATCGCAATAACGCCCGCCTCATTTTGCACAAGTTCGCGAATTTTTAACACCATTTCGCTCGGTGCGGCGCGGTCGGTCATTTTTTCCATAGCGTCGATAAAAATCTCTGCCGCAACTTTTACAATAAACACGCAAATTATAACGCCGGCAAGGGGGTCAAGAAAGGGAAATCCGATTTTTGCGCCCAAAATGCCGACAAAGCTACCGATAGAAGAAAGCGCGTCGGAGCGGTGATGCCAAGCGTCCGCCATAAGTGCGCCGGAATTTATCTTTTTTGCGGCGTGCTCTGTGTAGCGGAACATAATTTCCTTTGATATAATAGAAACAACTGCGGCGCAAAGCGCAAGATTTCGGGGGATTAGGATATTTTCGCGCTCCGAAAAAATGCTTTTTATTCCCGAAACACCTATCAAAACGCCGGTAATCGCGAGCATAACGGAAAGCAGTATCGCCGCGACACACTCAAACCGTTCGTGACCGTACTGATGTCCTTCGTCCGAGGTTTTGCCCGAAATTTTTATGCCGATTATAACGATAATTGTGCTGAACACATCGGAGGCGGAGTGAACGGCGTCGGAAACCATAGCGGAGGAATGTGAAAAAAGCCCTGCAAAAAGTTTAAACAGGGTAAGAAAAATATTTCCCGCCATTGTGACAAAGGATACGCGGGTGGCAAGCTCCGCATTTTCGTTATTTTTCATAGTTCGCCTCCAAACAGATAAATTATATCAAACGAAAGGTTTTATGTCAAATTCAAAGAGCCGCGCATATGGCGGCTCTTCAAAATGTACGGTTTCCGAAAAGGAAACAAGTGATATTACCGTTTAGTAAAACAAATTAGTTGCACATACAGGTTACGATAACGATGATAATAAGTACCCACAAAATCATATCAAAGTCAAAGTTTCCGCAACCGCCGCAGTTGTTGCATCCGGAACCACAGTCACCCATAGTTTTGCCTCCTTTCATAATCGGTTTTAAAACCGTTTTGTTATATAGTATGTTTTTTAATAAGTTTTGGTAGCTTGTATTGAAATTTTTTTATTTTTGTTATATAATACCTTTCCAAAGGAGAAGAAAATGGAAAAGGAAAAGATTTTAAGAATAAATTATCTTGCCGCAAAAAAGAAAAGCGAAGGACTTTCAAAAAGCGAGCAGGAGGAACAAAAGGCGCTTTACAGCGAATATCTTTCGGCGGTGCGCCGAAATTTCAAAGCGACGCTTGACAGCATAGAAATAGTTGACAAATAATATTCGGAAAGGATTTTATAATTTATGAAAGCAGTAGTTAAGGAACTTTTCAGAAACACAAATGATTTTGCCGAAAAGGAGGTTACCGTTTCGGGCTGGATAAGGAATATCCGCGTATCCAAAAATTTTGGTTTTATTGAGCTTAATGACGGCAGCTTTTTTAAGTGCGTGCAGATAGTTATTGAGGAAAATCTCGGCAATTTTGACAAGCTTGCAAAATTAAATATTGCGGCGGCAATCACCGTTACGGGAAAACTTGTTTTAACTCCCGAAGCAAAGCAGCCCTTTGAAATAAAGGCGGAAAGCGTTGTAATTGACGGTGCGTCAACTCCCGACTATCCCATACAGAACAAAAGGCATACTATGGAATTTTTGCGCACACAGGCACATCTGCGCGCAAGAACGAACACCTTTTCCGCAGTGTTCCGCATAAGGTCGCTTTTGGCATATGCAATCCATCAATTTTTCCAGGAGCGCGGCTTTGTTTATGTGCATACGCCGATTATCACAACGAGCGACTGCGAGGGAGCGGGCGAGATGTTTCAGGTAACAACGCTTGATATGGAAAATCTGCCGAAAAATGAGGACGGAAAAACAGATTACGCAAAGGATTTTTTCGGCAAACAGGCGAGCCTGACCGTTTCGGGACAGTTAAATGTGGAAACCTACTGTATGGCTTTCAGAAATGTCTATACCTTCGGACCTACCTTCCGTGCCGAAAACTCAAATACCACAAGGCACGCGGCAGAATTCTGGATGATTGAGCCGGAAATCGCATTTGCAGACCTTGCCGATGATATGGATTTGGCGGAGGATATGGTGAAATATATCATAAACTACTGCCTTGAAAATGCACCTGAGGAAATGGAATTTTTCAATAAATTCATTGACAAAGGCTTGCTGGAAAGGCTTAACAATGTCGTTTCAAATGAGTTTGCGAGAGTGAGCTACACCGAAGCGATTGAAATTCTTAAAAAGAATAACGATAAATTTGACTATAAGGTTGAGTGGGGCAGCGACTTGCAGACAGAGCACGAGAGATTTTTGACCGAGCAGGTATTCAAAAAGCCTGTTTTTGTGACCGATTACCCGAAGGAGATAAAAGCGTTTTATATGAAGCTTAACGCTGACGGCAAAACGGTTGCCGCCTGCGACCTGCTCGTTCCGGGAATTGGCGAAATCATCGGCGGAAGCCAGCGCGAAGAAGACTATGATGTGCTTTTAGAGAGAATGAAGGAGTGCGGCTTGAACCCCGATGACTACAAATTCTATCTGGATTTGAGAAAATACGGAACAAATAAACACGCAGGCTTTGGCTTGGGCTTTGAGCGGGCGGTTATGTATTTAACCGGCATACAAAATATCCGCGATGTACTGCCCTTCCCGAGAACAGTCGGAAATGCCGAATTCTAAAAGGAGCGCCGTATGAAACTTTTATATTTAGTATATATCGCACTTTTAATATTTGCGGTTTACAAGCTGACGCCCGCGATTTTAAAGCACCTTGCGCTGAAAGCGCTTGCGGAAGGAAAAAATGACAAGGCTGTGTCGCTGTATAAGTCTGCATCTGATATTTTCGGCGGAAATAATCAGTACAAAACGGAATATGCGCTCGTGCTTATGCGTTTAGGCGAATTTGCGCGTGCGGAAAGCGTATTAAACGGCATTATTCTTGACCGCAAAATTCCGCAGAAGGACAAAATAAACGCAAAAACATATCGCGCTATGGCACGGCACAAGCTGGGCAGAACATATGAGGCGCAGGAGGATATGACCGAGCTTTTCAAAACGGCAAAATCGACGGTTGTTTACGGTATGCTGGGGTATTTGAAACAGCTTTCGGGCGAGGCGGCGCTTGATTTCTGCAAGGAGGCGTATGACTACAACAGCGGGGACAGAGATATTTGCGACAATTTGCTTGTCGCTTATATAAGAACAGGCGATTTTTCGGAGGCGGACAAAATTGCCGCCGATTTGCGCGAAAAATACCCCCATTTTGTAGAGGCGTTTTATCATTCGGCTGTGCTTGAACTAAAAAAGGGAAATATCCAAACGGCAAAAGAGTTTTTGAACAGGACGGCGGAATGTAGGCGGAGTATGCTGACAACCGTTTCGGAAGAGGATATAGAAAATTTGAGAAAAGAGATAGAAAATGCTTGAATTTACATTTGTTTACGGCGAAAACGGGTACCTGCTTTCCAAAGACCTGCGAAATAAAATTTTGGGCGGAGAGCTTTTCGACAATATGGAAAAAGAGGCTTATCATATTGTAGGTTATGACAAAACGGACCAGATTGCCGTAGGAAGATTTTTCGTGAAGGCTGAAACTGTATGCAGAATAGATTTTGTGGGCATAAGGGAGGATTACAGGCGTCAGTATGTGGGGGATTTGGTAATAAAAGCGATAGAGGATAAGGCAAAATCGCTCGGAGCAAAAACGGCGGTTTTGGAAACGCCGGACGCGGCACTCCCGTTTTTTGAATTTGAAGGCTATGAACGAACAGAAACCGCGGAGGGAAAAACAAAAATGCGAAAGGACCTGACAAAAGAGCATAAGTGCAGGGGGTGCGTTTAAATGATACAGCCGCTTGCAGACAGAGTGCGCCCCGAAACCATTGAAGAGGTGGTAGGGCAGGAGCAGCTTTTGGGCGAGGGCAAAATTTTGAGGAAAATCATATTGCAGGGAGAAGTGCCGAATATGATTTTTTACGGACCGAGCGGCACGGGAAAAACAACGGTGGCGAACATCATCGCAAAGAGGACCGGCAAGACATTTTACCGACTTAATGCAACAACTGCGTCCGTTTCGGATATAAAGGATATTGTGGCGTCTTTGGACACCTTTATGACGGCGGACGGCGTGCTTTTGTACCTTGATGAAATCCAGCATTTTAACAAAAAACAGCAGCAATCCCTTCTGGAATTTATGGAGAACGGGAAAATCACGCTTATCGCAAGCACTACCGAAAACCCGTACTTTTATGTTTATGATGCGGTTCTTTCAAGAAGCACCGTGTTTGAATTTTTGCCGATACAGGAGCAGGACATAGAAAAGGCGCTGAAACGCGCGGCAAAGCTGCTGTGCGAGAGCGAGTATAAGGCGTATGACATAACTGTTGAGGAGGGCGCGTACAGACATATTGCCTTCACCTCGGGCGGAGATGTGAGGAAGGCGCTTAATGTGTTGCAGCTGTGCTTTTTGGCGGCAGTTCCCGATAAAAAGGGCAAAATTACAATAACGCAGGAAACGGCGGCGGAGGCAACGCAGAAGAAGGTTTTGCGTTACGATAAGGACGGGGACAGCCATTATGATGTTCTGTCCGCATTTCAAAAATCAATCAGAGGCTCCGACCCCGACGCAGCAATATATTACCTTGCCAAAATCCTGTCGGCAGGGGATATGCCGTCGGCGTGCAGGCGTATTATGGTGATAGCGTCGGAGGATATAGGGCTTGCATATCCGCAGGCGGCGGCGATAGCAAACGCGTGCGTTGACACGGCTATGCGGCTGGGTATGCCCGAGGCAAGAATACCGCTTGCCGAGGCAGTAATTATGCTTGCAACCGCGCCGAAATCAAACTCGGCGATTATGGCGATAGATAAGGCTATGGGCGATATTGCGGCAAGAGATACGGGAACCGTTCCGACTCATTTGCAGGACGCGCATTATGCGGGAGCGGACAAGCTCGGGCACGGCACCGAGTACAAATATCCGCACAGCTATCCGAACCACTATATAAAACAGCAGTATTTGCCCGATAAAATCAAAAATGTAAAGTATTATGAATACGGCGATAACAAATCGGAAAAAGCGGCTAAGGAATATTGGGATAGAATAAAGGAGAATTCGTGATGAAATACGGGTTTTTAAGAGTTTGTGCAGCAACGCCCGAAATAAAGGTGGCAGATGTTGCATTTAACGAAAAAAGCATTTTGAAATCTGTTGAAACTGCCTGCGAAAATGCGGCAAAGCTTGTTGTTTTGCCCGAACTTTGCGTAACGGGAGTTACCTGCGGCGCCCTGTTTTTTCAGGGTGCGCTTTTAAAGGCGTCCGAAAAAGCCGTTCTTTCTATTAAAGAAAAGACCGCGAATAAGGACATAATCTGTATTTTGGGCGCGCCGCTTTTGATTGACGGCGGCGTGTATAGCTGTGCGGCGGTTTTGCATAAAGGCAAAATTCTTGCAATAATCCCCAAAAAATCGGAAAATATGTGCGGATTTGCTTTTGCGGACGGGGCAAATGAGCCGAAAATGATAAATTTCGGCGGAGAACAGGTGCCGTTCGGCACGGATATTTTGGTGCGCGACAAAACTCTTGAAGACTTTAAATTAGCCGTAGAAACAGGCAACGGCAATATAGAAAAAACCGATGCGACGGTAACGGCAAAACTTCTGGCAAGCAGAGCGGATATATCGGCGGGGGATTTTGCATATGATTTTAACAGACTGCAATCGAAAAATTTTCATACCGCTGTCGTATGCGCTGATGCGGGGTACGGGGAATCGACCGCCGATTTTGTTTTAAGCGGCGGGAATATGATTTTTGAGGACGGCAAGCCTCTTAAAATCGGCAAAAAGTTTGTAAATGATGAGGTATTTGCCGAAATTGATGTTGAGGCGCTGGCATTTTTAAAACGCAAAAACAAAATTCCAAGAAAGAATTCCTGCCTTGAAATTTATACAGAGCTTGAATACTGCGAAACGCCGCTTGAACGGGAGTTTGATAAAATGCCCTTCGTGAAAAAGGACGCGGCATATTTTGAGGAAGCGATAAGCATACAAACGGCGGCATTATGCAAAAGAATTGCCCATATCGGCGCAAAAAATGCGGTTATCGGCGTTTCGGGAGGTCTTGATTCCACAATGGCGCTTTTGGCTACCGTGCGCGCATTTGACAGGCTCGGTATGGACAGAAAAAACATACTTGCGATAACTATGCCCTGTTTTGGCACTACAAATAGGACCTATAACAATGCAAAAACCGTATCGGAACGACTGGGAGTAACATTTAAGGAAATCAGTATAAAAGATGCGGTAAGTCAGCATTTTAAAGATATAAATCAGCCGCAGGATAAGTATGATGCGGCGTTTGAAAATGCACAGGCAAGGGAAAGAACACAGGTTTTAATGGATATTGCAAACCAGACGGGCGGGCTTGTTGTCGGCACGGGCGATATGTCTGAGCTGGCGCTCGGCTGGGCGACCTATAATGGCGACCATATGTCGATGTACGGCGTGAATTCGGGTGTGCCGAAAACGCTTATGCGCTTTTTGGTGGAATATGAGGCGGACAGAATAGGCGATAAGGCGTTAAAAGACGCGCTTTCCGACATTTTGGATACGCCTGTAAGCCCCGAGCTTTTGCCTGCCGATAATGGTCAGATTGCGCAAAAAACCGAAAATACGGTCGGACCGTATTTTTTGCACGATTTCTTCCTATATAATATGCTGTATTTGGGTTTTGGGCCGAAAAAGATACAATATGTTGCGGAACGTGCTTTTAAAGGGGAGTTTTCGGGAACGGAAATCAAAAAATGGCTTGCGGTTTTTGTAAAGCGCTTTTTCTCTCAGCAGTTTAAACGGAGCTGTTCGCCCGACGGACCGCAGGTTTTGGGAATAAGCCTGTCGCCGAGAGGCGCACTCAATTTGCCGAGCGATGCAGAGGGCAAAATCTGGCTTGCGGAAATTGAAGAATAAAAAGTAAAAATGTCTAAAAAATGCAGGAAAACAGAGAATTATATTGGCATTTTTAACATTTATAAAAAAATATAAAAAAATTTCAAAAAAAGTGTTGACAAGAGGAGTAGGTTGTGGTAATATGAGTAAGCTGTCCCTCAAAAAAGGGGCGGCGTTGAACA
>CAJOPD010000044.1 GCA_905236685.1 uncultured Clostridia bacterium
AAAAATATTCATACCTTCCCGAGCCGTATAATGACTTCATATTTGCCATTGTCAGCGAGGAACTCGGCTTTGTCGGCGCTGCGTTTATCATAGCATTGTTTGCGCTGCTCATAATAAGGGGTATGAAAATAGCGCACGAAGCCCCCGATTCTTTCGGTATGCTTTTGACGATAGGAATAATATCGCAAGTCGCAATACAGACCATATTAAATATTGCCGTTGTAACCTCCACCGTGCCGAATACGGGCGTAACGCTGCCGTTTTTCAGCTATGGCGGAACATCGGCGATGATGCTTTTGATGGAGATGGGCGTAGTGCTCAATGTATCGCGGAAATCGAGAAATAAGCTTTAAGAAACGGAGATTTTTATGAGAATTCTTTTTGCAGGCGGGGGAACGGCAGGGCATATAAATCCCGCGCTTTCCATTGCAAATTACATAAAGGAGCAGGAAAAGGACTTTGACGCACTCTTTATCGGAACGGAGCGCGGTCTTGAACGAAAGCTCGTTCCTGTGGCAGACTATAAAATAAAATATATAGATGTCTTGGGCTTTAACAGGAAAAATCTTTTAAAAAATGTATCGGTTTTAATGAAACTGCAAAAGGCAAAACGCGATACCGTCAAAATCTTGAAGGATTTTGCGCCCGATTGGGTTGTCTGTACGGGCGGATATGTTTCGGGTCCCGTTATGCTTGCCGCAAAAAAACTTGGTATTCCGTCAATAATTCACGAGCAGAATGTATACCCCGGGCTCACCGTAAAAGGCTCGGAAAGGTATGCGACATATGTTGCGGTAAGCTTTGCGGAAACGGTTGAGCATTTAAAATGTAAGGATAAATGTGTTGTTACGGGAAATCCAGTAAGACCGGAAATCTTAAAAGCGGATAAAAAAAAGGCAAGGGAAAGGCTTGGGCTTTCCGATAAGCCGTTTGTTTTGGTTTTCGGCGGAAGCTTGGGAGCAAAAAAAATAAACGATACAATGCTCGGTATGCTTAAAATTATCGATGGCGGGAGTATGGATATTCTTTTCGGCACGGGTGACAGAAACTATGCCGAGGTCGCCGAAACAATCAAAAGCGAAGGAATAACAATTCCCGAAGGCGTAAAAGTCGTGCCCTATATAAATAATATGAGCGAAGCAATGGCTGCTGCCGACATTGTGGTATCAAGGGCGGGAGCGATAACCGTATCGGAAATAGCGGCGCTTAGAAAACCGTCAATTTTGATACCTTCACCGAATGTTGTGAGAAACCATCAGGAGCAGAACGCCCGCGAATTCGAGAAAAACGGCGCGGCAGAGGTGATAACAGAGGACTGCTTGACAGCGGAAAAGCTGTATGATACAATTAAAAGGATGTTAAAGAGCAAGGAAGAACTTAAAAAAATGGGCGAAAATGCCGCGGGGCTTGCTAAAATAAATGCGCTCAGCGACATATATTCGCTTATCAAGACACGGTAGGTAGTGTATCAGGGGGACTTTATGAAAAAATCATTGTCACTTGTGTTGGCGGTTTTTATTGCAGTTTCTGCTTTCTGCGGTATGGTTTCGGCGGATAATGAAATTTCGGAGGAGATGAAAGACGAGACGGTTACGGGCGGATTTATAGCGAAAAAGCTTTCAAAATCAGAAGGGACAGAACTGTCAAATCCGATTGACAAAAAGGTGAATTTTTCGGGGTATCCCAAAAGTCTGTATCAGTTTTTGGAGGAGCAATTGCTTGCAGGCGCGGAAACGATAACATTGTACCCGTCATATGAAGTTGAGATTGATGATTTTCAGCAGATACTGCGCACAGTGCTTTTTAATAACTATAAAATTATGGCGTATGACGATATAGGTCCATATTACTATTTGGGAAAGTATTTAGTGTCGTTCAACCCTACATATTTTGCCGCCGAGGAGGGAAGGGAAGCCGCCATATCAATGATGGAAGCGGAAATAGAAAAATATCTTGACGCGGCAGAGGAAATTCCCGACAATGATGTTGTAGGTAAAATGCTGGTTATACACGACTTATTCTGTAAAAATAACAGATATGCATTAGAAGAAATAAAAGAAGAGGAAAGTACGCATATTGTCAATAATGCTCCGCGCACGGCATATTATCTGTTCAAAAATAAGCGTGCGGTTTGCCAGGGCAATTCCATTGCGCTGAAAGCCATATATGATGCGCTTAATGAAAGATTAAAAAAGAACGGTACAGATGTTATAAAAACGAGTTTTTGCAGTTCAAACAGATTTGCGCACATATGGAATGTTGTGGAGATAGGCGGAAGGTGGTATCATATTGATGAAACCCATGACGACCCTGTTTACGAAGATGCGTGGGGAGCGGTGGTAGAAGTCCCGTATGCATCTCATTCCTATTTCCTAAAATCCGTTGATGCTATGCAGGACCATATAGTAGGCGGAATAAATGACTGGGTGTACTATACCGATGAAAATGTTACTTGCGACGACAGTAGCTTTGAAAGCGGATATGTATTTGATGATTTGGCTCCGACAAGGAGCGTCGTTTCTTATAAATCAGGAAGGTATAAAATTGATGTCAGCGGCATTAGCGAACCGTTTTGGACAGACAGTATAATGTCAACAAAGCTTTTCGTAACAGACCTGTTTGAAGACGGCGGAATAAAAAAGCTTCGGTATTACGCAAATGATGCGGTTACGGTAACGCCTATTTGCGCCGAGTATAACGATGACGGCAAAATGATAAGCTTTAATCGCAGAAATGAAATGAATATGAGTAAAGGATTTGTAGTTGTAGGCTATCCCGATTTGCCGCAAAAAATGAGAATGTTCCATTGGTTAGAGGATAAATTGGAGCCGCTGTGCCGCGTGATAAGCACAAAATAGTAATGATCGGGCTGTTTTGCCGTGTTTGCGGCAAAACGGCTTTGTTTTTAAAGGACGGAGATATAGCTGATGAAAAGATTTTACCCCGATTTTCGCTTTAATTCCGTGAGCGATATAAAAGCGGATTTTTTTGCTGAAAATAATATAGGCTTTGCGATACTTGATATCGACAATACGCTTGTGAGCTATAAAACAAAGCGTGCCGACGGCACGGCAAGGGATTTTCTTAAAATGCTGGAAAATTTGGGCGTAAAATATGCGTTCGTTTCAAATAATCATAAAAAACGGGTGGAACTTTTTGCAAAAGATTTTGACGCACCCTTTGTGAGTAATGCCGCGAAGCCGTTTACGCTCGGAATAGGGCGTGCAATGCGAAAAATCGGCGCAAAAAAGGATAAAACCGTGCTAATCGGCGACCAGGTGTTCACCGATGTTTATGCAGGCAAAAGAGCTGGCATAAAAACAATTATGGTAAACCCGATTGAAGCGAAGGAAACGCCGTTTTTCAGCGTAAAACGCTATTTTGAACGGGTTGTTTTGAAGAATTACAAAGGATAGAGGTAGAAAGATATGTCAGCGATATTCGGAGTTGCAGGGAACAGCGACAGCTTTTATAAAAGCGGAAATAAAGCCTCGGAGCAGATGCCGCAATGGCTTGCCGATTTCGGTCTTGACGCGTATGAGTATCAATGCGGAAACGGCGTGCGATGCGGACAGCAGACGGCGGAAAAAATCGCGGAGGAGGCACGCAAAAACAATATCGTTATGAGCGTACACTCGCCGTACTATATCAATCTTGCCCAAAACGATGAGCAAAAGCGGGCGGGGAGCATAAATTATATAATTCAGTCGGCGCAGCTGGTTAAATATTTGGGCGGCGAGCGCGTTGTTGTGCATAGCGGCGCACTTTGCGGAATGAGCAGGGAAGAAGCGCTTGAAAACGCCAAAAAAACGCTGGTTCTGGCACGGTGTGCGTTGGAGGAGAACGGACTTTTTGATGTAAGACTTTGTATAGAAACTATGGGTAAAATCAATCAGCTCGGCGACCTCTACGAAGTTATGGAGCTTTGCCGTCTGGACGAAAGCTTTTTGCCGTGCATAGATTTCGGGCATTTGAACGCGAGGAGCTTGGGCGGGCTTAAAACGGTCAGCGATTTTGAGGTAATTTTTGATGCGATAAAGAATAAACTGGGCGGGGAACGGGAAAAGACCTTCCATAGCCATTTCAGCAAAATTGAATATACGGCAGGCGGCGAAAAAAGGCATTTGACTTTTGAGGATACGGTTTACGGACCCGAGTTTGAGCCTGCCTGCGAAATAATAGTTAAGAGAAATCTGTCGCCTACGATAATATGCGAGTCGAGCGGAACGCAGGCGGAGGACGCCTTCACGATGAAGAAAATTTACGAAAATACCAAAAAAATGTTGACAGAGTGATTTTTTCGTGGTATAATTTCACGGTATCCGCATAAAACACGGTTATAAACCTCATTTTGAGTACCGTTTTTAGCGTGACTTCATAATAATAAGGAGGTGTAACACATATGTACGCAATTTTTGAAACAGGCGGAAAGCAGTACAAGGTGGAGGAAGGCAGCGTAATTTTTGTTGAAAAGCTCGATGCAAAAGAGGACGAAACCGTTACATTTGATAAGGTTTTGGCAACAGTTGACGGCGATAACACAAATTTCGGCGCACCCACATTGGACGGCGCAAAGGTAACCGCAAAGGTTTTAAAGCAAGGTAAGGCTAAAAAAATCTATGTCTTCAAGATGAAGAGAAAGAAGAACGAGCGTTCAAAGAAAGGTCACAGACAGCCTTACACAAAACTCGTAGTTGAAACTATCAATGCTTAATCAGCATATTAAACAAAATCGAAAGCTGAGGTGTTATTAAATGGCTCATAAAAAAGGTATGGGTTCTACCAAGAACGGTCGTGACAGCGAAAGTAAACGACTTGGTGTAAAGAGAGCTGATGGACAGTTTGTTCTTGCAGGAAATATTTTGGTAAGACAGCGCGGAACAAAAATCCACCCTGGAAATAATGTCGGTATCGGCAGCGATGATACATTGTTTGCACTGATTGACGGAAATGTTAAATTTGAAAGAAAAGGCAAAGATAAAAAGCAGTGCAGCGTATATTCCGCATAATAAATTAAAACTAAAAAAGGCGTCTTTTAAAAGACGCCTTTTTTGTTGTACTTATGTTACTGTAAATGAGGCAGACTTTCATACCCTATCCAATGTGCAAGATACCGCACTAAAATTGTATTATCCTTGGCAGTCACCCTTCCGTCACCATTCAAATCGCCGTAAGGTGCAGAATTATAGTGGATGGTTGTACGACTATATCCTAATCCTATTGAGATATTTTCCCAATCCTGCTTACTACCGTGGTAGTAAATGTCTTTTATACCATCACGCCACGCGGCAAGCCCGATAATTGTTACACTTCTTGGAATTTCAATTGAAGTAAGTTCTGTACAATAGCGAAATGCGTCATTACCTATGGCCTTTGTTCCTGGTTTCACAGAAAAATCAGTGCCGGTATTCTTAACTCTAATTAGATGATCGCTTATATAAAGAGCATCATCTTCCCAACCATATTTATCCAGATCGTATGGTGTTGCCATAAAGGTGTTCATACTTAGATTTGCCACAGTACCTAGTATTACCGTGTGTTTAAGGCTGCTACAATACTGAAATGCATAAAGTCCTATTCCTGTTACGCTATTAGGAATTTCAATTTGTGTAAGGCTACGGCAGTAAGCAAAAGCATTGTCGGCTATATATTTTGTCCCAGATTTTACCGTAACAGAGGTGACGGTGTCATTAGCTATAATTAAGATGTTGTTTATATACAGTACACCATCTTCCCAATTATAGTTATTTTTATAATATGCCGTATTAAGAAAAGCACTATCTTCAATAGATAATATGCTGTCCGGAAGTTCAATTTGTGCAAGGCTGGTGCAATTAGCAAACGCTAACATCCCTATACGTTTAACACCATCTGGAATTTTAATCGAGGTAAGACCATAGCAATACTGAAATGCCCAGGCGCCAATAGAAGTCACATTGTTTGGGATTGAAATGTGTGTAAGACGGCTACAACCATAAAATGCAAAATTACCAATTGTTGTTACGCTATCAGGAATTTCAATCTGTGTAATGCTACCACAACCATAGAATGCTTTAAATCCAATGTTTTTTACACCACTTTCAATTACAACGGTTTTTATTGAAGACCTTGAATTGTACCATGGTGCTTCGCCAGTATAATTCATATCACCTGTGCCACTTATAGTGAGTGTGCCGTTATCATCAAGTGCCCAGGTCAAGTATTCACCACATGTACCGCTTTGTGACGCGCTTGCGGGTAATGCAACCAAAGCGAAAAGCATACAAAGTACAATACCTATACTTGAAAACTTCTTTTTTTTCATATTTTTGCCTCCTTTTGCAAACAATAATATCACAATATGAGATATATGTCAATATCTCAATACGAGATAATATATAATTTTTTGTGATAAGGAGGGGAGTGATATGCGACTTAGAGATTTGCGCGAGGACAGAGATTTGAAACAAAAGCAGATAGCGGACTATCTGCATATAAAACAAAACACCTATTCGCAGTATGAAAACGGTCAAAGACAGCTTCCGATTGATATACTCATAAAACTTGCAAAATACTATAATGTTTCAACAGATTATATTCTCGGTCTTTCAGAAGAAAAATAAAATCGCAAAAATTCGCCTAAACTGTTGATTTTTTTTGCATTTTATTCTACAATATAGGCTGTAATATTTTGAATTGGGGGTAGATAGATGCAAAATTTAATCAGCTTACGGAACATCAATGTAGTATTTGACGGGGAGGTTATTTTAAACAATATCAATCTTGATATTAAGGACAAGGAGTTTGTAACTCTCTTAGGACCCTCGGGCTGCGGAAAAACGACGACGCTCAGGATTATCGGCGGATTTGTAACCCCGGACAGCGGCAGCGTCAGCTTTGAAGGAAAAGAAATAAACAACCTTCCTGCATATAAGCGGAATGTCAACACGGTTTTTCAAAGATACGCGCTTTTCCCGCATTTAAATGTTTATGACAATGTCGCTTTCGGACTGCGCATAAAGAAGATGAACGAAAAGGATATTCAAAAACGGGTAGCGGAAATTTTGGAGCTGGTAAATTTAAAAGGTTATGAAAAGAGAAGTGTAAACAGCTTGTCGGGCGGTCAGCAGCAGCGTGTTGCAATAGCCCGTGCGCTTGTTAACAGACCTAAGGTGCTTTTGCTGGACGAGCCTTTGGGGGCTTTGGACTTAAAGCTCCGCAAAGAAATGCAGATTGAATTAAAAGCAATCCAGCAGCAGCTTGAAATAACATTTATATATGTTACACACGACCAGGAGGAAGCCCTTACAATGAGCGACACGGTAGTCGTTATGAACAAGGGCAATATCCAGCAGATAGGCACTCCTGTTGATATATACAACGAGCCGATAAACGCCTTCGTTGCGGATTTTATCGGGGAGAGTAATATTTTGGACGGAATAATGAAAAAGGATTTGCTCGTCGAGATTTTCGGCAGCGAATTTGAGTGCGTGGACAGCGGTTTCGGCGAAAATGTCCCTGTTGATGTGGTTATAAGACCCGAGGACATAAAGCTTGTTGACGCGGAAAATGCTAAAATAGCAGGCATTGTGGAGTCGGTCACCTTTAAGGGTGTGCATTATGAAATGGTGATAGACGCCTTTGATTTTTCGTGGCTTGTTCACTCGACAAAAGCCGCGGAGGTTGGCTCTACGGTAGGGATTTCTTTTGATCCATACGATATTCATATTATGAAGAAGATGGAGGAAAAGAAATGAAAAAGAAACTCATTTCCGCACCCTATATCGTGTGGATGGCAGTATTTATAGTAGTGCCTCTTGCGATGGTGGCATATTTTGCCTTTACCGACGGTGACGGGCATTTCACCCTTGACTATATTGCCAATGTGGCGCAATATACCAATATTTTTGTGCGCTCAATCTGGCTCGCGGCGATTGCAACGGTTATTTGCCTCGTGATTGCATATCCTGCCGCATTTATTCTGGCAACTATGGACAAAAAGCATCAAAGCACAATGATTATGATAGTAATGCTGCCTATGTGGATGAACTTTTTGTTAAGAACATATGCGTGGATGACGCTTTTGGGCAACAACGGCATTATAAACAGGGCTTTGGGGCTAATCGGTTTAGGTCCGTATAAGCTTTTGAATACGCAGGGAGCGGTCGTTTTGGGAATGGTGTATAACTACCTTCCGTATATGATTTTGCCGCTTTATTCCGTAATAGTAAAAATCGACAAAATGCTTTTGGAGGCGGCACAGGACTTGGGCGCAAACAGCCGCAAGGTGATGTTTAAGGTAGTATTTCCTTTGAGTTTGCCGGGCGTTATGTCGGGAATAACTATGGTTTTTGTGCCGGCGATAAGCACATTCATAATATCGCGTATGTTGGGCGGCGGAAGCAATTTGCTTATCGGCGACCTTATTGAAATGCAGTTTTTAGGAAACTCCTATAATCCAAACTTGGGCGCGGGAATTTCACTTGTCCTGATGGTTATCGTACTGCTCATTATGACAATAATGAACCAGTTTGACAGCGATGACGAGGACAGGGTTTTGATATAGGAGGGTGTGATATGAAAAAGATTTCTAAAATTTATATGTTGCTCCTTCTGCTGTTTTTCTACCTGCCGATTTTCGTGCTGATCGTATTTTCCTTTAACACGACAAAAAGCCGCAGCGTTTTTGAGGGCTTCACTTTTGACTGGTATGTCAAGCTTTTCCATAACGAGCTTATTTTGACATCATTTCGAAACACCATAATTATTTCGCTTTTGGCGTCGGTTTTGTCAACGATTTTGGGTACTGCGGCGGCAATAGGTATAAGGAATATGAAAAAATTTCCCAAGGCACTGGCTCTTAATGTTAACAATATTCCGATAATAAATCCTGAAATTGTAACAGGCGTATCGCTTATGCTCCTGTTCGTGTTTTTTGCGGCAAGAATGAGTTTCAGCTTCGGTTTCGGCACGCTTTTAATCGCACATATAACCTTTGATGTGCCGTATGTTGTGCTCAATGTTATGCCGAAATTCCGCCAGATGAACCCGAATATTTATGAGGCGGCGCAGGATTTGGGCTGTAATTCTGTGCAGGCGTTTTTCAAGGTGGTTTTGCCTGAAATTATGCCCGGAATAGTGTCGGGATTTTTGATGAGCTTCACCTTTTCGCTTGACGATTTTGTAATAAGCTATTTTACATCAGGTGCAACCTCCCAGACCTTGCCGATTACCATTTATTCTATGACAAGAAGAAAGGTAAGCCCTGAAATAAATGCACTTTCAACCATCATTTTTGCGGTCGTGGTAGCGGTACTTCTCCTTAAAAATATAATCGACAAAAAAGGCGAGAAGGAGATGACGATATGAAAAAAATACTGTATTTTTTGGTTTTAACATCGCTTGTATTTTCTATGTCGGGCTGTCACCTTCAACATATAAACGAGGACGAGGACGAGGAGGAGCAGACGCTGACGGTGGAAAACCCCGAATTTTACAATCGCTTTCAGGGCAAGGGAATTTCTATAAATGTCTATAACTGGGGCGAATATATTTCGGACGGCAGCGACGGGCTTTTAGATGTAAATGCGGAGTTCACCAAGCTCACGGGCATACAGGTGAACTATACGACCTACGCTACAAACGAGGAGCTTTATGCAAAATTAAAGGGCGGCGGAGCAAGCTATGACATTATTATCCCCTCCGAGTATATGATTTCCCGAATGATTAAAGAGGATATGCTCCAAAAGCTTGACTTTAATAATATACCGAATTTTAAGTATATTATGGACAAGTTTAAGGACAAGGATTATGACAGGGGGAACAGGTATTCCGTGCCGTATACCTGGGGAACGGTCGGGATTATTTACGATAATACCGCGATAGATGTCCCAGAAGACGAGATTGACTGGGATATTTTGTGGGACGAGAAGTATGCCGACAGCATACTGATGTTTGATAATCCGCGGGACGCCTTTGCCATAGCCGAAACGCTTTTGGGGTATTCAATGAATACCGAAAATCCGAAGGAGATAAAAGCGGCGGCGGAAAAATTAAAGGAGCAGAAACCGCTTGTGCAGTCCTATGTAATGGACGAGATTTTTGATAAAATGGGCGCAGGCGAGGCGGTTTTGGCACCGTATTACGCAGGCGACGCGGTGACCTTGATGGACGAATATGACCATATAAGCTTTGCTGTTCCAAAGAGCAGAACAAATTTGTTCTTTGACTCTTTGTGCATACCGAAATCGGCGCAGAATAAGGAAGCGGCAGAACTTTATATAAACTTTATGTGCGAGCCTGATGTTGCGTATGCAACAACCTCATATATAGGCTATTCCACGCCTAACGAGGCGGCTTTTGAAATGCTTGATGACGAGATAAAGGAAAACGGAATTTCATACTTGGACGATGAGTATCTAAAAAATCATACAACGGTTTTTGTAAATATGTCTGATGATGCAAATCGTCTTATGCAGGACTTGTGGACAGAGATGAAATCAGCACAGGATAATGAAAAAAATAAATGGGTTGTCCCGATTTTTATGCTTTCGTGCGTGCTTTTATCAATTCTCATTTTGATAAGACGGGCTATGAAAAAGAAAAAGGATATATTTTAAAAAAGTGCGAGTTATCGCACTTTTTTATGGCTGGTTTTTAAAATGCTCATTTTGCAGTTCGGAAAATGCGGTCTTGCCTCCGCTTTTAAAAAGCTCGTTTGCCAGCACAGCGAGCTCGCGGCGTTTTTCCTTGGGTAGACCACGTATGGAAGAAAGTATCGCTTCGGTGCTTTTCCATTTCTGTTCGCTCATACTGCTGAAACTGTCCATACCCGTCGCCTCAAACAGCGAAAAGACGGAGGAGGTCATAGATTTTCTGGTTTCGTCGTCCATTGAGCCAAGCCACACGCCCAAGGTTTTTTCAATAAAAATCGCCATATCGGAAAGAGTTGCGCCGACAAAACGGTTTTTTTCCACTTGCCACGAAAAACCGTCGTGCTGAAAAATCCCTGTCGCATCGCTTTTTGCCACGCGGTGCTCCGCGCCGCTTGACAAAAGCAGTCCGATAACGGAGGTGTCGGGGATTATGCTGACGATTTTCGGCAGGATAGACTTATACTCTGCCGAATTTGTGACCTCTTCGCGAAATCCCGGTCCGTCATTTGAATAAACTCCGATAATTTGCGGCTTAACTTTGTCCGCACAAAAGGTGGCGGCATAAACTGCAAAATTTCCGCCCTTTGAATGACCGCCTACGCGTATGGGATTGGGAAAATGTGATGCAATATTGTCAAGATATGCGGCGGCTTTTCTTTGCCCTTCTGTTTCCGCTATATAGCTTAAATTAAAGTCCTCCTTCCAGCCGACAACAGTGCCGTCTGTTCCGCGGAAGGAAACATAAATGGTGCCGTCGCCAAGATGAATGGTTATTGCGGAGAACTGCGCGTCCTTGTCCTTGTCAATTTCATTTATGTAGTTGCTTAGCCGTATATTATTAAAACGCGCGCCGGAAACCATATCGTCCATAAGAAAGGGCGCTTTTGCGGTAAAAGATGTGCTTGCCATTATCTCGGTGCGGTCATTTTTTTCAAAAAACGCTTTGTGTGTGTCAATGATAGAAATTTGCTCGCTGTCAGGCGGCACAATTCCGCCGAAATCGGTGTATGCAAGCTCGGCAAGAACAAGATTATCAACTTCGCCGAAAGCGTCTGCCGAAAACGGCACATCATTACGCCATTTTAAATAATCAAATATATTAGCCATTTTTTGCCCCTTAATTATCTTATAATACCACTAACCTGATTATAACATCAAAAATCTTATTAGTAAAGGAGATAAATAAAAAATCCCGTAATGCATAAGCATTACGGGATTTTTTTTGATAGATTACTATTTATTCATAGCCTCTGATACAGCTACGGCAACTGCAACGGTCATACCAACCATTGGGTTATTTCCTGCGCCGATTAAGCCCATCATTTCTACATGAGCGGGAACTGATGAGGAGCCTGCGAACTGTGCGTCGGAATGCATTCTGCCCATCGTATCGGTCATACCGTAGGAAGCAGGACCTGCCGCCATATTGTCAGGGTGGAGCGTTCTTCCCGTACCGCCGCCCGATGCAACAGAGAAGTATTTCTTGCCTTGTTCAACACACTCTTTCTTGTAAGTGCCTGCAACGGGGTGCTGGAAACGGGTCGGGTTGGTAGAGT
>CAJOPD010000045.1 GCA_905236685.1 uncultured Clostridia bacterium
GCTCTTATAACCGCTCTTGTCTGCATCTTTGCAATTTCAGGATATGTTACTGCAAGACGGCAGCCGCGGTGTCCCATCATCGGGTTGAACTCGTGGAGCGAGTCGATTATTGCCTTGATAGTTTCAACGCTCTTGCCCTGCGCCTTTGCCAATGCTTCAATGTCAGCTTCCTCTGTGGGAACGAACTCGTGAAGCGGAGGATCCAAAAATCTGATTGTTACAGGGTTGCCTTCCAATGCTTCATAGAGTTGTTCAAAGTCGCCCTGCTGCATAGGAAGTATCTTTTCAAGCGCTGCTTCTCTTTCCTCAACTGTGTCGGAACAAATCATTTCACGGAAAGCGTCAATTCTGTTGCCTTCAAAGAACATATGCTCTGTACGGCAAAGACCGATACCCTCAGCACCGAGCTCTCTTGCCTTTTTAGCGTCAGCAGGTGTGTCTGCATTTGTTCTTACTTTAAGTGTTCTGTACTTGTCTGCCCAAGCCATAATTCTTCCGAATTCGCCTGCTATTGATGCATCAACTGTCGGGATAATTCCGTCATAGATGTTACCTGTTGAACCGTCTATTGAGATATAGTCGCCCTCTTGATATGTCTTACCTGCAAGAGTGAACTTTTTGTTTTCCTCGTCCATATTGATTGCGGAACAGCCTGATACACAGCAGGTACCCATACCGCGCGCAACAACGGCTGCGTGAGATGTCATACCGCCGCGGACTGTCAAAATTCCCTGTGACGCCTTCATACCCTCAATATCCTCGGGAGAAGTTTCAAGTCTTACCAAAACGACCTTTTCGCCTCTTGCGTTCCAAGCCTTTGCGTCCTCAGCCGTGAATACAACCTTACCGCAAGCAGCACCGGGAGAAGCCGCCAAAGCCTTTGCAACAGGCTCCTGTGCCTTTAATGCCTTGGGGTCGAACTGCGGGTGCAAAAGCGTGTCAAGGTTTCTCGGGTCTATCATCAAAACTGCTTCTTTTTCTGTTCTCTTGCCCTCGTCAACCAAGTCGCAGGCAATCTTCAATGCAGCCTGTGCTGTACGCTTACCGTTTCTTGTTTGAAGCATATAAAGGTGCTTGTCCTCAATGGTGAACTCCATATCCTGCATATCGCGGTAATGATTTTCAAGAGTGTGGCAGATGCCTACAAACTGCTCATAAACCTCAGGCATAACATTTTTAAGCTGGTCAATGTGCTGAGGAGTTCTTACACCTGCAACAACATCTTCGCCCTGAGCGTTCATAAGGAACTCACCCATAAGCTTCTTTTCGCCTGTTGCCGGGTCACGAGTAAACGCAACGCCTGTACCTGATGTGTCGCCCATATTACCGAACGCCATCATCTGAACATTAACGGCTGTACCCCAAGAATAAGGAATATCGTTATCTCTTCTGTATACATTTGCACGGGGGTTGTCCCAAGAACGAAATACAGCTTCGATAGCGCCCATCAACTGCTCCTTAGGATCTGTCGGGAAATCTACGCCGATTTTTGACTTATATTCAGCTTTAAACTGTGCTGCAAGTTCCTTTAAATCGTCAGCCGTAAGCTCAACATCCTGAGTTACGCCCTTCTTTTCCTTCATTTGATCTATAAGCTGTTCAAAATACTTCTTGCCGACTTCCATAACGACATCGGAGTACATCTGAATAAATCTTCTGTAACAGTCCCAAGCCCAACGCGGATTACCCGACTTCTCGGCAAGCGAATTTACAACAGTTTCATTAAGTCCCAAATTCAAAATTGTGTCCATCATACCGGGCATTGATGCTCTTGCGCCTGAACGAACAGATACCAAAAGCGGATTTTCAACATCGCCGAACTTTTTGCCGCAGATTTGTTCCATCTTTTCGATGTATTCCATAATCTCCGCCTGAATTTCAGCGCTTATCTTTCTTCCGTCTTCGTAATATCTCGTACACGCCTCTGTTGAAATGGTAAATCCCTGCGGAACAGGAAGTCCCAAGTTTGTCATTTCAGCAAGGTTAGCGCCTTTTCCGCCTAAGATTTCTCTCATATTGGCGTTACCCTCTGAAAATAAGTAAACATACTTCTTACTCATTTTTATTCCTCCTGAAATTTATTTGTTATTATTTTAACTATATTATTATATCACAATTTGCAAAAAAGTCCATATAATTTTTCCAATTTTAGATTTTTTTTTATTTTTTGTAGTTTTTTACAAATTTATAGGAAGGCTTTTATGCATATTAGGTTGAAATGACAAAAAAAATGTGATATACTTTTTTGGTAAAGAAAACCGCAAGAGGAGTTACAGATGAAAACAAAATCAGTATATATCTGCCGCGAATGTGCGTATCAATCTGCAAAATGGCTGGGCAAATGCCCCGCCTGCGACAGCTGGAATTCTTTTGACGAAACAATCGTTTCGGCACAGGAAAAAAAGACAAAGCAAACTTCCGCCTTTACCTCGGTAAAAAGGCAGGTTTCCAAGCTCGGCGATGTCAAAAGCGAGCTTGAAATCCGCTATAAAACGGGTATAGGCGAGCTTGACCGAGTTTTAGGCGGCGGTCTTGTAAAAGGCTCGCTCGTTTTGGTGGGCGGCGACCCTGGGATTGGAAAATCCACCCTGCTCCTTCAAATATGCGCCACCCTCCCCGATGACAAAAAAATACTTTATGTTTCGGGCGAGGAATCGGAAAAACAGATAAAGCTGCGCGCCGAACGCCTCGGGGTAGTCAACAAAAACCTATATCTTGTTTCGGAAACAGATGTTGAGGCGATTTTGGAAATAACTGCCCAGGTAAATCCCGACATTGTAATCATTGACTCAATTCAGACTATGTGCTGTGCGGAAATTGTTTCCGCGTCAGGCAGCGTTCCGCAGGTGCGCGAGGCGACAAACGCATTTATGCGCGTCGCAAAGCAGGACGACATATCTATGTTTATTGTAGGGCATGTTACAAAGGAGGGCTCTCTGGCAGGTCCGCGCGTACTTGAACATATGGTGGACTGCGTTCTCTATTTTGAGGGCGACAAGCAGACCACCTTCCGAATTTTACGCGCTGTAAAAAACCGTTTCGGCTCTACCAACGAAATCGGCGTTTTTGAAATGGCAAACTCGGGGCTTTTGGAGGTTGACAGCCCCTCCGCCTTTCTTTTGGAAGGACGGAGCAATGATAATTCGGGGTCTTCAATAATATGCACAATGGAGGGAAGCCGCGGAATTTTGGCGGAAATTCAGGCGCTTGTCGCTCCCACAGGGTTCGGAAATCCGCGCAGAATGTCATCGGGCATTGATTTAAACCGCGTTATCCTGATGATTGCCGTTTTGGAAAAGCGTGCCAAGGTAAACCTTTCAAACTCCGATGTCTATGTAAATGTCGCAGGAGGGCTAAGAATTTTGGAAACCGCGTCCGATTTGGGACTTTGCGCGGCAATATGGGCTGCAAAATATGATGTGAAAATTCCCGAAAATATGATTTTTATCGGCGAAGTGGGGCTTGGCGGCGAGCTGAGAAGCGTTGCGCAGCTCGAAAAGCGGATTTTTGAGGCGTCTAAACTCGGATTTGATACCGCAATAATACCGAGGCAGTCGCAAAAAGGCTTGAAAACGCCTGCAAATTTCAACATTATCTCCGCAAAAACGCTGTCCGAGGCGCTTTCATTCTTAAAATAAAAACAAGTACATTTTTTATGTAAACTGCATAGTATATTCCGAAAGGAGTATTACGATGCAGTCTTTTTTTGCTGTTAAAAATGACACCGCCTTCCCTGTGATTTCGGTCGGCATAGACGGAATGCGGATATTTTATGACATATTAAATGGCGATACCTCCGATTTTATATCTCTGCCTTCGGGAAGTATCGCTTTTACGGTATATAATAATTATGAACGGCTTTTTATGGACAGGTGGATTTCTGTACCTCCCCGTAAAAAGCTTGTACTTTCGGTATCTGAAAAGGGGGTTGCCTTTATATAAACTCCTTTTTCCGCAGTCTTTCCAGAACTCTTTTTTCTATTCTTGACACCTGAACCTGAGATATGCCGAGCATTTTGCCGATTTCCTGCTGGCTCTTGCATTTAAAATACCGCAAAACTATTACCTGCCTTTCGACAGGCAGGATTTTGCTTAGAATTTCTTCTATCAGAATTCGGTCGGTTATTTTCTCCTCCTCGTTCTCCGAAAACAGCCTGTCCTCAAAAGTTTCCTCTGAATTATCATAAACAGCGCGGTTTATGGAGTCTGGCTCGCGGACAGCATCAAAGGCATATGCCAGCTCTTCCGCACAAATTCCGCATTTTTGGGAAATTTCCTTTATTGTAGGCTCCCGCGACAGCTCTTTTGCAAGCTCTTCCCTTGCTCTTGCGCCCTTTAATGCCGTCTGTTTTAAACTTCGGCTCACCTTAATAAGCCCGTCATCGCGCAAAAAGCGCCTGATTTCGCCCAAAATCATCGGCACGGCATAGGTTGAAAATTTCACATTCTGCGAAATGTCAAAATTGTCTATCGCCTTTATAAGTCCTATCGCGCCCGTCTGCACCAAATCCTCATACGCCGCTCCGCTTTTTGAAAATCCCGAGGCAATTTTTTTCACAAGTCCCATATTCTCGCTGCAAAGTGCATCTCTTGCGCTTTTATCGCCGTCCTTGCACCTTTTTAAAAGCTCGGAATTGTTTGCATAAGTTTCCATATCACGCATCAAGTTCCACCGTTTTTGTCATTTTTACGGTCGTTCCCTCACCCAGCCTGCTCGCCACCTCTACGCTGTCCATAAAGCTTTCCATTATAGAAAAGCCCATTCCCGAGCGTTCCATTTCGGGCTTGCCGGTAAAAAGC
>CAJOPD010000046.1 GCA_905236685.1 uncultured Clostridia bacterium
GACTATACCGCCTATACGGTAACCTTCTCCGCCGACACTTGCGCTGTTTGTGCTGTCGCTTACAGTACCGTTATAGTTATGCCCTGCAACACCGCCGATATTATCTCCGTTCGAGATTATATCTCCGGTGTTTTCGCAATTGCTTACCGTTGCTGTTCCTCCGCCTGTCCCGCTAAATCCCGCTACACCGCCGATATTGTATTCAACACCGTTTACTGTGCCGCTGTTTTTGCTTCCGCTTATTGTCGCCGTTCCCGAATTTGTCCCGCTAAATCCTGCTATTCCGCCGATATTATAGCCGTTACCGCTGACGCTTGCGCTGTTTATACAGCCGCTGACTGCCGCTGTACCTTCCTCTGACGAGCTTTCTCCCGCTACGCCGCCAATCCAGTTGCCGCTTCCTGATATGCTTCCTTCGTTAGTACAGTTTCTTATTTCCGCCACTCCTGCCTTTGTGGTGCTGTATCCGACAATACCGCCTACGGAATTTCCGCCGCTGACACTTGCGCTGTTTAAACAGTCCCTGATGATTGCCGTTTTCCCTTCGTCCGACATACTGTATCCGGCAATACCGCCGATATAATTGCCGTTACCTATTACCGTAACCGCGCTGTTACAGCCGTTTATGTCTGAGCTAAGGTTAATCCCCACTATGCCGCCGCTGTATGCGCCGCCGCTAATAAAGCCGTCCGATATGCTGACATTTTTGATTATGCCGTCCATACACGCACCAAAAAGACCTCTGCCCATAGCGCCGGGATTATATATGTAAATACCCTTTATTTTGTGTCCGCCGCCGTCAAATATGCCGTCAAAGTAAAAATTTAACGGCATTTGATAATTATTGCCGATTGGCGTCCATTCCCTTGGCTGTTTGCCTGCTGCCACGCCTGTTATATTGCCGTTTTCGTCATACGCAAATGTATCCTGAGCGTTTAAGACAATGTCATCTTCAAGTTTAAAATAGTTTCCCGAAAAAGACGCGCCTCCATTTATCAGCTGCGCAAGATATGCAAGCTGCTCCGCTGTTTTTATTATGTATGGATTGCTTTTTGTTCCGTCTCCGCCGGGGAGTGATGTCGCAACGCTTCCGTCCCATACTGCGCTTTCCGCACTCACGGGCAAAACAGCAAAGCCGAACAGCATACAAAGCACCGTGCCAACCGCTAAAATCTTCTTTCTCATTTTTTATCTTCCTTTCTTGATACAGGGAGAAAAAGCATATGATGAGATTATCTTAAACTGAACCTCTTTTTTACTCCTGTTTATTAACTTCTTTTTATCTTGCAAGCTCATACATTTTTAAAAGTTCGTCCTTTTGGAAGGTGAATTTGCTGTTGCAAAACTGACATTCCACCTCGCATTTTCCGTCCTCGTCGATTATCCGTGCGAGCTCTTTTTTTCCTATTGAAATCACCGCGTTCCTCATTCTCCGCTCGGAGCATTTGCACTTGTATTCGGGCGTCACTTTTTCGTTGCTGACGAGCATATCAAAGCCGTCGGTGAGAAAAAACAGTATTTCCTCCGCCGACATTCCCTTTTCAAGCATTTCGGTTACGGGCGGTGCTTTTCGCACAATTTCTTCTATTTTTTCTGCCGTTTCCTCCGTTGCGTCGGGCATAAGCTGTATCATATATCCGCCCGCCGTTTTTACCGAGCAATCGGTATCGACCAAAACCCCAAGTCCAATCGCTGTTGGTATTTGGTCGCTTTTTGCAAAATAATAGGTCATATCCTCGGCAATTTCGCCCGTTACAATCGGCACGCGCCCCGAATACGGCTCTTTCATTCCCATATCATATATAACGCACAAATCGCCCCTGCCGACCGCTTTGCCTACATCAAGCTTGCCCTTTTTATTGAGCGGCAGGTCTAAAAACGGGTTTACCGCATAGCCGCGCACCTTTGACTTATTGTCCGAAACCGCCACAATATTCCCGAGCGGTCCGTCACCTCTGAACTGAATTGTAACAGAGTCCGCATCATTTTTAAGATTTTGCCCCATAATTGCGGCTATGGTGAGCGTTCTTCCGAGCGCCGCCGTTGCGACAGGACTGCTGTTATGAATTTTCCGTGCTTCCTGCACCAAATCCTTTGTATTTGCGACAAAAATTTTTATTGTCCCGTCAAGACTTTGCCCGCGTACTATTGTATCCGCCATTTTATTCTCCCTGCTCCGATTTTACCGTTACGCTGTATGTTCCTATTATGTCCGCGTCGCCGTCCGTGTCAAATTCTAACGGCAAAACCTCCTCCGTTTCTGTCATTTTGGAAACATCAACCGTTGCTTTTACGGTTAGTTTGGCGGGATTTTCCGCCGTTTTTACCGTAACGGTCACCTCATCTGGCGAAACCGTTACCTGCTTTCCGCTCGGCACATTTACGGGGTTTACCTTTACCGAAATGTCCGCCGTTTCCTTCGGAACAATTTCACCGCTTACCGTTATTTTCGTATTTTCCTCGGGTATATAGACGCCCTCGGGCGCAACAAGAACCGCCTCATAGCCGTTCTTTTCCTTTTGCGGAACTACCTGTGCCTCGATATATTCCGCCGAAACGCCTTCGTCAAGCCCGACATCTACGCTTTCTATGCTTATATTTTTAAGCGAAAAGCCGTAATTTTTTCTTTTTTCGCTGTCTAAAACCACTTTTATAGGCAGATTAATCCTGTCATAGACCGTATTTTCAAGCAAAACGGTCTCGCTGCTTTTATATATTATATTTCCGTCGTCCACGGCGGTGTCATTTTCGCCGTAAAACTCGTAAGGACATTCCATTTCGCTTGTTTTTGTTATTTTTGACGCGTCAATCTTTGCCTTTGCGTAAGCGATTTCATATACATCGCTTATTGCGCCCTTAACCGAAATAGTTTCTGTTTTGCACACGGTTTTTACAAGTATTTCCTTGTTTTTGTCACGGTTTACAACCTCGGTTTTTACGGGAATTTCCCGCGTTACCACGCTTTCCGTTTTTACCGTTATCTCCTTAACCCTTGCCTTTTCAAGTATTACCCTGCTTGAAGGATAGGAATATGTTACCGCAACAACCGTTTCGCCCTCTTGCTTTATTGCGGAAACATCTATTTCCGCCGAAATTTCGCCGAGCGCGGAAATAACATCGCTCCTGCTTCCGCGGATTACAACATTTATTGCGGGAAAGCTGTCCTTGTTAACTATGGCAAACCCGCCTGCGTTTAACGAGCTTTCCCCCTTTATGTTAATTTTCAAGCCAATAACCGTTTGACTTATGACGGGGTCCTCGGTGTAGGTTATTGCAAACCACAAAACTACCGCAATAAGCGCAGACAGGATTTTAAGGAATGTTTTGCTGTTTCTTATATTTTTCATCTTACACCCCTCCAAAATCTGCTTTTTTCCGCTTCCTGCGTAAATGCCTTTTTAAGCGCAGCAAAGAGTGACTCTTTTGTAAGATTTCTCGTAAGTCTGCCATTTACCGCTATGGAAATTTTGCCCGTTTCCTCGCTTACCACAACAACAACGGCGTCGGAGGCTTCCGAAACACCGAGCGCCGCGCGGTGTCTTGTCCCAAGCTCTCGCGAAAGGTTTTCGTTCGAGGTAAGCGGCAAAAGACAGCCCGCCGTATGTACTCTGTCGCCGCGGATTATTACCGCTCCGTCGTGAAGCGGTGTTTTGGGAACAAAAATGTTCTCTAAAAGCGCCGAGCTGACCGCCGCATCAATAAGCGTGCCTGTGCCTATCACATCTCCGAGCTTTGTTTCCCTCTCCATAACGATAAGCGCGCCTGTTTTTGTGCGTGAAAGATTGTCCGCCGCTTTTACAATTTCATTTATGGCATATTCCTGCGTATCGGAGGGACCCGCTGCGATATTGATGAGCCTTCCCACCTTTGAGCGCCCCATCTTTTCCAAAATGCTCCGAAGCTCAGGCTGGAAGATAACAACAATGGCAAACATACCAACCTGCATCGCGCTTTTAAGCAGATAATTGAGCGTATTTAAGTTAAGCCAGGAGCTTATCTGCAAAACAACAAATAAAATCAAAACACCTTTTACAAGCTGCATTGCACGCGTTTCCTTTATCAGTTTCAGCATTTGATATATGATTACCGCAATCAGCAAAATATCAATCAGGTCTGTTACTTTTAAAACCTGAAAAAAACTCTTTATAAAAACTAACGCCGACGCCATTTTTGTACCTCCTTGCGCATTATATTTTTATTATACAATATTTTTATCCCTTTTACCAGTCATTTTCAGCAATTTTTTTATCTTTTTACACAAAAAAAATACACCTTAAAAAATTTTTAAGGTGTATTAAATTCAGCGTTTATTTCTTGGGCTTATCCTCGCCAAGCTGTACCTTGATGTCGGTCAGCTCACCGTTTCTTATAACGGTAAGAATTATATATTCTCCCGGCTTTTTTCCGTCCCTTGCTTCATTGAGCGCTTCACTTGTTGTGACAACCTTTCCGTCTGCCTTTACGATAAGGTCGCCCTGCTTAATTCCTGCTTTTTCGGCTCCGCTTCCCTCTATTACCGAATATACGGTAAGTCCGTTTTTGGACTCGGTTGTTGTTATTCCGATAAGACTTCTGCCCGAAACATATCCGCTGTTCATAAGGTCGTCTATTATCGGCTTTGCCTCGGAAATTGCTATCGCAAAGCCTATGCCCTCAACGCCCGTTTCCGACATCTTGATTGAATTTATGCCGATAACCTCGCCATACTTGTTAACAAGCGCTCCGCCTGAATTTCCCGGATTTATCGCAGCGTCGGTCTGCAAAAGGTTATAGCTCCTGTTATCAACCGTCATTTTCCTGTTTACCGCGCTTATAACGCCAGATGTTACCGTTCCTGCAAGCTCCTGTCCCAAGGGATTTCCTATTGCAACGGCAAGGTCGCCCACCTCTACCTGACTTGAATCGCCCAAAACCGCCGCCGTGAGCCCCGATGCGTTTATTTTAAGAACGGCAAGGTCTGATTTTGCGTCAGAGCCGACAACTGTTGCGGTATATTCGTCGCCGGTATTCAGTATTATGGTGATTTCGCTCGCGTCTGCTATGACATGCTGATTTGTTACGATATATCCGTCCTCGCTTATTATTATACCCGAGCCCGAGCCCTGCTGAACAAGCTCCTCGCCCGTCTGGTAATAGTAATATCTTCCGCTGAACGGGTCATAATAGCGCCTCGGTTGAAGCTTCGCTTTGTTTATAACTCCCACGCAGGAAGGACCTACCTGCTTTGCTATATCGGTAACCGAAAGGGATTTTTTGCTGTCGGTAAAGAGAACTGTGCTTGCGCCTCCGCTTGCGTCTCCCGACGGTGCCTGATACGAAACGCTCTGCGTTTTTAAAACAGGCTTTAAATAATAGTATCCGCCGACGCCTGCCGCTCCTGCGGTTATCGCACTTGCAAAAAGCGCCGTTAAAAGATAGGGCGCAATTTTTCTGAGTATGTGCCTTTTTACCTTCGGTCTGTATTCTATGAGTTCGGTTGTGTCTGAACAAGGATATTTTTTCATTTTCTTTCCCTTCCTATATGATTTTTTATATTTGTTATTTTTTCTTTCCGATTTGTTATTTATTCGATTATACATATGATATCATACGCTTTTTAAAATAGTATGAATAAAAAATTAAACTTTTTTATAAAAAATATGAACTTTTTGTGAATAGATTGACTTTTTTGGAAAAAATTATATAATTATGAAAAAAAGAGGAGCGAAAACGATGGACCTTTCGGAAAAACTAAAAAACGCAAGGCTTTCACGCAAAATTTCACAAAAAACGCTCGCGGAAGCGCTCGGCGTTTCACGGGCAACGCTGTCCGCCTGGGAAAGCGGCACGGCTGTTCCGTCGGTGCTTTATCTGCGAAAATATCAGGAAATTTTCGGCTTTGCGCGCGGGTATTTTGATGACGCACAGCCGAGAAAAGCGTCCTCCGAAAATATTTCCTTCGATACCTCGCGGTTTAATCGGGAAGGCGTTGCCGCTCTTCAAAATTTTTACAATTCCTTGCTTTCGGAGGAGGAATATTTAAAAAAGTCTTGACATATGGCTTTTTTTAGTATATAATGTCAAAGCTTTTTAAAGCAATATCCTTGCCCAAGAGGATTTCATCTTGGGACATAAGTCCATAAGGAGGTGCGAAAATGGCTGAAAAATTAACTTACAGCTATGAAACAATTTTTATCGTTGATGCAGGTCTTGAAGAGGACGCCGTAAAGGCTCTTGTTGAGAAGTTTACGGGCTTAATCGCTAAAAACGGTACGGTTGAGCAGGTAGACGAATGGGGCAAAAGAAGGCTCGCTTACGAAATCAATGATAAAACCGAAGGTTACTATGTTTTGGTTGACTTTACTTCGGACGGAGAGTTTCCGAAGGAGCTTGACAGACAGTACAGAATTACCGATGGTATCCTTCGTACAATCATTATCCGTAAAGACAGCTGATAGCGGGGTGGCGTTATGAACAAAGTTATTTTAATGGGCAGACTTACCCGCGACCCTGAACTCCGCCAGACAACGAGCGGTATCCAGGTTTGCAGTTTTTCCGTTGCGGTAAACCGCCGCTTTGCGAAGGACGGTCAGCAAAACGCCGACTTTATTAACTGTACGGCTTGGCGTCAGCAAGCAGAATTCATCTGCAAATATTTCCGTCAGGGCTCTATGATTGCTCTTGTCGGAAGCTTGCAGTCACGCTCTTGGGAAAACCAGGAGGGAAAACGGCAGTATTCCACAGATGTTGTTGTTGAAGAGGTGCATTTTACCGGCTCTAAAAAGGAAACGGGCACAGACACATCGGGCGACAGTTTCGGTATGACACAGCCCGCTCCGAGCGCAGACAGCGCTCTCGGCGACATCGACAGTATGGGGTTCCAGACCATAGAGGGTTCAGAGGACGATTTGCCGTTTTAATCGGTAAAAATTGATAGGAGGAAGTAATAATGGAAGAAAAGAACGAAAGACCTTTTAAAGCAAGACGCGCAAAAAAGAAGGTTTGCGTTTTCTGCGTAGACAAGGTTGAACACATCGACTATAAAGATACCGCAAAATTGAGAAGATATATAACCGAGCGCGGAAAAATCGTGCCGAGAAGAATAAGCGGTACCTGCGCAAAGCATCAAAGACAGCTTACAACTGCTATTAAAAGATCAAGACAAATTGCGCTTTTGCCTTTTGTTGCTGAATAAGATTAAAAGACTGCAAATTTTGCAGTCTTTTTTTTGTAAATTTCTATTGACAAGCCCTGTCTTTTACTATAAAGTTTAAGTATAAGAAAATAATTTTTTAAGGAGGACACTTTTTATGAAAAAACGGATTTTTTCAGGGCTTTTATCCCTCTTGATTTTGCTCTCGCTTGTTCCGTGCGCACTTGCGGAAAAGGACGGCGGAGAATTTACAACGGTTTACATTGAATGTCCCGACGCTTTGACCCTTATGGGAAAAAACTATCAGGCTTATTCCCACCTTTTGATGCGGTATGCCGACGACAAAACGCCTATCGCTCTGTCCGCTGTCTATAACGATTACATCTATGCGACAATTCCTGCGGAAAATGCTGACAGACCCTTGGAATATTTTATTGCAGAGGATATGACATTTACCGATGAGCCTGTTTGGGACGAAAATGAATATGATGACAATTCCTACAACTTCTATATAATGGAACTGCTCTCGGGAAAGGGCGTAATAAAAGGAAATGAAAAAGGCGAGGCGCTGCCTAACGATAATGTCACCCGTGCGGAAGCCGTTGCGATGGCTATGCGGTTTTTGGGCGTTGACAATATGCCCGATACCGACAGCGGTTTTTCCGATGTTCCCGAGGACAGCTGGTTTGCGGCGGCGGTTACAAAGGCACGCAGGCTCGGCGTTGTCGCAGGTGATGACGAAACCCATTTTTCACCGCAAAGAAATGTGTCCCGCGAGGAAATGGTAGCGCTTGCCGCAAGATGTATGTGGATAAGCGGTATGCAAAAGGAAACAAAAGTAACCCGCGAAGAGCTGACAAAAAATCTTGACTTTAAAGACGCCGAAAAAATCTCCGACTGGGCGCTGTCCGCATATAACACAATGCGCACCTACGGCACGGCAAATTATGAAGAAGACGAAAATCAGGAATACACCTTTATCACAAACCCGAAAGATGCCGCAACGCGCATTTTCTCTGCATATTTGCTCTTGGAATGCTGCGATATGTTGCAGGTTTATCCGTCACAAACGGCGATTTCCTTCGGCTTTGACAAAAATATGCCGAAAATAGACGGCTCAACCTCAACTTATCCCTTTACAGAAGAGGTTTTCCGCGGGCTTTTCTATAACGGTTATTCACACGCCGACAGACCCGCCGGTCACAGCAAAAGCCACGCGTCATACGAGCGCCTTATAAACGGCGAAGTTGATATGATTTTTGCTTCTGTTTTCCCTGCAAGCGACATTTTGGAGCTTGCAAAAAGCAAGGGTGTTGAGCTTGAACTTATTCCGATTGCTTATGATGCAATGATTTTCTTTACCAACGCCGATAACTCGATTGACGGGCTTACACAAAAGCAAATTTCCGAGATTTATGTAAACAATAAATATGCAAACTGGAAAAGTCTCGGCGGTCCCGACGCGCTTTTATATCCCTACTGCCGCAATAACGACAGCGGAAGCCACGCACAGATGGAGCGCTACTTCTTAAACGGCAATGAAATCAACGAAAAAATCAGGGAGGAAAATACCTCTCTTGCTATGTCCAACATCTTAACAGAGGTTATGGACGCGCAAACCGACGACCCGACAGGCTACGGCTTGGGATACAGCATATACTACTATTTTCAGAATATGGACCTGTTCTATGACACAAACGAGTATTTAAAGCTTTTAAAAATTGATGGCGTTTATCCCGATGACGACACCATTGCAAGCGGTGAATATCCGCTCTCAAACAACACATATGTCGTTTTGCGAAAGGACGAGCCGGAAAATTCGCCCGCACGGAAAATGGCGGAATTTATGCTCACAAAAGAGGGGCAAAGGTGCGTTGAGGAGGCAGGCTTCGGTCCTATAAATCCGCCCTTCCCAAAGGATTTTAAGGTGACAAAAAAGACTACCCACTTCGATATAATGGCAGATGATAACAAAACCGCGCTTTTATGTGTTAAAACGAACTATCCCGAGCTTGATAATAAAAACAACCGCAAATTTATAAAGGAAATAAACAAGGAATTTAAAGAGCTTTCCGAATCCTTTGAAGAAGAAATGCGCGGTTACCGCGAAGATATATCGGAATATTATGTTGAATCGGGAGATATTGATATGCTTCCCTTTGAAAACTATCTGTCCTATGATGTTACAAGAAATTACGGGGATATTTTTTCGGTAACATTTTTGGCGGAAATTTACTTAGGCGGTATCCACCCGAACGGAATACGGGTATCTTACACCTATGACACCAAAGCTGAAAAAGAACTCACTCTTTCCGAAATTTTAGGAAAATCGCAGAAAGAAACCGACCAATTTGTAATAGAAAAATTTTATGAAGTATATGCGGAGGAGGACCTTTGGTCTTTGGAAGAGGAGGCGCCTAATGTTTCCTTCTTTATGGACGGCGACGGACTTGTTTTATACTTCCAGCAGTATCAGATAGCGCCGTACGCTATGGGCTTCCCCGAAGTGAGAATACCGCTTGACGAATTAAATTAGATAAAAAAGAGCCGAAAGGCTCTTTGAGCGTGTCGATAAACCTTCGACACGCTAAAAGATGCCGAAAAAGGAAGGCAGATTTGTCGATTTTAGGCTCGTCGGCGTACGACGGTACGATAGAGCTTGAAATCGGCAAAAGCAGAAAATAAAGTGCTTTTTAAAGAAGTGACACATTTCACAAAAGTAAAAATCAAAAAAAGGCGCCAAACACAGAAGTAAATAAATTACTGCGGTCTGGCGACTTTTTCGACAGTCTGAAAGAGCCGAAAGGCTCTTTTTTTTTATTCGGTTATATGTATCATAACCTGTTCAACTATTCTTTTTACATGCTCGTCATCAAGAGAATAAAAGGTGTTTTTTCCGTCACGGCGGGCTTTTATCAGCCTTGCCTGTTTTAAAATGCGAAGCTGATGACTGACTGCCGATTGGCTCATTTTTGTCTTTTCCGCAATTTCGGCAACGCATATTTCGTTATCAAACAAATTCCATAATATTTTTATCCTTGTGCCGTCCCCGAAAACCTTAAACACCTCGGTAAGCTTTGCTACCACTTCCTCGGGGATTTCTTTATTTTTAAGCCTGTCAACAATTTCGGTATTGTATTTACAGTATTCGCATTTCATTTTTCTCACCTCTTTACTTTGTTTATTATATATTACTTTATATTTTTTGTCAAACTCCCGCTTTTATAACAAAAATAATCTTTAAAAAAATTTCTTTTTTTCTTGTAAATTATCATTTTTTCTGTTATTATAGAAGAGGATATTTTTCGATAGGGGGATAAAAATGGATAATAAGCAAATCTGGTATGCTGCTTTGTCTTATATTCGTAAGGATATAAATTCCGTTGTGGGTTTTAATACATATATAAAAGATATTATTCCCGTTTCTTTTGACGGGGAAATTTTTACAGGAGCGGTTTCTAATATTATTTGCAAATCTATGGTTGAAATAAGATACCGTGATATGATAGAAAAAGCACTTTCAAAAATAACCGCGCGTCCCGTTACATTTTTGATTATTTTAAAGGACGAATGTGAAAATCAGCCGAAAGTGCAAAAGGAAGCGCCGAAAAATAATAACAAAACAAACTTAAATCCAAAGTATACCTTTGATAATTTTATTGTGGGCTCGTCAAATGAATTTGCAACGGCAATAGCTATGAGCACGGCAAAAAATCCCGGTCAGGAAATGAACAATCCCTTATTTTTATACGGCGACTCGGGACTTGGAAAAACCCATCTTATGCAGGCTATCGGAAATGAAATTGTAAAGCAGTATCCCGAAAAAAAGGTTGTTTATGTAACCAGCGAAAAATTTACAAATGATATGATTGAATCGCTTCATATTAAGGATATGGGCTCTTTCCGCCAGCTTTACAGAAATGTTGATGTGCTCTTAATTGATGATATTCAGTTTATCGAAAACAAGCAGGGAGTTCAGGAGGAATTTTTCCATACCTTTAATGAACTGCACCAAAATAATAAGCAGATAGTTTTAACAAGCGACCGTATGCCGCGCGAGCTTGCAACCCTTGATTTACGACTTAAAACCCGTTTTGAATGGGGATTAAGTATTGATATTATAAAGCCTGATTATGAAACAAGAGTGGCAATTTTGAAAAAGAAGGCGGAAAGCCAGAATGTTTACATAAATGAGGAGGTTTTATCCTATATTGCGGAAAGAATAGATTCAAATGTCCGTGAGCTTGAAGGAGCTTTGCTTAAAATTATTTCATATGCAGGTATGAAACATACAGAAATAACAAAAGAAATTGCAGAAATGGTTATAAAATCAATTATTCCTGACGACGGAATTATTAAAATAACTCCTCAAAAGATAATTGACTGCGTATGCTCATATTATAATATTTCAGAAGAAGAAATTTTAGGAAAATCAAAACAGAAAAATATAGCTTTTTCAAGGCAGATTGCTATGTATCTTTGCAAAACATTAACTACAATGAATTTTTCAATGATTGCAAGAGCCTTAGGAAACCGAGACAGAACAACCGTTATGTACGGTGTGGATAAAATTATGGCGTCATTAAAGAATGACAGCGCTTTAAAAGCAGATATAGACGCAATTACAAAGGATATTACAAGCGTTTGATTTATTAACACTTTTTGGTGGAAAATCTGTGAATAAAAATATTTAATTTTTTAGGGTGTTTATAACTTTTTTTAGTAAACGGTTTATAAACAAATTACATTTAATAAGTTTTGGCATAATAATAAGAAATTTCCTGTTTTTCCACTAATTCCCCGTTACTACTATTATTACTACTGTAATAATTATTATATAGGTACCTACCTATGAAAAAATTTTGAAAGGATTTTTTTAAAATGAAATTTGTGTGTCATAAGGGACAGCTTTTGAAAATTATAAATACTGTTCAAAAAGCTGTATCTGCAAAATCGATAATGCCTATATTGGAATGTATTAAGTTAGACGCTTCGGCAAACGGAGCTTTAACCGTATGCGGTAATAATTTAGATATTTGTATCGAATATAACGATAATGCAAATATTTCGGAAGGCGGACAGATTGCGATTTCTTCAAAAATGTTCGGCGAAATTGTACGGCGTCTTCCCGATACAGATGTTTCTGTAAATGTTAATGAAGAAAATAATGTAATGACAATAAAATGCGGAAAATCCGAGTTTAATATTCAAGGTCTTTCAAGTATTGAATACCCCGCAGTTCCTGAGGTAAAGGAAATTTACAAATTTTCTTTAAAACAAAGCGCTTTAAAGAAAATGATTAGAAAAACTATTTTTTCAGTATCGCAAAACGAGGCAAGAAAGCCTGTTTTAACAGGAGCTTTATTTGAAATAGAAACGGGCGTTTTGTCAATAGTAACTACCGACGGATACCGTCTTTCTATTTGCAAGGAAACGGTAAATTCACCGCTTAATAATATTAAATTTGTAGTTCCAGGTCTTACTCTCCGCGAAATATTTAAGGTTTTGGAAGATGATGAGGAAAAAGAGGTTAATATTATAATTTCCGACAGACACGCTATGTTTGAATTTGAAAATTATAAAGTAGTAACCCGCCTTTTAGAAGGTGAATTTATAAACTACAAGCCCGTTTTAATGACACCCAACAGCATTTTCGTAAATGCAAAAACGGCAGAGCTTTCCGAAAGTCTTGAAAGAGCGTCGCTTTTAATAAATGATGATATTTCTTCAAAAGCGGAAAAAGTTCCTGTAAGGCTGAATATAAAAACAGACAAAATTGAAATAACCTGTATGACGGGAAAAGGCAAGGTATATGATATAGTTGATGTAAAAGCAAGCGGAGACGATTTGGAAATAGGTTTTAACCACCGCTATCTTTTGGACGCATTAAGAGCCTGTGAGGAAGATGAAATAAAGCTTGAATTTTCCAATCCGAGAAGCTCCTGCTTTATCCGTTCGCCAAAGGGCGACGACAGCTTTACCTTTATGATTTTGCCGGTAAGGCTTTATAATTAAAATGAAAGTTATAACAATAAAAAGTTCGGAAATGGACCAGAACAGCTATCTTTTGGTAAACGGAAAAGATGCTGTTTTGATTGACTGCGGAGAAGATACCTTTAAAATATTAAAGGAAACGGAAAAATATAATGTAAAATATATTTTGCTTACGCATTGCCATTTTGACCATATATATTCTTTAAGTGAATTAAAGGGGCAAAAAACCGTCTTAGGCTCAAAAAATTTTTTAAAGAATATAACTAATCCAAAAATTACTTTTTTGCCCTCCTGTGAAAATTTAGCGGGTAAAACAGACGGCTTTTTTGAGGACGGCGAAGTAAAAAATCTTTGCGGTATTGATATAAAATGTATATATACCGAAGGGCATACAGATTGCAGTGTTTGCTATCTTGCGGAAAACTGCCTTTTTTCAGGCGATACGCTCTTTTTCGGGAGTGTGGGAAGATGGGATTTTGAAACGGGGGATTTTGAAAAATTAAAAAATTCCGTTAAAAAACTCTATACTTTGCCTGACGATACCGTGGTTTATGCGGGACACGGGCAGACCACAACAATAGGTTATGAAAAGAAAAACGGGTTTTTTAAGGAAAAATAAATGTTTTTAATTCAAAACGGATTTTCCTGCGAATATGAGATAAATATTTTTATAAATATCTTTTTCGGCAAGGAAGACGGAGTAATAACAACTGATTTTTTTGACAAAAAAAATGAAATTTTTGCAAAAACCAAAATAGATTATAACGGAAAAAGCTATTTTGGTGAGTTTTCCTTTCCTTTTGAAAGCGAAAAGGAAAGTGCAAAAAATATTAAAAAATTTTTCGGCGTATGCGTTGTGAGAAGCTTTGTAAATGCTGCCGAAAAGGTGCATAAAATCACGCTGCCTTGGGGAGTTTTAAGCGGTATAAGACCTGCAAAATATGTAAGAGAGTTAAAGGATATAGGAAAAAGCAAGGGTGAAATAACTAAAATTCTTACAGAAATTTTCGGAGTATCGAAAGAAAAAACCGCGCTTGCATTAAAAGTAGCGGAAAATGAGGAAGAAATTTTAAAAAAGGTTAAAAAAAATTCGGTAAGTCTTTATATAGGCATACCTTTTTGTCCTTCAAGGTGTCTTTACTGCTCCTTTGTTTCGACAGATATAAGGCTGAGCGGAAGATATATCGATGAGTTTTTAGAGCTTCTCATAAAGGAAATAGAAAAAACGGGACAAATTTTAAGGGAACTTTCCCTTTCGGTACAAAATATTTATATAGGCGGAGGAACGCCGACAACTCTTTCCGAAAAACAGCTGCGGGAACTGCTTTTTGCTGTAAACAAAAATATAAATTGCGAAAAAGTTGAGGAATTTACGCTAGAAGCAGGGCGGCCAGATACCGTAACGGAAGAAAAGCTAAAAGTTTTAAAGGATTTTGGCGTAAACAGAATAAGTATAAATCCGCAAAGTTTAAATCAAAAAACGCTTGATATTATCGGAAGAAAGCACAGTACAGACGACTTTTTCAAGGCGTTTGAGCTTGCGAAAAGGACAGGTTTTTCGGTGATAAACACCGATTTGATAGCGGGACTTCCCAATGAAACCTTTGAAATGTTTAAAAACAGCTTAGACGGCATAATAAGGCTAAACCCCGAAAATATTACCGTTCATTCCATGTGTATAAAGCGGTCGGCGGCGCTTAATTTTGCGAAAATCCCTTTAACAAATGCGGAAACGGTTGAAAAAATGCTGTCCTATACCGAAAAAGAAATGGAAAAAGTCGGGAAAGAGCCGTATTATATGTATAGGCAAAAAAATATTTCGGGAAATCTTGAAAATGTGGGCTATTCAAAAAAGGAGCATTTTTCAAGATACAATATAAACATTATGGAGGAAGTGCAGACAATCATCGGGCTTGGCGGAGGCGGAGTTTCCAAAATAGTGTTGGGCGACAGAATTGAAAGAATTGCAAATTTCAAGGAGCCGTATGAGTATATAAGGAGATTTGACGAAATCCTTTTAAAGAAAGAGGAAATAAAAGCTCTCATAAAATGAAGAAGGGATTGGATTTTTATGACAAACGAAAGGGAAGCGTTACAGAAAATATTTAACGAATATGACGAAGACCGCACAAGAGCAAGAGTTTTAAGGGACGAACGCGTTAAGGAAGTTACCGAAAAATACCCTGAAATTGCCGAAATTGACCGAAAAATAACCGAGCTCGGAATAGAGAATTTTAAAAAAATACTTGACAACCCGCAAAAAAGCGAGAGCTATAACAAAGAGTTTAACAAAAAGCTTAAAGAACTCAAAAAGGAGCGGGAGCAGTTTATTGTTAAAAACGGCATAGAAAAGGATTTTGATGAGGTAAAATACAAGTGCGGAAAGTGCTTGGACACGGGGTATATTGATAACGAAAAATGCCCGTGTCTTATACAAAAAATCATAGATTTGCATTACGAAATGTCAAATATGAAGAATATGCTTCACGATTTTTCGGAGTTTTCCTTTGATTTTTACGGGGACAAGTATATAGAAAAGCTTGGAATGACCGAAAAGGAAAATATTAAGGATATTTATAAAAAGGCAATGGATTTTTGTGGTGCGGATAATTGCAAAAATCTGCTTTTTTACGGCGGCTGCGGACTTGGGAAAACATTTTTGTCCTCCTGCGTCGCAAAAAAGATGTTAGACAGCGGAAAAAGCGTTATTTATCAGACGGCGACGAGCCTTTTTTCCGATTATGAGGACTACAAATTCGGAAGAAAGGAAGGCAATTTCGAGGAGCTTTATGAAATTTTGCAGGAAGCCGACCTTTTGATTATCGACGATTTGGGCGCCGAGGTATCAAACCCTGTTTCTACCCAGTTTTTCTTTGATATATTGAATAAAAGAGCAGACAAAAAAATGATAATAAACACCAATCTCACAATGGACGGAATACTTAAAAAGTATACCGACAGAGTTTTTTCGCGGCTGTATGAAAGCTTTGAGATACTGCATTTTGCGGGAGAGGACATCAGAATACAAAAGCTTGCCCGCTGAGGAAAAACATATGTAGCAAAAAGGAGGAGTGTTATGATAAATATTCTCGATATTGGCTCAAACACAATTCGGCTTGTTACATACGACAAGGGAAAAAGCGTGTCTAATTACGGCGTTGCGTCCGAAATAATCGGCGACACAAAAAACGGAATTTTGTCGGAAAAGGGCATAGAAAAGCTGTGTCAAACAGTTTTGGAGCTGAAAAGCAAAAAGGAAAATGAGGACATTTACGCCTTCGGAACATATGCGATACGGGTTCTCCGCAACAAAAAAGAGGTAGTAAAAAGAGTTTTTGAAAAAACAGGGATAGAAATAGATGTCCTTTCGGGAAAGCAAGAGGCGGAGTACGATTTTTACGGACTTTTGGGAACAATAACGCCGACCGAAAGCGGAATAGGCGTGGATTTGGGCGGCGGAAGCGCGCAAATTTTGATTTTTGAAAAAGGAAAGCTTATGGCGTCAATGTCACGGTCGATTGGTTGCAGACGCGTAAAAAACAGGTTTTCAAAAGGGAAAAAGGTTACAAAAATCGAAATTGTAAAAATACGGGAATATATACAAAAAAATTTGCAAACCCAAAAGGGAAGAAAAACCGAAACGCTTTATATGATGGGCGGAACGGCAAAAGCGGCGCTTAAACTCTACCGTTTTTTAGAAGGCAGAAATGTGGACATTATAAAGGTTTCCGATATTGAAAATATAATCAGCTTTATTGAAGAAACCGACGAAAAGGCAATAAAAAAGATTTTCAGGAGCAGATACGACAACATTGTGGTAGGAATAGTAATAATGCGGGAAATTGCAGAATTTTTCGGTGCAAAAAGCATACATATAAAAAGGTGCGGCGTCCGTGACGGATATGTGCACAAAATAGAGAAAACAAAAAAAGAAGAGGCTTAAAACCTCTTTCTTTTTTTGTTATTTTAGAACTTATCGCGCTTTGTGTAGGTTGTATGCAAAAGCTCGTGTGCCTTGTGTGAACAGGGCTTTTCAAAATATTCTTCGTAAAGCTTCTGAACATACGGATTTTCGTGCGATTTACGAAGCGTTGATGCCTCGTCCTCAGAATAAAGCGCTTTTGCACGGAGAGCCTTCACATTTGTAGTAGCCTTAGTCTTTGCGTCAACTATCGGCTGACCGCCGCCGTGGATACAGCCGCCCGGACAAGCCATAATTTCGATAAAGTCGTAATGCTCGCCTGCCTTTACCTTTTCAAGTATAGCACGGGCATTTTTCGTTCCGTGCGCAACAGCAACGCGTACATCTTTTCCTGCGATTTTAAGAGTAGCCTCTTTAACTCCGTCCAAGCCGCGAACAGCTGTAATATTTAAGTTTTCCAAGGGCTTGCCCTCTAAAATTTCGTAAACTGTACGGATAGCAGCCTCCATAACGCCGCCCGTTGTACCGAAGATAACGCCCGCTCCCGTTGCCATACCGAACGGCTGGTCAAATTCCTCATCGGGAAGGGATTTAAAGTCGATACCTGCCTGCTTAATCATTCTTGCAAGCTCACGCGTGGTCAAGGACGCATCAATGTCCTGACTTCCGCTTGACGAGTGCTCTTCTCTGCTTATTTCAAACTTTTTGGAGGTACAAGGCATAACAGCGACTGAATAGATGTCATTTTTGTCAATGCCGTTCTTTTCAGCATAGTATGATTTAATAACCGCACCAAACATTTCCATAGGCGATTTTGCCGTGGAAAGATTATCCAAAAATTCGGGATAATAGTGCTCACAGAACTTAACCCAACCGGGCGAACAGGAGGTTATAAGCGGAAGCTTTTCCTGTTTTGTAAATCTTTCGATAAACTCTGTGCCTTCCTCCATAATCGTGAGGTCTGCCGCAGTATCGGTATCGAATACCTTATCAAAACCAAGTCTGCGGAGCGCCGCAGCCATCTTGCCTGTTACGGGCGTACCCATCGGAAGACCGAATTCCTCGCCCAAAGCCGCTCTTACAGCAGGAGCAGTCTGAACAACAACATGCTTTTTGGGGTCGTCAAGCGCCGCTCTTACGCGCGGGATATGAGAGTTTTCATAAAGCGCGCCGACAGGACAGGCAACGATACATTGTCCGCAGTATACGCAGGCAACATCGCTCATCGGCTGTTCAAAAGCTGCGCGGACTTCGGTATTAAAGCCGCGGTTTACGGCAGAAATAACCGAGATATCCTGATTATCACAAGCTGCAATACATCTTCTGCAAAGCACACACTTGTTATTGTCGCGTACAAGCGAAGTTGAGCTGTTGTCAATTTCGTGCTGTATATTTTCGCCCTGATATGCAATATCTTCAATACCAAGCTCATCAGCCAATGCTTGAAGCTCGCAGTTTCTGTTTCTGATACAGGTCAAGCACTTTCTTTCGTGATTGGAAAGAATAAGTTCAAGAGTAGTACGGCGTGCATTTCTGACCTTTTCGGTGTTGGTAAACACCTCAATTCCTTCTGCTACGGGGTAAACACAGGCAGCCTGCAACGCTCTTGCGCCCTTTACTTCAACCAAACACATACGGCAAGCGCCGATTTGATTTAAATCTTTGAGATAACATAAGGTGGGAATGTTGATACCAACCTCACGAGCCGCTTCAAGAATAGTTGTACCTTCGGGTACGCTCACTTCCTGACCGTTAATTTTCAAGTTTACCATATCAATCACTCCTTTCCTATTCCTTGTCTATTGCGCCGAACTTACAGGTTGACTGACAAGCACCGCACTTAATACATTTATCCTGGTCGATAACAAACGGCGACCTGATTTCGCCCGAGATTGCGTTAACGGGACATTGTCTTGCACAAAGACCGCAGCCTTTACACTTCTCAGGATTTATTTTGTACTGAGCAAGCGCTTTACATACATGCGCGGGACATTTTTTATCCTTAACATGCGCTTCATACTCGTCCCTGAAATAGCGGAGAGTTGACAAAACGGGGTTTGGCGCAGTCTGTCCCAAGCCGCAGAGTGCGGAGGACTTGATTGCATAGCACAGATTTTCAAGTCTGTCCAAATCTTCCATTGTTCCCTTGCCGTCTGTAATTTTTGTCAAAATTTCCAAAAGACGCTTTGTTCCTATTCGGCAGGGCGAACATTTTCCGCAGGACTCGTCAACGGTAAATTCAAGGAAGAATTTAGCAATATCAACCATACAGTTGTCCTCGTCCATAACGATAAGACCGCCCGAGCCCATCATTGAGCCGATTGCCATAAGCGAATCATAGTCGATAGGCGTGTCTATCAAAGATGCGGGGATACAGCCGCCGGAAGGACCGCCGGTCTGTGCCGCCTTGAACTTTTTGCCGTTCGGAATACCGCCGCCGATTTCCTCGATAATTTCGCGGAGGGTTGTGCCCATCGGTATTTCAACAAGACCTGTATTATTGATTTTTCCGCCGAGTGCGAAAACTTTTGTTCCTTTTGACTTTTCGGTACCCATTGACGCGAACCAGCTGGCACCATTTAATATAATCTGAGCAATATTTGCATAGGTTTCAACATTGTTCAAAAGTGTGGGCTTGCCCCAAAGTCCCTTGATTGCAGGGAATGGAGGACGGGGTCTCGGCTCGCCGCGCTTACCTTCAATAGAGGTTAAGAGCGCTGTTTCCTCACCGCAGACAAACGCGCCAGCGCCCAAGCGTATATCCAGGTCAAAGTTAAAGTCTGTGCCAAGGATATTGTTGCCCAAAAGACCGTATTCCCTTGCCTGACCGATTGCAATTTTAAGTCTTTCAACAGCTATCGGATATTCGGCACGGATATAGATATAGCCCTGGTCAGCGCCAATCGCATAACCTGCGATAGCCATAGCCTCGATAACTGCGTGCGGGTCGCCTTCCAAAACGGAACGGTCCATAAATGCACCCGGGTCGCCCTCGTCGGCGTTACAGCATACAAATTTCTTGTCGCCCTCTGCCTTATAGGTGAAATCCCACTTCATACCTGTCGGGAAACCGCCGCCGCCTCTGCCGCGAAGTCCGGAATCCTTAACCGTCTTTATTACTTCCTCGCGTGACATCTCGGTAAGAGCCTTAGCAAGCGCCTGATAGCCGTCAAAAGCTATATATTCATCAATATTTTCGGGATTGATAACACCGCAGTTGCGGAGCGCAACGCGCTTTTGCTTTGCGTAAAAAGTTGTATCGTTAACGGATGCAGCTGCGTCTGTGCCGACCGAATACTCTGCAACGGGGTTGCCGTTTATAATATGTTCCGAAATGATTTTGGAAACCTTATCCGCTGTCATATGAACATAGGTTATTTTTTCTTTGCCGGGCTCATAGACCTCGACAATAGGCTCCAAACGGCACATACCGATACAGCCTGTTTGCATTACCATAACATTTTCAAGATTTTGAGCCTTTACTTCCCGCTCCAAAGCTTCAAGCACGGGACGGGCGCCTGCCGCGATACCGCAGGTAGCCATACCTACAACTATACGGATACCGCTTTTGCGGTCACGGCGCAGGTTCAGCTTATCAAGCGTGTTTTCGCGAAGAGCTTGTAATTCTGCCAAACTTTTCATAAGTTACCTCCTAAATAAAGCAATTATATAATAAAGATTTAATTATTCACTATCCCTGATATTTTGCAAAAATATCATCAAGGTCCGCCGCCTTAACCTGACCGAAAACGGCATCGTTTACCGTCATAACGGGAGCAAGACCGCAAGCGCCGATACAGCGTGTTGCATTAAGCGAGAACTTACCGTCAGGAGTGCACTGTCCTACCTCAATGCCAAGGCGCTCCTTGATTTTTTCGATAATAGTACCCGAACCTTTAACATAGCAAGCGGTGCCGAGGCAAACGCTTACTTCATATTCACCCTTCGGATAAAGAGAGAACTGAGTGTAGAAGGTAACGATTCCGTAAATTTCCGCAAGCGGAACATTAAGCCCCTCGGAAATAATCTTCTGCACTTCTATGGGAAGATAGCCGTAAATCTCCTGCGCCTCGTGGAGCACGGGGATTGTTGCGCCGTCTTCGTTTTTGTGCTTTGCAATAACTTCTCTCAACTTTTCTTCCTGTTCTTTTGTACCCTTAAAAGGTACGGTAGCAAGATTGCTCATTTGTATCCTCCTTTAACACATCATAAAAAATCATTCTAATTATAGCATAACAAAACAAAAAATGCTACATTCTTTTGAAAAAAGTCAAAAATTTAATAAAATTGTTATAAAATTAACAAAAAAGCGGTACATAATTTAACAAAATGACGGATATATGCCGAAAATCAGTCCTCCTCCGCCTCAAAAAGCACCTCCTGCGGTGCGTCAATCGACTCAACAGCCTTTAATTTTTTCTGGATAGCGCGGGTTCTTACGCCGACAAGCTGGTCAAGCTCCCTGTTTGCCTGCTCTATGCGCGTCTGGGTATTTTCCAAAACCTTGCCGAACTTGTCAAACTCGGTTTTTACAGATGCGAGAATGTTCCAGACCTCAACGCTGCGCTTTTGGATAGCAAGCGTTTTAAAGCCCATTTGAAGTGAATTTAAAAGCGCCGCCATAGTGCTCGGTCCCGCTACTACAATTTTATATGTATTCTGCAAAATTTCAATCATTCCTCGGTTTACAACTTCCGCGTAAAGACTTTCAAACGGAAGGAACATTATCGCAAAATCGGTGGTATAGGGAGGCTCGACATATTTGTCGTGAATGTCCTTGGCAAACTCCTTGATACGCTTGGAAAGGGTGTTCCAGGCGGATTTTACCTGCTCGCCGTCGCCTGCCTCATATGCGGATTGGAGGTCGTAAAAGGCGTCGCCTGGGAATTTTGAGTCTATCGGGAGATAGACGGTTCCGTCGCCGCTCGGCAGTTTTACGGCAAATTCAACACGGTTTTGGCTTTTCGGCACGGTCACGGCGTTCTCCTCATACTGCTCGGGAGAAAGGATTTCCTTTAAAATCGCACCAAGCTGAATTTCGCCTAAAATTCCGCGTGTTTTCACATTTGACAGCACTTTTTTGAGGTCGCCCACGCCGACCGCTAAGTTCTGCATTTCGCCGAGCCCTTTATATACCTGCTCTAACCGCTCGCTCACCATTTTGAAGGACTTTGTCATATTTTCTTCAAGCGATTTTTGGAGCTTTTCGTCGACCGTCTGCCGCATTTCTTCAAGCTTTTTGGAATTGTCCTCCTGCATTTTCAAAAGACTTTTTGAAATAAGCTCGCGCATTGCGTCAAGCTTTTGCTCATTGGTCTGCTCAAAGGTCTTGAACCGCGTTTCCATTCCCGTAAGACTATCGACAACAGCCTTGTTCATTTCCGCCTGCTTTTCGGTAATGTTTTTGTCAATCTCGGTGAATTTTTTGGACTGGTACTCGTCGGTATTCTTTTGGTTTTGCGCTATCATATCGCCGATAAGCCGAAGGCTTTCCGCAGATTTTGTGTCCCCCGATTTTTTCAGCGCAAGGACAAGGACAAAAAGCAGAATAACCGAACAAATTGCTATTATAATTATATCCGTCATATCGCCGCTCCTTTACATAAATTCAAAAATATCGGGATTTTCCGATTTTATCAAGGCAAGCCCCGTATTTTTCAAAATATCTTCAAAAATGCCAAGGGCAATAATCTCGGTGGGATAATGCCCCGCGTCTATTATGGAAATCCCCTGCTCGCTGTAATTTATCATATCGTGATATTTCATATCTCCCGTCACGATTACATCAGCGCCCTTTCGGACAGCCTCGGGAATAATTTCTGCGCAAGACCCGCCTGCTACCGCCACTCGCGAAACGGCTGCCGTTTTGCCGCCGCAGACACGGACAAAGGGCGTTTTCAGCGTTTTTTTCGTAAAATCGGCGAATTCGGCAAAATTCATAGGCTCTTTCAAATCCCCAATTCTGCCCAGACCGCTGTCCTCCAACGGCACGGAATTGCAAAGCCCGAAAAGGCTTGAAAGCCGTGCATTTATGCCGTTTTTGCCGACATCGCAGTTTGTGTGCGCGGCGTAAACCGCAATTTTGTTTTCCAAAAGTCCTATAACAAGCCGTCCCTCCGGCGTTTCGGAGGTAATCCTTTTTGTGCCGTCAAAAAGTATCGGGTGGTGTGACAAAATCAAGTCTGCACCCGCTTTTACCGCCTCTTTCAAAACGGCGTTATTGACATCAAGAGTTATAAGAACTCGGGTTATCTCCCATTCCCCGCCGCCCAGCAAAATACCGCAGTTGTCCCAGTCAAACGCTGAGGAAAGAGGGAATTCCTTTTCGATGATTTCTGCAATTTCTCTTAGCTTCATAAATCACAGCTCCTTTAATCTGTTTATATCGGACAGCAAGCCTTCAAGCCGTTTTAACTCGCAAGAGCCGCCGTTTTTGCTTTTTGACAAGCCGATAAATTGCTTTGAAAATTCCCGTTCCTTTTTTTCCAAAAGCACTGGAAAAATCGGGTGTTTGTATAGAGCAGGCGGCAGATGCAGGTCAATTTCGGCAGACGGAAGTGGAGAGGTCCCTTTTTTCGCAACAATCAAATTATATATTTTCCGCCCCTCCTGCGCCAAATCCTCCTTTTCTATCGAAAAGCCGTTTTCCATCAAAAATTTGCGCAGCTCCGCCTGTGAATTCATCGGCTGTAACAACAGCCGTGCCGAACAAGCCTTGTCAAAACCGTCTTTGATAATTTTTTTTATCAGCTCGCCGCCCATTCCCGCAATGATTATCTCCTTCACAAAGGGTATGGGAAAAAGCCCGTCGCCCTTTAAAAGCGTTACGGAAAGCGCGTTTTTCCGCACATTTTTTTCCGCCGACCGCAAGGGCCCCGCGTTAACATCTGTTGCAACAACCCGCACGCCTTTTTTTGCAAGCTCAATCGGAATATACGCGTGGTCGGTGCCGATGTCGGCAACAAAATCGGTGGTTACATTTTTCAAAACCATATCAAGTCTTGGCGTAAGCATAAAAAACCTTTCGTGAATAAAAATACATCTATACAACTTCTATCCACACGCGTGGATAACTTTTGCAAAATCAGAAATCGGCATAAAAACTGGGCTTTTAGCTCCTAAATAAAAATTTCCCCGACATAATTCCACAAAAAATACCGCAAAACTCAAAAAGAAAGAAATAAAATTTTGTAAACCAAGGAAAAATTTGCCAATCACGGAATAATGCCACATTTTCTTCCCTCAAAAGCGGGGGATAACTCCGTGGATAAAGTGGATAACTCCGAAAAATCACGCAAAACGGAGCATTTTTAGTTGAAACCAAAAATTTTTGGGTGTGGATAAAAATATACATTGGTTTACATAATATACCGCATAAAAATTTGGGCGCTAAAATATTTTTGTGCAAAATTGCCATTGAAATTTTTTCAAATTGCTATCTTCCCTTTAAAATAAATGCAGACGGAAACCACCTGCATTTATTTTTTGTTATTTGCCGATTAAATTTGTGTTCATATAAGGCACAAGCACATCGGGAACGGTAACCGTGCCGTCAGCGTTTTGGTAATTTTCCAAAATGGCTGCGACCGTTCTGCCGACAGCAAGCCCCGAGCCGTTTAAGGTATGCACAAAGCGGGTTTTGCCTTCCGCCTCGTCCTTAAACCTGATATTTGCACGGCGCGCCTGATAATCTTCAAAATTTGAGCAGGAGGATATTTCAACATATCTGTTATAGCTCGGCATCCATACCTCAATATCGTAGGTGCAGGCGGAGGAAAAGCCTAAATCGCCTGTGGAAAGACAAACTACCCTGTACGGAATTTTAAGTCCTTGGAGCAAGCGCTCGGCGTCATTTGTAAGGGTTTCGAGTTCGTCATATGAGGTGTCGGGATTTACAAACTTAACAAGCTCCACCTTATTAAACTGGTGCTGGCGTATAAGCCCGCGCGTATCACGGCCCGCAGAGCCCGCCTCCGCTCTGAAACACGCGGAATATGCACAGTATTTTATAGGAAGTTTTTTGCCGTCTAAGATTTCGTCGCGGTGCAGATTTGTGACGGGCACCTCGGCGGTGGGGATTAGGAAATAACCGTTATTTGCCACCTTAAAAGCGTCCTCCTCGAACTTGGGGAGCTGTCCTGTGCCTGTCATTGACGCCCTGTTTACCATATACGGCGGGAAAATTTCGGTATAGCCGTGCTCGGTGTGGGTATTTAAAAAGTATTGAATAACGCTTCTTTCAAGCCTTGCGCCCAGCCCCTTATACACGGTAAAGCGCGTGCCGGCGATTTTTGCGCCTCGGTCAAAGTCCAGAATATCAAGGTTTGTGCCGATGTCCCAGTGCGCCTTTGCCTCAAAATCAAACTTTCTCGGCTCAGACCAACGGCGCAGCTCCCGATTTTCCGTGTCATCAACGCCTATCGGGGCTTTTTGTGACGGAATGTTCGGGATACGGAGCATAAAATTTCTGAGTTCGTCGTCAATCGTTGAAACTTCTGCGTCAAGCTCCTTTATTTCGTTTGAAAGGGTTTTCATTTCCGCAAAAATTGCAGAAGTATCCTCCCCCGCCTTTTTCATTGATGGGATTTTTTTGGAAATTTCGTTCTGCGTCGCCTTCATCTGCTCAACCTTTACCAAAAGGCTGCGCCTTTTTGCGTCAAGCTCAATTGCGGGCGCTATATCAAGGTCGCTGTTTCTGTTTTTTAAAGCCTGTCTTATTCTGTCGGGTTCTGTTCTTAAAATTTTGATGTCTAACATAGTTATTCTCCTATTTTATTCTGTTTTCTTTACCAAGGCGTCATAGAGTTCTTTTTGCTCTTTTGTCAGGTCCTCGGTGAAAATGTTTTCCAAAAGTGTTCTTGCGGCGCGCTTGTTTCCGCCCAAAAGCTTTTCCGAAACAAGCAAGAGGTCGCTGTATGCCTTGTTTTCCTTTTGCAAGGCGCCAAGCTCCTGTTCCAGCTCGGCGTTTTTTTCCGAAAGCGCGGTATTTGCGTCCTTTAAGGACTTATTAAGCTCCACGAGCTGCATATTTTCCTCGCTGACCTGCGCCGCCTTGTTTGAAAGGTCAACCTTTTCGGTATCAATCTGCCCCTGCTTTGACTGGTCAAGGTGCGTTTGTGCGAAAAAGGACACAATTATCATTATTATAGCAACTATAAAAATTAAAGATGTATACATAAGAAGCGATTTATTGTCGCTGTTTTTAATGGTCATTTTACTTCCTCCGTTCCAAAAGCGCCAAAAGCCTTTCCAGGTCCTGATTTCCGTAATATTCAAAGACAAGTCTGCCCTTTTTCTGCGTTCCCGAAAAACTCACCTTTGTGCCGAAACGCTGTTCTAAGCGGGTGCATATGCGTTCAAGCTCGATTTTGTATGGCGATGAGGACGGTTTTTCTTTATGTGACGGCGCTTTTGAAAGCTCCTTTGCAAAAAGCTCTGCCTGCCTCACGCTTAGCCCCTGGTCAACAATCCTGTTTATAAAGAATTCGCGGACAGGTCCTGACGGAAGCGAAAGCGCACATCTTGCGTGTCCCTCGGTAATCTCTCCTGCCGTAAGGCGCGTTTTTGTGTAGTCGTCAAGCGTCAAAAGCCGCAAGGAGTTTGCGACTGCGCTGCGGCTTCTGCCGAGCCTTGCGCTTATTTCCTCCTGTGTAAGCCCGTATTCGTCCATAA
>CAJOPD010000047.1 GCA_905236685.1 uncultured Clostridia bacterium
ATGGACACAACGCCTTTGGGCGAGCCGAGAGGATTTTTGTCGGAAATAGAGCTTGTAAAAATACCGACAGACGAAGAGGTACGCAAGGGCTTGGTAAATGCCGTTGAAACGGTGGGAATAAATGCGGTTTGCGGTACAGTTGCGTCGGGCGACATCTTTGTTGCGGACAGCGAAAAAAAACAGTTTATACGGGACAGCTTTGACGCTGTTGCCTGCGAAATGGAAGGCGCGGCAATAGGTCAGGTCTGCTTTGTGAATAATGTACCTTTCGGGGTTTTGCGTGCAATAAGCGACGGCGCAAACAGCGGTGCAAAATTGGATTTTCCGACCTTTGCAAAAATGGCTGCGGAAAACTCGGTAAAGGTTATAAAAGAATTTATAAAGACAGTTTAGAGGGTAGATACAAATGGATTTTACAGAAACAACGGTAGACACAAAAGAGATTTACAGCGGAAGAATTATTCATATAAAGGAGGATACGGTCCGTCTCCCGAACGGAGAAACGGCAGGGCGCGAGCTTGTTCTGCATAACGGGGGCGTGGCGGTGATTGCAATAGATACGGACAAAAGTATTTTTATGGTAAGGCAATACCGCAAGCCGTATGATGAAGTAGTTTTGGAAATCCCCGCAGGAAAGCTGGAAGAAGGAGAAAATCCTTACGAAGCGGGGCAGAGAGAGTTAAGAGAGGAAACGGGATATAAGGCAAACAAGTGCCGCTTTATTGGAAAATGCTATCCGTCGCCGGGATATTTGAACGAAATAATACATATGTATATGGCGGAAGAACTTGAATTTGTCGGACAAAATCTTGATGAGGGCGAGTTTTTGGAGGTAGTAAAAATCCCGTTTTGCGACGCTTTAAAAATGGTTATGGAAAACAAAATTGCCGATGCAAAAACGCAGATAGCAATTTTAAAAGCAGATAAAATTTTAAGTGAGGAGAAGTGAAAAATGTACGATGTAAACAAGGGCTATGAACTGGCAAAGGAGTACTACAAAAAGTACGGTATTGATGTGGACAAGGCTATTGAAATATGCGACAGCGTACCGATTTCAATGCACTGTTGGCAGGGCGATGATGTTGCGGGCTTTGAAAAGTCAAGCGGCGATTTGTCGGGCGGAATTCAGACAACCGGTAATTATATCGGTGCGGCAAGAAATCCCGAGGAATTAAGAGCCGACATCGAGAAGGCTATGGAATATATTCCCGGCGAGCTCAAAGTTAATATCCACGCAAATTATCAGGAAGCGGACAGCTTTGTCGACAGGAATGAAATCGAGCCGAAACATTTTGAAAACTGGGCGAACTGGGCAAAGGCAAAGGGGATAGGTCTTGACTTCAATCCTACATATTTCTCGCACCCCAAGAGCGAAAAAGGCACTCTTTCAAATGCAGACGAGGATATAAGAAAATTCTGGATAGAGCACGGTATAAGATGCCGTAAAATCGGCGGATATTTCCATAAAGTAACGGGAAAAACCTGTGTAATCAACCACTGGACGCCTGACGGCGACAAGGAATTCCCCGTAGATACACTGTCCCCGAGATTAAGGTTAAAGGACAGCTATGACAAAATTTTCAAGGCGACAAGACTTGTTAAAGGCGTTGTTGACGGAATTGAATCAAAGGTGTTCGGAATAGGTCTTGAAAGCTATACAGTAGGCTCGCACGAGTTCTGTATGGGCTATGTTATGAAGGCGAATAAAGACCATATTATTATGACGCTTGATACGGGGCATTATCACCCGACCGAGATGGTTTCGGCAAAGCTTTCATCAATATTCGCTTTCTCAAATTCCGTGCTTTTGCACCTTTCCCGTCCTGTAAGATGGGACAGCGACCATGTTGTTGCGTTTGATGATGAGTTAAAGGCAATAATGGAGGAGCTGGTAAGACTTGATAAGTTAAAGGATACATATGTTGCAACAGACTTTTTTGACGCATCAATCAACAGGATTTCGGCGTGGGTGACAGGACTGAGAAATGTGAGAAAAGCTATGCTTTATGCGCTTTTGCAGCCGAATGCTGAAATGAAAAAGCTTGAAGCGAGCGGAGATGTATCGGCAAGGCTTGCTTATACGCAGGAGTTTAAGGCGGCGCCGTTTGCGCTTGTTTGGGACTATTACTGCGCTAAAAACGGCAAGGGCGTAGGACTTGAATGGGTTGACGACATAAGAAAATACGAAAAAGATGTACTTTCAAAAAGACAGTAAAAAACTTTAAGATAGACGGAGGAAGAGTTTTATGAAATGTCCGTATTGCAGTTTTATGGAAAGCAAGGTTATTGACTCCCGTCCCGCAGAGGACGGAGCGTCAATAAGAAGAAGGCGTGAATGTTTGAAATGCCAGAAAAGGTTTACCACCTATGAAAAGCTGGAAACAATATCCTTGGTAGTGGTAAAGCAGGATAATTCGCGTCAGCCTTACGACCGTGAAAAGATAGTAAGAGGACTGATAAGAGCGTGCGAAAAGCGCCCGATTACCTATGCGCAGATGGAGGAGGTCGCAGACCAGATTGAAAGCGAGCTTTACCAGATGATGTCAAAGGAAGTGACCTCTACCGAAATAGGCGAAAAGGTTATGAGCCATCTAAAAGAGCTTGATGAGGTCGCGTATGTGCGTTTTGCTTCCGTTCATAAGCATTTTTCAAATATACAGTCCTTCAAGTCGGCGTTGGAGGAGCTTTTAGATGAAAAATAACAGCCGCACGATTGCGGCGATTTCAACACCGCAGGGTCTCGGCGGAATTTCTGTTATCAGAATAAGCGGAGATGATGCGGTGGAAATCTGTGACAGCATTTACAGAGGTAAAACCGGACTTTCCTCCGTAAAATCGCATACGGTAAACTACGGTCATATCGTGGACAAAAACGGCGATGCGGTCGATGAAGTCTTGGTGTCGGTTATGCTTGCACCAAGGACATATACGCGGGAAGATGTTGTTGAAATCAGCACTCACGGCGGTTTTACCGCGGCAAAAAAGGTTTTGGACCTTTTGATTTTGGCGGGAGCCTTTCCCGCTGAGGCGGGCGAATTTACAAAACGCGCGTTTTTAAACGGCAGAATTGATTTGTCGCAGGCAGAGGGCGTTATTGATATAATCAATTCCAAAACGGAAATTGAGCGTAAAAACGCACTGTTTCAGTCGGAGGGCGGACTTTTTAAAAAAATATCCGAAATCCGAGGAAAACTTGTTCATCTGGCTGCTGAAATGCAGGTTGCAATAGACTATCCCGATGAGGATTTGGAAGATATTACGGTGACCGATATAATAGATACGCTGAAAAGTACGGAAAAATCGGTTTCGGAAATGCTTGCAACAAGGGATAGCGGAAGAATTATCAAAAATGGCATAAAAACGGCGATAGTCGGCAAGACAAATGTCGGAAAATCATCTCTTTTGAACCGTCTTGCAAATGAGGAACGCGCCATTGTTACCGATATTTCGGGTACTACGCGTGACGTAATAGAGGAATTTGTAAATCTTGACGGCGTGCCGCTCAGGCTTTTGGATACGGCAGGCATACGGGATACCGAGGACGCAGTTGAAAAAATCGGCATTGAAAGGGCAAAACGGGCGATAGAGGAAGCGGAGCTTGTAATATTGGTGCTTGATTTGAGCCGAAAACAAGATGCCGAGGACAAAAAACTTTTGGAACTCGTAAAGGATAAAAAGCATATAACAGTTGCCAATAAATGCGATATAAAATCGGAAAATATAGAAGCCGATGCGGAAATTTCGTCAAAAACGGGCGCGGGAATTGCCGAGCTTGCAAGAATAATTAAAAAAATGTATAATTTTGCAGAAATTGAGGCAGGCAATACCGCAATAATAACGAACGCAAGGCACTTGGCGGCACTTAGCAGAACAAAGGAGGCGCTCGCCCGCGCAATCGGGCAGTTAAACGGCGGAATGCCGCAGGATATTGCCGCGCTCGATATAAATGAGGCGATTGATTTTTTGGGCGAAATAACAGGCGAAACGGTGTCCGAGGATATTGTGACCGAAATTTTCCATAGTTTTTGTGTAGGAAAATGATAAAAAGCAGAAATATTTGTAAAAAAGTACTTGCATAATTATAAATGATTTGTTATAATGTGCGGGAAATATTTTAATTTTTTTTAGGAGGAAGTTAAAATGAAAAAGAATTTATTAAAGGTATTGTCAATGGCAGCAGCTGCGGTTTTGGCTGTTTCGGCGCTTTCCGCTTGCGGAAAGAAGGCGGAGGAAGAGGTAAATCCCGATTTGCCAACATTGACAATGGCAACAAATGCGGAATTCAAGCCTTTCGAGTATCTTGAAGGCAAGGAAATTGTAGGCGCGGATATTGATATGGCAAAAGCCATAGCTGAGTATCTTGGCTACAACCTTGAAATCACAAACATCGACTTTGACGCAGCTTTGACAGGTGCGGCAACAGGTAAGTACGATATTGCCGTTGCAGGTATCACAGCGACAGATGAGAGAAGAAAGAGTATGAATTTCTCTGACAACTACTTTAAGGCTTCTCAGTCAATAATCGTAACTGCTGACAGTGAAATCAAGGGTAAAGATGACTTGGAAGGAAAGAAAATCGCGTGTCAGGAAGGAACAACAGGCGAGCAGTATCTGCTTGACGAGGGTTATGAAATTCAGTCCTTTAAGACAGCTTCTGAGGCAGTTGCTTCATTAAGGGCAGGAAAGGCTGACGCCGTTATCGTAGATAATGCTGTTGCAAAGGCACTTTCTGCTGAACAGGAGGGCGCAACGGTTGTTCTTGACGAAGCGCTTACGGAAGAAGCTTATGCTATCGCATTAAAGCTTGGAAACGATGAGCTTACAGAGAAAATAAACGAGGCCTTAAAAGCTATTGAGGCAGACGGAACTTTGGCAAAGATTTTTGAAAAGTATGACCTTGTTGTTGACTGATTAAACGCTACATAACAAGGCGGTACGGCGTGTGCCGTATCGCCTTTTGAATTTTGAAAGGAATTTAATATGGAATGGCTTAACAAGTGGTTTGCAAGGCTTAACCAAACCTTTATCGTGTCGGACCGGTACAAGACCATAGTAAACGGTTTGGAAAAAACTATCATTATTACCTTCGGAGCGCTGGCAATAGGTGTTATAATAGGAACTATTGTCGCGATGATAAAGGTATTTGCAGACGGGAACAAAAAATTAAAACCCCTCGATGTTCTGTGTAATATATATCTTACTGTAATAAGGGGAACGCCTGTTGTAGTACAGCTTTTAATTTCGTTTTTCATTATATTTGTATCAGCAAAGGACGGAACTTGGGTTGCGACGCTTACCTTTGGTATAAATTCGGGCGCATATGTAGCGGAAACAATACGGTCGGGGATAATGGCGATTGATGCAGGTCAAATGGAGGCAGGCCGTTCGCTTGGCTTTTCGCGATTGCAAACAATGAAGGAGATAATTCTTCCGCAGGCTTTTAAAAATGTACTGCCGGCAATCGGCAACGAAATGATAGCGCTTTTAAAAGAAACCTCAGTTGCCGGCTATGTTGCAGTAACAGACCTTACAAAAGCGGCAAATCAAATAAAAAATACGACATATGACCAGATAAATCCTATTTTGCTTACAGCTTTAATCTATCTTGCAATAGTAATGCTAATGACAAAATTACTTGGCATAATGGAGAGGAGGCTGAGAAAGAGTGAACGGTGATTATCTGATAGAGGTAAAAGACCTGAAAAAGCATTATAACGGCGGACAAATAAAGGCTTTAAACGGTATTACTACCAATATAAAAAAGGGTGAAGTTGTTGTCGTAATCGGCCCGTCAGGCTCGGGAAAATCAACATTTTTGCGCTCATTAAACCTTTTGGAAGTGCCGACCGCCGGCACAATAACCTTTGAGGGAAAAGAGATAACCAACCCAAAAACTAATATCAACCTGCATAGACAGAAGATGGGAATGGTGTTTCAGCACTTCAATCTTTTTCCGCATATGACGGTTTTGAGAAATATGACTTTGGCTCCGATGAAACTGCTTAAAAAGACGCAGGAAGAGGCGGAAAAGGAGGCTATTGAGCTTTTGAACGCTGTCGGGCTTGCGGATAGAAAGGACGCATATCCTTCACAGCTTTCAGGCGGACAAAAGCAAAGGATTGCAATAGTCCGTGCGCTTTGTATGAACCCTGATGTTATGCTTTTTGATGAGCCGACATCGGCGCTTGATCCAGAGATGGTGGGCGAGGTTTTAGATGTTATGAAAAGGCTTGCCAAAGAGGGTATGACAATGGTTGTGGTAACGCACGAGATGGGTTTTGCCAAGGAGGTTGCGAACAGAATTTTGTTTGTCGATGAAGGCGTAATTATGGAGGAGGGCACTCCAAAGGAGATATTTGAAAACCCGCAAAATGAAAGAACAAAGGCATTTTTGAGTAAGGTGCTGTAAAACAGAGGCATTTTAAGGCAAAATAATGGCGATTTTGCAAAAAAAAGTATAAAAATAATAAAAATTGTCAAAAAAGACTTGTAATTTTTGGAATTTGGTGGTATTATCTTAAACAGATGTTGTGGCAGCACAGCATTAAACAATATTTCGCATCATATAATTTGATGTAGGAAACGAAAGTTTCATAATTAAGTAGGAGGTAATGTATCATGAAAAAGTTTTTGGCACTTCTTGTTGCTGCTTTGATGAGTATCAGTGTGCTTGCTGCTTGTGGAACACCCAAGACAGAAGAAGCTCCTGAGGAAACAGCAGTAGAAGAAACTGTTGAAGAGGAAGCTGTTGAGGAAGAAGCTGAGGAAACCGAAGCAGAAGCTACCGAAGAAGCAGAAGCAGAAACAGCTGAAGAAGCAGACGCAGAGTAATAATATTCAAATCACAAAAAGAAGCGATAAATTTATCGCTTCTTTTTGTATTTTTTTAAAATAATGCTTGACAAATGCATAAATTGATGTTACAATCTAATAGTTGCGTTTAGCGAATAAATATTTGCACCATTAGCTCAGCTGGTAGAGCACCTGACTCTTAATCAGGGTGCCCAGGGTTCGAGTCCCTGATGGTGCACCA
>CAJOPD010000048.1 GCA_905236685.1 uncultured Clostridia bacterium
ACAGGAATAAAAATCCGTTTCCTTCATATAATACATACTGTAAAAACGGTGAAAGGATTGGTTAAAATATGAAAAAATACAAACCCTACATTATAGAAATTTTAATTGCGCTTGCGGTCGGAGGTCTTTCCGCATATCTTACAAAGAATTCTATGGAAACCTTCAACAGCCTGGTAAAACCTCCTCTTTCGCCGCCGTCATATCTTTTCCCGATTGTGTGGGGAATTCTTTTTGTTCTTATGGGCATAAGCGCAGGTATGATATACAAAAAAAGCGGCAGCGTACCCTTTATTTACAGGCTCTCCCTGATAGTGAATTTCCTGTGGTCAATAATTTTCTTTAATATGGAGGCATACCTTTTCGCATTCGTATGGCTGCTGCTTCTGCTTGTTCTCATAATTCTCACAATTATTGAGTATTCAAAGATAGATAAGACCGCCGCATATCTGCAAATACCCTATCTTATATGGGTTTGTTTTGCGGGATATTTAAACTTTTTTATCTGGTATTTGAACTAAATCGGGGAAACCCCCGATTTTTTTCTTTTTTTGACAATATTCTCTTGACTAATGCCTCTTTTTTGTAATAAAATATACTTTAATATTTGACGCAAAAAGAGGAAAGAATGATGAGAATAGGATTTGACAACGACAAGTATTTGAAAATGCAGTCGGCACATATAAAGGAGCGAATTTCGCAGTTCGGAGGCAAGCTTTACCTCGAATTCGGAGGCAAGCTTTTTGACGATTTTCACGCCTCCCGCGTACTCCCGGGATTTAAGCCTGACAGTAAAATAAATATGCTCTTGCAGCTTAAAGACCAAGCGGAAATAATAATCGCAATAAACTCCCTTCATATTGAAAAAAGCAAGGTGCGGAGCGACCTTGACATTACATATAACCTCGATACTCTGCGCCTTATCGACGCATTTAAGTCAAAGGGACTTTATGTCGGCAGCGTTGTCCTAACACAGTTTGCAGGTCAGCCCTCTGCCGAAAAATTCCAAAAACAGCTGGAAGCTATGGGTATGAAGGTTTACCGCCACTACACAATAGAAGGCTACCCGTACAATATAGCCAAAATTGTCAGCGAGGAAGGCTACGGAAAGAACGAATTTGTACGGACAAAGCGCCCGTTAGTAGTTGTTACCGCCCCGGGTCCTGGCAGCGGCAAGATGGCTGTATGTCTTTCCCAGCTTTACCACGAGCATAAGAACGGAGTAGATGCGGGATATGCAAAATTTGAGACCTTCCCCATATGGAATATTCCGTTAAAGCACCCCGTAAATGTTGCATATGAAGCGGCAACCGCAGATTTGAACGATATAAATATGATAGACCCGTTCCACTTAGAAGCGTACGGGGTAACAACGGTAAATTACAACCGTGATGTTGAGATTTTCCCTGTTTTAAAAACTATGTTCGAGCAGATATACGGGGAATGTCCCTATAAATCGCCTACCGATATGGGCGTAAATATGGCAGGAAACTGCATAACTGACGATAACGCGGTATCCGATGCCGCAAAGGCGGAAATTATAAGGAGATACTACGGGGCTTTATGCAAAAAGCGCCAGACAAACACGGGCGATGATGAAATTCATAAAATTGAGCTTCTTATGCAGCAGACGGAACTGACAGTAGATGACCGCCCTGTTGTCAGCGCAGCGCTTAAAAAGGCGGATTTGACAGACGCACCCGCAACCGCTATGGAAATGCCTGACGGCACAATTCTGACGGGCAAAACCTCAAAGCTTTTGGGCGCTTCAAGCGCATTGCTTTTAAACGCGCTTAAATACTTAACGGGCATAGATGATTCGGTCACGCTCATTGAGCCAAACATAATAGAGCCGATACAGGATTTGAAGGTAAATCATCTCGGAAACCATAATCCGCGCCTTCATACCGATGAGGTTTTGGTAGCGCTTTCGATATGCGCCGCCACAAATGAAAATGCAAAAAAGGCGATTGACGCTTTACAGCTTTTAAAGGGGCTTGAAGCACATTCTACCGTAATTCTATCACAGGTTGATATGAATGTTTTCAAAAAGCTTGGCATAAATATCACTTGCGAGCCTAAATATCAAAGCAAATCCTTTTATCACAGATGAAAATAACGGGAGTAAAAAAATAACGGGAGTTTTACTCCCGTTATTTTCATTTTCCCGTACTGCCAAAGCCTCCTGCTCCCCGCTCGGTGCTGTCAAGCTCTGCCGTTTCCTCAAATTCAACCGCCAAAAAGGGCATAACCACAAGCTGAGCTATCCGCTCATAAGGCTCAATTTTTCGTATTTCGTCCGTATCGTTATGAATTGCAACTATGTACTCGCCTCTGTAATCGCTGTCGGCAACGCCTACGCAGTTTGCAGGACGCAGTCCCTCCTTCGCCGCGAGCCCGCTCCGTGCAAAAATCGCGCCGAAATAGCCTTCGGGCACGGCTATCGAAAGCCCTGTGCCGATTTTTTCGGTCGTATGCGGCGCAATCGCCACCGTCTCATCTATACACGCGTATAGGTCATATCCCGCCGCATAGCTTGATGCGCGCATCGGGATTTTTGCATTTTCTCTTATTTTTTTTATCTTTATTTTCATTTTTATAACCATACCTTTCCGATTAACAAGATAATTATAAATGAAAACCCGAATAATTTCAAGGCTTAGCCGTTGACTTTTTTTTTAAAGTGTGGTAATATCCTTTTCGGTGAGTTCGAAACCATCCTCACCTAAAACAAAACTAAGGAGCTTTTTTAATATGAAAAAATCTACTTCACATCTCACGCAAGGCGCTGTGATTGCGGCGCTTTATGTCCTTTTGACTATGCTTTCAAATGCCTTCGGCTTATCGAGCGGGGTTATCCAGCTCAGGATTTCCGAGGCGCTCTATGCACTCGCTATCTTTTCGCCGTCGGCTGTTTTGGGGCTTTTTGTGGGCTGTATTCTGTCAAATATCTTTGTCGGCGGAATTTTGATTGATGTTATATTCGGCAGTATTGCAACTTTAATCGGCGCATTTTTCACCTACAAGCTTAGAAAATATCCGATTTATGCCCTTATCCCCCCGATTTTGTCAAATGCGATAATTATACCGCCTATACTGCGGTTCGCTTACGGAATTGAAGGCTCGGTCTGGTATTTTGCATTGACTGTCGGCATAGGTGAATTCTTGTCCTGCGGCGTTTTGGGATATTTGCTGTATCAGGCATTAAACAAAATCAACAAAAATTCAAAAATGGGACTTTAAAAGTCCCATTTTTTTTACTTAAATATCTTGCTGAAAAATCCGCCCTTTTCCTCCTTCGGCTCTTCCTTCGGAGGCTCAGGTTTCTTTTCTTCAACAGGCGGTTTTACCGGCGGCTTCGGTCTTGGCGCATTACTGCGGTTTTGAGGCGGTCTGTGCGTATCGTTTCTCCTTGCTCCGCCGTTTCTGCCCCCGTTTCCGCCTTCGCGTCTTTGCGGTCTTTCTTCATAGCCCTCGGGCTTCGGCATCGTATCCTTATGCGAAAGGCTTATTTTTCCCGTCTTTTCGTCTATTTCCATAACCTTAACAAGCAGTTTGTCGCCAACCTTTACATAGTCCTCAACATTTTCAACGCGCTTATAGTCAAGCTTGGAAATATGGCAAAGCCCGTCTTTTCCGGGAAGGATTTCCACAAATGCACCGAAATCGGTTATTGTTTTAACGGTACCTTCATAAATCTCGTCCACCTCGGGCTCTTTTACGATAAGCTCGATAGCCTTTTGAGCAGCTTCTCCCGATTCCTGTGTGGTCGCAAAAATGTAGATTGTTCCGTCCTCTTCAATGTCAATTTTTGCACCTGTATCGGCAACAATCTTTTGAATAACCTTGCCACCTGTGCCGATAACATCACGGATTTTTTCAACATCAATGTGCATTGTCGTAACCTTCGGCGCATATGGCGAGAGATGGTCGCGCACTTCGGGAATTGCCTTTAACAAAATTTCATCTATTATATAATTTCTTGCTTTTTTGGTCTTTTGGAACGCCTCCCAGATAACATCATACGGAAGTCCGTCATTTTTAATATCCACCTGAATAGAGGTGATACCCTTTTTCGTTCCTGCCACCTTAAAGTCCATTTCGCCGTAGAAATCTTCCAGTCCCTGAATATCAACCATTGTGGTAAAGCCGTTCTCGGTTGTAATAAGACCGCAGGAAATACCGGCAACGGGCGCCTTAATCGGCACGCCTGCCGCCATAAGCGCAAGTGTTGAGCCGCATACTGAGCCTTGTGAAGTCGAGCCGTTTGACGAAAGCACCTCGGAAACCGTTCTTATCGCATACGGGAATTCCTCCTCGGACGGAAGAACGGGCACAAGCGAGCGTTCAGCCAAAGCTCCGTGACCTATTTCACGGCGTCCCGGTCCCCTTGACGGCTTTGTTTCGCCGACAGAATAGGACGGGAAGTTGTAGTGGTGCATATATCTCTTTGATTCTTCGGTATCGATACCGTCGAGACGCTGCATTTCAGCGAGCGGCGCAAGAGTTGCAACCGTCATAACCTGCGTCTGTCCCCTTGTGAAAAGACCTGAGCCGTGCGTTCTCGGAAGCAAATCAACCTCTGCCGCAAGCGGACGGATTTCGTCCAATCCTCTGCCGTCCACACGCTTGCCTTCTACCAGCCACGCGCGCACGATTTCCTTCTGCATTTTATAAAGAAGCTCGCCTAAAATTTCGGGAAGGTTCGGGAACTGCTCCGATAATTTTTCGTTTATTTCGTCCTCAATAACACCCATTCGTTCGTCACGGACATTTTTGTCGTCTGTATCGAGAGCGTGCTTTATATTCTCGTATTCAAGCTCTTTTACCGCGTTCCAAAGCTCCTGATCGATTGTATGCGGTACATACTCAAATTTCGGTTTTCCGATTTCGTCCTTAATTTCCTGCACAAATTCGCAGATTTTTATGATTTCCTGATGCGCAAACTTGATACCGTCAAGCATAACCTGCTCGTCGATTTCGTTAGCACCCGCCTCAATCATAACAACCTTTTCCTTAGTTCCTGCGATTGTTACATGCATTTCCGACTTTTCCCTCTCTGCAACTGTCGGGTTTATCACATATTCGCCGTCAACCAATCCGAGCCATACAGCGCCTATCGGGCCGTTCCAAGGAATATCGGATATGGAAAGTGCGACAGATGTTCCTATCATAGCCGCAACTTCGGGCGGATTGTCCTGGTCAACCGACAAAACTGTTGCAACAACAGTGCAGTCGTTTCTTAAATCGGACGGGAAAAGCGGGCGGATAGGTCTGTCTATGCAGCGCGAGGTCAGGATTGCCTTTTCGGAAGGCTTTGATTCACGCTTGATATATCCCCCTGGGATTTTTCCTACTGAGTAAAGCTTTTCTTCATAGTCAACGGAAAGCGGGAAGAAATCTATCCCCTCTCTTGCCGTTCTCGATGCGGTAACATTTACCATAACAACGGTATCGCCGTATCTTACAAGGCAATGACCGTTAGCGAGGCAGCACATTTTGCCCGTTTCGATAACGAGCGGTCTGCCTGCCAATGTTGTTTCTTTTCTGAACATAGTTTTTTCTCCTTTTTATTGATTTTTTCGGAGATACATATTAGCAGATAAATACAGCCCGCAAAGCCTTTGCACGCTCTATTTATGTGCTAAATATCATATCTCCAATATATGCAATATGGGCAAACACTTCTGCTTGCCCATAAAGATATTATAATTATTTTCTAAGACCAAGCTTAGCAACCAATGCACGATATCTTTCGATATCCTGTTCCTTTAAGTAGTTCATAAGATTTCTTCTCTTACCAACCATCATTAAAAGACCGCGTCTTGAATGATTATCCTTTTTGTGAAAATTCAAGTGCTCATCATTTAAGTGATTTATTCTCTCTGTCAAAAGTGCAATCTGCACTTCGGGAGAACCTGTATCGCCTTCGTGAGTAGCAAAATTTGCGATAATCTCTTGTTTACGCTCCTTTGTCATGGTTTCACCTCCTATAATTTAACTATCCCCTCACACTGAGAAACCGTTGGTGACTCGGTAAACTAAGTATGGGTTTTTTGTAGCTTTCTTGATTTTTGCAAATATCTTATTTGCGACCGAATTTTTTGTTAAATTTGTCAACTCTTCCGCCTGTATCTACAAGCTTCTGCTTACCTGTATAAAACGGGTGGCATTTTGAACAAATTTCGACCTGAATATTCTCCTTAGTTGAGCCGACTTCAATCACTTCACCGCAAGCGCACTTAATAGTCGTCTGTTTATATTCAGGGTGAATTCCCTCTCGCATTATTCTTCCTCCTTTCCCGAATTTTTAAAAGTGCAAAATACACCAATTAGCAGTATAACACAACTTTTTTTATTTTGCAAGTATTTTTTATAAAAATTTAATTCATCTCTGTTCGTGCTTCCAACGCCTTTGAAAGCGTCACTTCGTCGGCGTATTCTATATCCGCGCCCATAGGTATTCCGTGGGCAATTCTTGTGACCTTTATATCAAAAGGCTTTAAAAGCTTTTGAATATAGACCGCAGTTGCGGTGCCGTTTACCGTCGGATTTGTCGCCATAATGACCTCCTCCGTTTCTCCGCCTGCAAGTCTCAATAAAAGCTCTTTTATCCTTATATCATCAGGCGAAATATTATCAATCGGCGAGATTGCACCGTGCAGTACATGGTAAAGCCCGTTATACTGTCCCGTTTTTTCAATCGCGGACACATCTTTGGGCGTTTCCACAACACAAATAACGCTCCTGTCACGCTTTGCCGAACTGCAAATATGACAGGGCGATGTATCGGTTAAATTCTGGCATATTTCGCAGAACTTTATCGACCTTTTTGCGTCCAAAATGACCTCCGCCATCTTTTTTGCGTCCTCGTCGCTCATAGTGTCAAGAACATAAAACGCCATACGCTCCGCGCTCTTTCTGCCCACTCCCGAAAATTGTGCAAACTGCTCTATTAAGCTTTCAATAGTCGGTGAATACATAATTACCTCTTACTTAAAACAGTCCGGGAAGATTGATATTCCCCGTTATCTCGCCCATTGCGCTTTCCATAAGCGCCTCCGCCTTTTTAATAGCGTCATTTACGCTAACTGTTATCAAGTCTTCAAGCGTTTCAACATCTTCGGGGTCGACCGCCTCAGGCTTTATCGAAACCGACTTAACTTCCTTTTTGCCGTTCATCTTGATGGTAACGGCTCCGCCGCCCGCAGTTGCCTCAATCTCCTGCTTCTCGACCTCTGCCTGCACAGCCTCCATTTTCTCCTGCATCATTTGCGCCTGCTTTACTACATTCGGCACCTTTTTGTTCTGGTTCATTCCGCTTCCGCCAAAGCCCTTATACTTTCCCATTTTTTATTTCTCCTTTATTCGTCTTCTATTTCGTTTTCTTCCAAAAATTCTTCTTCCTCGTCGCCGTCCGCAAACTCGCTTTGTTCAAAGCTGTCCTTCTGCGGCTCATAGCCCACAAATTCCGAGCTGTCGACATCATCAACTATTTCAGGAAAAGCTTCCTCCAAATTTTCTATACTGTGTTCCTTTTTTTTGTCGGAAATTTTCCACACATCAATGAAGTTGTCCTCAATATCGTCAGCAAAAGCCGTCTTTACCATTATGTTGCTGCCGACAATCTGCTCGGTGACCGCCTCAATCTCGGCTCTGTGTCTGTTCACAAGCTCTTTTGACATAGCCTCGTCTTTTTTGAATATAAGAATAATCCCCTCGCCGTCTATCGTGACTTTTCTGCCGAGCAGCGTTGATACATACGGGCATTTTCTTTCCGCCTGCCTTGATATTTTATCCCAGCCCCGCGCGGCAACCACGCAAGGCGTATCTGGCGTCAGCTTATTTACATCTATCGGCACAAAAAGCCTTGCCGAAGGCTGTTTCGGCTTGGGTTGGGGCTTTTTTTCGGGCGCCTTTTCCTCTTTTTTCGCCTCTATCCTTATACCCTGTTCTATTTTTTCTTCAAGCGCCTTTATCCTATCCAAAAGCGCATCATAGGAATTGTCAAATTCGGGTCTTGTAAGCTTGATTAAAGCAAGCTCATATATAACGCGCGGCTCCTTTGACCATTTCGCCTCATTTTTGGCAGCGGAAAGAACCGTTACCGCATTAGAAAGCTTTTCAAAAGATGTCCTTGACGCCTGCGCTTTAAGCCGTATAAGCTCCTCGCCCTCGCGGTCCAACAAGGTTTCGGGCTTATCGGTGACCTTGCAAATCAGCAGATTTCTGTAATGCTCTATAAGGCTGTCCATAAAATTATTCAAGTCCCTGCCGCTGCTCATCAGCTGTTCAATCACGGCAAAAATTTCAGCGGGATTTTGCGCATTTACCGCGTCTGCAATTTCAAAAAGCGGCGCGCTCCCCGCAATTCCCAAAACAGATGAAACCGCCTCATATGTAAGAGTGCCGCCCGTTTCGGAAACGCACCGCTCCAAAATAGTCAGCGCATCACGCATAGAGCCGTCGGCAAGCTGTGCCAAAAGGCTGTACGCGTCATCTGTTATCGAAAGCCCTTCGCCCATAGCAATCTCACGCATACGGCGGATAATATCATCAGCCGTTATGCGCCTGAAATCAAATCTCTGGCACCTCGATAAAATCGTTTGCGGCACCTTATGCGCCTCGGTCGTTGCGAGTATGAAAACTGTATGTTCCGGCGGCTCTTCAAGCGTTTTTAAAAGCGCATTAAATGCACCCGACGACAGCATATGCACCTCGTCTATTATATAAACCCTGTATTTTGCCTCGGTCGCAACATACCGTGCGTCCTCTATAATCTCACGAATATTGTCAACGCCGTTATTGGACGCGGCGTCAATTTCAAATACATCTGTTATTCTCCCGTCCGTTATGCCGCGGCAGACAGAGCACTCGTTACACGGCGAGCCGTTTTTTGCATTTTCGCAGTTTATGGCTTTTGCCAGTATCTTTGCAACGGTGGTTTTGCCCGTACCGCGCGTACCGCAGAAAAGATATGCGTGCGAAATTTTGCCCGTTTCAATCTGGTTTTGAAGCGTTTTTGTTATATGCCTTTGACCTACAACATCTTCAAAAACAGCAGGACGCCATTTTCGGTAGATTGCCTGATATGCCATTTACATTCTTTCCTTTCGGTTCATTTAATAAAATAAGGCTCAAACCGAGTTTTTCTGTATCGCACAAAGCACTCTGCTTATTGCTGCTTGGTTCCCCATCTGACAAGGTTCACAGCTCTTCATCGTACAGGACTCGGTTATCATCGCCCTACAATTCGTGATTATATCATATTCCCCCAAAAACTTCAAGTATTTTGGCTATATTTTTTCCAGCTTTGCCATAGACGCCATAAGCCGTTTCAGCTCCCCGCTGTCAAACTTGACCTCCAAAAGTGCGTCCTTTTCAAAACGCTGTACTGCCGTTACCGTGCCGTCGCCGAATTTTTGGTGTCTTACGCGCTCGCCTGCGGAAAAATTGATATCGGGCGCTGAGAAAGAGCTTGCATCAGTAATTTTGCCGAAAAATTCCGTTTTTGCCCTTCTTGCCGTCTGCGGAATTTGTATGCTTTCGGAAAATCTGTCAATCGGCATTATGCCGTCTTCCTTTAAGTACTCATCGGGGATTTCCTTTAAAAATCGGGAGTTTGCCTGATGCGTTGTCTGTCCGTACACCGTGCGGCTTTTTGCGGCAGTCACATAAAGCTGTTTTTTCGCTCTCGTTATTGCCACATAGCAAAGACGGCGCTCCTCCTCCAAGTCCTCGGCGCTGTCCATAGACCGCACTGACGGGAACAGCCCTTCCTCCATACCACTCAAAAATACATTGGGAAATTCCAAACCCTTTGCGGAATGTATCGTCATAAGCACGCAGGCGTCGTCGTTCTCATCATACCCGTCAATGTCGGAAACGAGCGAAACATTTTCCAAAAATCCTGCTAATGTCGGCGTTTCCTCCGACTTTTCATACTCCGAAACGGCGGACAAAAACTCGCCTAAGTTATCAATTCTCGTTTTTGCTTCCACCGTATTTTCCAGCATAAGCGCGGGCATATATCCCGTATCGTTTAGCACCTTTTCGGCAAATTCGGTAAGCGGCATTGTTTTTTCCGCTTTTTTGAGCGATATAATCAAAGAGCAAAACTCGATAAGCCCTGCCGCCGCGCGTGAAAGCTCGCTGTAAGAGTTCGCATTTTTCGCAATTTCAAAATGGCTTGTGTCAAAATCGGACGCCAAAACCGCAATCTTTTCAACCGTTGTTTTTCCTATTGCCCGCTTCGGCTCATTTACAATCCTTTCAAAACTCAAACTGTCGTTCGGGTTATGTATAAGCCTCAAATACGCAATAATATCCTTTATTTCCTTGCGGTCGTAAAAGCGCAGTCCGCCGACAACCTTGTAGGGTATGCCGCTCCGCATTAAAATTTCTTCCAAAATACGCGACTGAGCGTTTGTGCGGTATAACACCGCAAAATCGGCATATTTTTCGCCGCGTCTGTACGCTTTTTCTATTTCCTTTGATATATAAATCGCTTCATCACGCTCGTTATAGCCTATGTGCAGCTTGATTTTTTCGCCCTGCTCATTTTCCGTCCAGAGAGATTTGTCCTTTCTTCCCTTGTTGTTATGAATTACCGCATTTGCCGCGTCCAAAATCACCGAAGTCGAGCGGTAATTCTGTTCCAGCTTTATTACGGTGCAGCCCGTAAAGGTGTTCTCAAAATTCAGTATGTTCTGGATATTTGCGCCGCGGAATTTGTATATGCTCTGGTCGTCATCGCCCACAACGCAGATATTTTGATGTTTTTCGGCAAGCATACTGATAAGCTCATACTGACAGTTGTTGGTATCCTGATATTCATCTACCATTATGTACTGAAAACGGTTTTGGTATTTTTCCAGAATTTCGGGGTTTTCTTTAAGAATTTTTACCGTAAAAAACAGAATATCGTCAAAATCCAAGGCATTATTTGCCTTCAACTTTTTTTGATAAAGCTCGTAAATTTCGCCTATTCTCGTTTTGCGGTAGTCGCCCTTTGCCTCGGCGTAAAAATCCTCGGGCGAAAGCATTTCGTCCTTTGCCCTTGAAATCATAGCCAAGACCGAGCGGTACGGATAATTTTTTTCGTCAATGTCAAGCTCTTTGTAGCAATCCTTCATCACCGTTTTGGTGTCGGCGGTGTCATAAATCACAAAGCTCGGCAAAAATCCCAAAACGCCGATATGCGACCGCAGAATTCTGACGCACGCCGAGTGAAAGGTGCATATCCACATATCCTTGGACAGCTCGCCGATTATGGCGTTTACCCTTTCCTTCATCTCGTTTGCCGCTTTATTCGTAAAGGTGATTGCCAAAATATTGTAAGGGTGTATATTTTTTGTTTCTATTACATAAGCAACTCTGTTTACCAAAACGGTGGTTTTTCCGCTTCCCGCACCGGCTAAAATGAGAACGGGACCGTCCGTTTTTTCGACAGCCATTTTTTGCATATTGTTAAGCCCTGTTAAATCCAAAATTATTCCTCCAAAATTTTTTCTGATTAAAGTATATCATACTCTTTTAAAAAATTCTATAAGTTTTTCAAAGTTCCCCCAAAACTTCAATATCTTTTGCAGTATCGAAAGCTTTTATCGGGTTAATTTAATAAGGTAGTTTCGACTTGCGGGGCGACAAATTTGAAAGGATTTGATGGTTATAAAAACAAAAAAAAGTTTTAAAAAATCATTTATATTATTGCCTTTAATATTGTTTTTAGCCATTTATAATTCAAACCCCGAAAAAATAACAATATTTGAAGGGCAAAAATCTAATATGCTTTTGGGAATATCCGCAAAAGCCGATAACTACAAAACGAAAAATGCGCTTTTTGACAGTTTCGCAAACAGCGCAGTCAGCACCGCCGCTACCGCAAAAACCTATGTAATCCCTTCGGGCGAGGCGATAGGCGTCAAGCTTTATACCGCGGGAGTTTTGGTAATCGGGAGCGGCAGCGTTACCGACAAAAACGGAAAAACATTTTCGCCTGCAAAAAAGGCGGGCATTTTAGCCGGCGACAGAATTGTTGCGGCAAACGGTGAGCCAATATCGGACAGCGACAGCTTAAAAAAGGTCATAGCGGGCGGAAACGGGCATATAACGCTTTCTGTTATGCGCGGCGATACCGCCTTGAAATTGCCCGTGGACGCAGTTTATTCCGAGGATACGAATTCCTACCTCATAGGGCTTTGGGTGCGTGACAGCGCCGCAGGAATAGGTACGCTCACCTTTTATAATCCCCAAAACTCAACCTATGCTGCGTTGGGGCACGGGATTTGTGATTATGACACCGACCTCCTTATGACAGCGGGGGACGGTTCAATCAATTTTTGTAAAATTAAAAGCGTGCAAAAAAGCGAGAACGGCTCGCCCGGCGAAATTCTGGGTGAGTTTTCCGCAAAAAACGAGGGAAATATTCTTGTAAATTCAGAAGTCGGAATTTACGGAGACGCCTTTTCCCTTCCCGATACCGCACCTGTGCCCGTTGCGTCACGGTTTGAGATAAAAGAAGGACAGGCGGAGATTTTATGCGATGTTGACGGACAGGGTCCGAAAGCCTATAACATCGAAATTACAAGAATTTCAACATCGGCAAAGCTTTCGGGAAAAAGCTTTGTTTTTAAAATCACCGATTCAGACCTTTTGGAAAAGACGGGCGGAATAGTACAGGGTATGAGCGGAAGCCCCGTTCTGCAAAACGGAAAGCTGATAGGCGCCGTAACGCATGTTTTTGTAAATGACGCATCAAAAGGCTACGGCATTTTTGCCGAAAATATGCTTGATATGACAGATATATTAAAATAATTTGCAAAAAAACCGAAAAAACTATTGCATTTATTGGAAAAATATGGTAATATTGTGATGAAAAGGAGGTATCTTTCGACTATCTTGAAGGTCGATTACCCTACAACTGAATAGCATAAGTACGGAAGATGCTTTTTTTCGTTTATAAAAGCATTTCTGAGGAGGAATTTTTATGGAAAAAGTATCTGTACTTATTGCAGATGACAACAAGGCGTTTGCAGACAATCTTTTTGATTATCTTAAAACGAAGGACGACATTGCAAGAGTCGGCGTTGCGTATGACGGCGAGGAGGCGTGCGGTATGATTGCCGAGATGAAGCCTGACATTGTGCTTTTGGATATTATAATGCCAAAGCGCGACGGTATAAGCGTATTAAACAGGATTTCAAGCTCACATCTTGCCAAAAAACCTATGTGTATAGCGCTTTCCGTTACGGCGAGCGAAAGGATTATGACAGCGTGCCAGGACGCAGGCTGTGATTATTTTCTTTTAAAGCCACAGACAAATGACGCAATTTACGACACTATCCAAAGCTTTGGTACAAAGGCAGGAAGGACAAGCTTTGAAGTTATCGCAAAAGATGACAAAAAGAACTATGATTTAGAGGCACTGGTGACCGATTTTATTCACGAGCTGGGCGTTCCCGCTCACATAAAGGGCTATCAGTATGTAAGAACGGCTATTATGATGGTCGTTGAAAATATGGAGCTTTTAAATTATATAACAAAACAGCTTTATCCCGTCATCGCAAAGAAGTACAGCACCACCTCATCGAGAGTTGAGCGTGCGATAAGACATTCCATAGAAGTCGCTTGGAGCCGCGGACGGCCTGAAACGATGAACAAGATTTTCGGTTACACAATCGATACGGGCAAGGGTAAGCCCACAAATTCCGAGTTTATCGCAATGGTAGCCGACCGTATCCGCCTGCAAATCAAATAGTGATTTGAAAATGCTTATAAACGATTCCTTGGCCGCAAAAACCGACAAAGTTATTTTGTCGGTTTTTTTCTGTATTTTTTTTCATTTTGTTGATTTTTTATGCAAAAAATTTTCGGATTTTGTTTACATTTTATATTGACATTTTCCTCGGTTTATTTTAAAATTTGATATTATGAAAAGGCGGTGTAAAAAAAATGAAAAATGAATATTTAATCGGCGTATTGGAAAATGTGAAAAAGAGAAACGCGGGCGAGCCTGAATTTATACAGGCTGTAACCGAAGTTTTGGAAACTTTGGAACCCGTAATCGAAAAAAGACCTGATTTGGTTGAAGCAGGCGTTGTTGACCGTCTGGTAGAGCCTGAAAGACAGATAATTTTCAGAGTTCCCTGGGTAGATGACAACGGCAAGGTACAGGTAAACAGAGGTTTCAGAGTTCAGTATAACTCAGCAATCGGTCCATACAAGGGCGGATTAAGACTTCACCCCTCCGTTTACTTAGGCATAATCAAATTCTTGGGCTTTGAACAAATATTCAAAAATTCGCTCACAACGCTTCCAATGGGCGGCGGCAAGGGCGGCTCGGA
>CAJOPD010000049.1 GCA_905236685.1 uncultured Clostridia bacterium
ACAAAGCCAAGCTCTTCGCTTACAACCGAGAAGATGAAGTCGTTATACGGTTCGGGAAGATAAGAGTATTTTTGTATACTGTCGCCCAAGCCTCTGCCGAAAAGTCCGCCCGAGCCGATTGCGTAAAGCGACTGAATTATCTGATAGCCCTTTCCCTGCGGGTCTTCAAACGGGTGCCAAAAGCTGACAAGTCTTGCCGCACGGGACGGGATAAGTACTGCTACCGCCGCGCCTGCCGCCAAAAGCCCCGCGCCGCCTGTCAATATGTATTTCATATTTGCTCCGCCGACAATCAAGAGGCATATCGCAATTCCGGTAATAACTATTGCACCGCTTAAATGCGTTTCAAGCATAATCGGCGCCACAATCATAAGTATCCAAAGCCCGTATTTTGCAAGGCCCTCCAAGGTTTTTAAGTCGTACTTTTTATCCGATATTGACGACGCGAAAAATAGCGCAATCAAGAATTTTACAAGCTCTGTCGGCTGAAAAATAATGGGCGAAACACCCAGCCAGCGCCGCGAGCCGTTTCGTTCTATGCCAATGTGCGGTATAAGCACAAGTACCAAAAGCACTATACCTACCAAAATGCCAATATTTGCATATTTTTTATATTTATGGTAGTCGATAAGGGAAATTGCGTACATAAGCACAAATCCGATTACCGAATATGCAAACTGCCTTATAAAGAAATAATAGCTTTTGCCGAATTTTATGTTTGCCGCAGGGGTAGATGCCGAAAGCAGCATAACAAGTCCTATTATTGTAAGAACTGCCGTTAGCAGTAAAAATGTATAGTCCATTTCCCCAGCTTTTTTCGACCGCTCATTTACTGCGGATACAATTCGGTTTTTGGATTTTTTTATATTCTTTTTTGCTTTTCCCGCCTTTTTTTTAGGCGGCTCGTTCGGACGGATAGATTTTATTGCCATCTTTTTCCCTCTTACATTCCTTTAATATACGGCATAACTGCAAAAATTCCAACTACGCAAAGCACAACCGTAACTGCCGTAAACACACCCACTATCTTCTTTTCCTTCCAGCCGCACATCTCAAAATGGTGATGTATCGGCGTCATTTTAAAAACTCTTTTTCCCGTAAGCTTAAAGCTCGTAACCTGAATAATTACCGAAAGTGTTTCAAAAAGATATACAAACCCGACAATTATGAGTACGAGCGGCATTTTGAGCCCGACAGCAAGCACCGAAAGGCTCCCGCCCAAAAAGAGCGAGCCTGTATCGCCCATAAATACCCTCGCGGGATATTTATTGAATATCAAAAATGCAAGGCAGCCGCCCAATACGGCAAGCGCATACCACGCGCCGCCCAAATCGGAAAGCAAAACCGAAACCGCCGTAAAAAAGAGCAAAACAGCCACCGTTATGCTTGACGCAAGCCCGTCTATTCCGTCTGTTAAATTTACCGCGTTCACCGTACCCGTAACAACAAACAGGATAAGCAGTACATAAAAAAACCTGTTTATCTCAACAGTTCTCTTCATAAACGGGATAATTATATGGTTATCGAGGTTCCCCGTCTGCCAAAGAACGACAACATATATAACGGCAAGTATTGTTTGAAGTAAAAACTTTTGCCGTGCCGTAAGCCCCAAATTCCGCTTTTTTACAACCTTTATATAGTCATCGGTCACGCCGACAAGTCCAAAGCCCGCCGAAATCAAAACCATCATTAAAAGTCTTAAATCAAAATGCACAAAAAGCGCTGCCGCTCCCGCAATTACCGTTCCTAAAATAAAGGCAAGCCCGCCCATTGTCGGCGTACCCTCCTTTTTCTTATGCCAGCTCGGACCTATTTCCAAGATTTCCTGCCCGAATTTAAGCCTTTTCAAATATGGTATCAAAATCGGGACAACAATAACCGTAACTGCAAAGGACAGCAAAAACGGCATAATCCCGAGCCAGATATTGCCCGCCATATTTTCCGTGTTTTCAAGCAAAATGTTCATTTACCGCATATCCTCCAAAGCCTCTGTAATTCTCTCAAAGTGCATACCTCTTGACGCTTTTACAAGCACCGCGTCGCCTTCTTTAACGGTGTTTTCCAAAAACTCTATTGCCTCGCTTACCTCGCCGAAGCTTACTGTTTCGCCGATTTCGGCATTTTTGGCGCCCCGTGCAATATGGTATGCTATATCACCGACCGTAACCAAAATGTCTGTTTTCGGCATTTTTTCACCTATATCATAAAGCGCTTTTTCGGCAAAATCGCCCATTTCCAAAACATCTCCCAGCACCGCGATTTTTCTTTCTGCCTTTATATCCGAAAGTACCGAAAGCGCCGCCTTTATGGAGTCGGGTGCGGAATTATAGCAATCGTTTATAACGGTAACCCCACCATAATGCTCTATTTCCATACGCATACCCGTAAGCTGAAATTCCTTTATGCCGTCTATTATATCCTCCGTGTCAACCCCCATCTGCCTGCCGACAGCGATTGACGCAAGCGCGTTATAAATATTATGCACGCCCGCCGTTTTTACCGTGACGGTATGGGGTTTTCCGTCAACTACAACATCAAATTTTGTGCCGTCTATCCCGAGATTTTGTATATTTGTTGCCACAAAATCGCAGTCTTTATTTTCTATTCCGCAGGTGATTGTGTTTATATTCGGCTGTTTCCGTCTCAAAAACTCATCGTCGCCGTTTACTATTAAAACGCCTTTTTCGTCGAAAAAGTCGCAAATCTGCATTTTTGAGCGGTAAATATTCTCCCTTGACCCGAGATTTTCAATATGCGACATTCCTATATTCGTTATTACCGCTATATCGGGCTTTGCGATTGACGCAAGGTAGTGTATTTCGCCGAAATGCGACATACCCATCTCCAAAACTACCGCCTCGTGCTTATGCTCCAATCTGAAAACGGTTAAAGGAAGTCCTATATCGTTATTAAAATTCCCCTGCGTTTTGACAGTATTATACTTCATTGTGAGCACCGATGAAATCATATCCTTGGTTGTCGTTTTCCCGACGCTCCCCGTAACCGCCACGGTAGGAAGGTTATATTTTTCCTTATAAAACCGCGCGATGTCCCCAAGAGCAGTCCTTGTATCCTTTACCCGTATTATGTTTTTGCCTTCCCGCTTTGGTATATCCCTATGGGTAATGATTGCGTCCGCACCGTTTTCAAAGGCGCTCCCGATATAATCGTGACCGTCATTATTTTCGCCCGAAATAGCCACAAAAAGCATATTGCGCTCCGCTTTTCTGGAATCAATGGTTATACCTGAGATGACAAAGTCGGGTTCACCGCAGATGAGCTGCCCGTTTGTTGCTTTAATTATGTCTGCTACATCTAATTTTTGCATATTACTTCTCCAAAAAATCTCTTACTATTTCTCTCTCGTCAAAATGTATTTTCTCCTTACCCAGAATTTGATATGTTTCCTGCCCCTTACCTGCAAGCAGCACAACATCGCCCTTTTTTGCTATTGAAAGGGCATATCCTATCGCTTCCCTGCGATCAGGTATAATCTCATAGTTTCCCTCTTTTATGCCGCTTACTATGTCATCTATGATTTTTTGCGGGTCCTCCGTCCTCGGATTATCGGAGGTTATTACGGCAATATCGGAAAGTCTTGTTCCTATATCGCCCATAATTGCGCGTTTTGATGCGTCTCTGTCGCCGCCGCAGCCGAAAACTGTTATAAGCCGACCCTTTTTGAAAGAATTTATTGCGTTAATTACATTTTCCAGACCGTCCGGCGTGTGCGCATAGTCTATGATAACGGAATAATCGGTATCTGTCGGCACAAGTTCAAGCCTTCCCTTTACTCCTGACGCCGCAGCAAGACCTTTAATTACCGTTTCAAAATCTATGCCCAAGCCAACCGCTGCGCCGATTGCGCAAAGCGCGTTGTAAACGCTGAACATTCCCGAAATACCAAGCCGGGCTTTTGCCGATTTATCGCCGTAATTTACGGTAAATCTTACGCCCTTTTCGTCCATTTCTATATTTTCCGCCGTTATGCAGGCACCGTGCGTTCCAACAGTGATTTTTTCGCACGAAACGGTGTCAGCGAGCCTTTTTCCGTACCCGTCATCTATATTTATAACGCCAACCTTTGAAATATCAAAAAGCTTTGCTTTTGCGAGGAAATAGTTTTCCATAGTCTTATGATAATCGAGGTGGTCGCGGGTCAAATTCGTAAAAACGCCCACATCATAATTCAGCCCGTAAACACGGTGCAAATCAAGTGCGTGCGAGCTTACCTCCATAACGGCATACTCGGAACCCATTTTAAGCATTTTTGCAAAGATTTTGCGTAGTTCCAAAGAATTTGGCGTTGTCGGCGTTGATGATGCTATTCCGACAGCGTCAGTGCCTACCAGGATTTCGTTTGTGCCGATTATGCCCACTCTTTTCCCTGCTTGTTCAAGGATTTTTTTCACAAGATAGCTTACCGTTGTTTTGCCGTTTGTGCCGGTAATGCCGACAAGCTTCAATTCTTCCTCGGGAAATCCGTAAAACTTTGAGGCGATTTTTGCCGTTTCAATTTTTGTATTTTTGCACAAAATGACGGGAGCGGTACAGGATATTTCCTTTTCCGCGACCACCGCCGCGGCGCCGTTATCTGCGGCGCTTTGCGCAAATTTATGCCCGTCTGTATTCTCTCCGTCTATGCAGATGAACAAATCGCCCTTTTTTACTGTCCTTGAATCTATTGTAATATCGGTTATCTCGGTATCTTCCCATATCCATTTCCCGACAAAAAGCTCACTTGCAAGCATATCAAAAAAATCCTTTCCTATATTAAATAAGGTCAGGCAGACAACCCGCCTGACCTTTAAAAAGCCCTTTTGTATCAATCGGACGAGCTGTGCCTGAACTCAACGCTTACCACCGTTGCAGGCTCGAC
>CAJOPD010000050.1 GCA_905236685.1 uncultured Clostridia bacterium
ATGCGCACACCGCCCCGTTACAATTTCCGCAAAAAAGGACAAGTATGCAATTTCGATACACTGTCCTATCTGCGACGAAAAACATCTTTACAATATCCGAAAAATAACCTTTTGGCAAAAGGATTTTTTGGTTTTACACTGCACAGAATCGGGGTTTGGCGTTCTTTTTATCGGCGATGACCAAAAAATACGCGCCGAAATAAAAGAACAGGAACGGCTCATAAATGAACTTGAAGAAGATTTTGCGGTAAGCGAGGAGCTTTCCATAATCTTTGAGGCTGTCGAGCACATAAACGCTCTTGCGCGGAGCGACAGCATATTTTGCTCCTGCGGAAGCCGAAATATTGCAATAGAAATATATAACGACCGCATAACGCTTCTTTGCCGCGACTGCAACTTAAAAAAAGAAATCAAGACGGACAAAAAGTCGCTTGAAGATTTACTGAAATCAAGCACAATTGTGCTTTAACAATAATTTAAGGAGGAATTTTTTATGTTGGTTCAAGCAACAGAAATGTTAAATAAGGCTGTGGCAGGAAAATATGCCGTAGGTCAATTTAACATCAACAATCTGGAATGGACAAAATCCATTCTTCAAACAGCTCAGGAGAACAATTCGCCCGTCATTTTGGGCGTTTCAGAGGGCGCAGGAAAATATATGACAGGATTTAAGACTGTTTCCGCTATGGTGTCTGCTATGACAGAGGAAATGGGAATTACCGTTCCTGTGGCACTGCATCTTGACCACGGCACTTATGACGGCTCTTACAAGTGTATAGACGCGGGATTTTCATCAATAATGTTTGACGGCTCCCACTATCCTATTGAGGAGAATATCGAAAAAACAAAGGAATTGGTAAAGGTATGCCACTCAAAAGGCATTTCTATTGAGGCTGAGGTAGGCGCAATAGGCGGCGAAGAAGACGGCGTAATCGGCGGCGGCGAGGTTGCTGACCCTGATGAGTGCAAAATGATTGCAGATTTGGGCGTTGACTTTTTGGCGGCAGGCATAGGCAATATTCACGGAAAGTATCCTGAAAACTGGCAGGGGCTTAACTTTGATGTTCTTGCGCAAATCAAGAGCAAAATCGGCGACCTTCCGCTTGTTCTGCACGGCGGCACGGGAATACCTGCCGATATGATTAAAAAGGCAATTTCCTTAGGCGTTGCCAAAATCAATGTAAATACCGAGTGTCAGCTTTATTTCCAGGAGGCAACAAGAAAGTACATTGAGGAAGGCAAAGATTTAATCGGCAAGGGCTTTGACCCGAGAAAGCTTTTGGCGCCCGGCTGTGAAGCTATCAAGACAATTGTTAAGGAAAAAATGGAGCTTTTCGGCTCAATCGGCAAGGCATAATCAGCATAATAACAGCAAAACGGACTATTTTGGGAATAGTCCGTTTTTTTTATCCATATTATAGTATTGGGTGATTGGGTTTATGCTGAAAAAAGCTTTTTTAATACTATTTGTTATTCTATTTTTCCTTTTTACCGCAAGCGGCATAAGGGAAACCCTTCCCGTTTTCAATGATGAAAAAGGCATAAAACTGCCGATTTTGATGTATCACAGTGTGACGGACAATTCCGCAAAAACGGGAAAATATGTTATGTCGCAGGACGCTTTTGACGCGGATATGAAATATTTAAAGGACCGCGGATATAACACCGTTTCGGCAAAACAGCTGATAAAATATGTGTATCTGGGCGAAGAATTGCCCGAAAATCCTATTGTTCTGACCTTTGATGACGGTATGTATAACAACAAGGAATGTGTCCTGCCTATCCTTGAAAAATACGATTACACCGCCATTTTTTCCATTGTCGGCAGCTACACCGACGAATATACCGAAAATAATATCACAAATACCGATTACAGCTATTTGCGCTGGTCGGACATATCGGAGCTTTCGGAAAATTCACGCATAGAGTTCGGAAATCATTCCTATGCGTTTCACTCAATCTCGCGCAAGCGGTACGGCACGAAAAAGAACAAAAACGAGAGCCTTTTGGATTATGTAAACGCCTTTTATCAGGACACAGAAAAATTGCAGTCGGAATTTTTTGCCAACTGCAATTTTAAACCTGTTATTTATACATATCCTTTCGGGAGTTACAGCAAGGAAAGCCTCAAAGTTCTTAAAAAAATAGGTTTTTTGGTCACATTTTCCTGTTTTGAGGGAGTGAATACAATAACTCACGACCCCGACTGCCTTTATATGTTAAAGCGTTATAACCGCGACGGCAGGCTCTCAACTTCGCAAATCTTTTCAAAGCTGAAACTTTAAGCCTTTTTATAAAGGCTTTTTGCCTGCTCATAAAAATCGTTTCCGTATGTATCCAAAAGCACCGTACACGGAAAGTCGGTAACCCAAAGCTTGCGGATTGCCTCTGTTTCAAGGTCGGGATAGGCTATAACTTCCTCTTTTTTTATGCAGCTTGCTATAAGTGCGCCCAGTCCGCCCGCAGCACCCAGATATAGCGCATTATTGCGAAGGACTGCGTCTTTGACCGCCTTATTTCTGCCGCCTTTTCCTATCATAATTTTAAGCCCGTTATCCAAAAGCAAAGGTGTGTATGCGTCCATTCTTCCCGCCGTTGTAGGTCCGCAGGAGCCGATTACCTCGCCCGGCTTTGCCGGGCAGGGGCCTGCGTAATAAATCGCCTGACCTTTTATATCAAAGGGAAATCTGCCGTCCTTTTTAAAGCCCTCGCACATTCTTTTGTGCGCGGCGTCCCTTGCGGTATAGATAATTCCTGAAAGAAGCAGGCTGTCCCCCGTTTTTAATTCTTTGATTTTTTCCTCATTCAATTCCTGAATATTTACGCTTTTCATTACTTAAAAATTTCCTTCATTGTATCGATAAAGCCGTTTCGCTTTTTGTAGTTCTTTGCCTCGGTCGTGCCGTCAAACTGCCGCAAAAGCTCCTTTTGTTTTGCGGAAAGATTTTTCGGCGTTTCGACCTCAACCTTAACATACTGGTCGCCCCTGCCTTTGCCTCTTATATAAGGAATTCCCTTGCCGCGAAGCCTGAACATACTTCCCGTCTGCGTTTCGGGCGGGATATCGTATTCAACAACTCCGCTGATTGTCGGAACCTTGATTGTTGCGCCGAGCGCCGCCTGAACAAAGGTTATCGGCATTGTGATATACACATCAAAATCGTCGCGTGTGAATATTTCGTGCTTTTTGATGCGTATTGTAAGCAATAAATCACCTGTCGGGCCGCCCTTTGTGCCTGCCTCGCCGCCGCCTGAAATCTGCATTGTCTGCCCGTCATTTATTCCTTGCGGAATATCCACCTCTATGGTGCGTTCTCTGCGTACTTTTCCGCTTCCGCGGCAGGTCTGGCACGGCTCTTTTATGATTTTTCCGCTTCCGTGACATTCGGGACAGGTCGTCACATTACGCATATACCCCAAAGGTGTCCTGGTCTGCGTTGTGACCTGACCGCTGCCGCCGCATCGCGAGCAAGTCTCAGGGCTTGTTCCCGCCTTTGCGCCTGTGCCGTGGCAAGCCGAGCAGTCCTCTGTTTTATTGAGTGTTATCTTTTTCTTACAGCCAAAAGCCGCCTCCTCAAAGGTAAGCTCAATAATCTTGCGTATATCCGCACCGCGCTTTGGACCGTTGCGCCTTGCGCCGCCAAAACCAAAGCCGCCGAAAATGTCGGAAAATATGTCCCCGAAATCGCCGAACCCGTCAAAACCGCCGCCGCCTGAGCCACTGAAATTAGGGTCAACGCCTGCGTGTCCGAACTGGTCATAGCGCGCCTTTTTATCGCTGTCGGAAAGCACCTCGTATGCCTCGTTTATTTCCTTAAACTTAGCCTCAGCCGTTTTGTCGCCGGGGTGCAAATCAGGGTGATATTTTTTGGCTTCCTTTCGGTAAGCCTTTTTTATTTCATCGGCCGAGGCGCCCTTGGAAACGCCCAAAACCTCATAATAGTCCCGTTTTTCTGCCACTTATTCCACCTCATTCAGCAAAAGGGGCGGAGCATACTCCGCCCTTTTTTAAATTACTTGTTCTCGTCATCATTTACCTCGCGGTAATCAGCCTCATAAACATTGTCGCCGCCTGCATTCTGCTGACCGCCGGCATTTCCTGCATTAAATCCCTCTGCGCCCTGCGGATTTGCCTGCTGGTAAAGCTTTTCGGAAACCTTGTAGAATTTCTGTTGAAGCTCTTCTACCGCCTTTTTAATTGCCTCGCTGTCTGTACCCTTCAAAGCCTCCTTGACCTTGTTGATTTCCGCCTCAATTTCCGATTTTTCCGAAGCGTCTATCTTGTCGCCAAGCTCGCCCAAGGTTTTTTCGCACTGGTAAACCATACTTTCAGCGTTATTTCTCGTTTCAACCTCTTCCTTGCGCTTTTTATCCTCTTCCGCGTACTTTTCCGCTTCCTTTACAGCCTTTTCAATATCCTCCTCCGAAAGATTTGAAGACGCGGTAATCGTGATTTTCTGCTCATTTCCCGTGCCCATATCCTTTGCCGATACCTTAACGATACCGTTTGCGTCAATATCAAAGGTAACCTCAATCTGAGGTACTCCGCGGGGAGCGGGAGCAATACCCGTTAAGCTAAATCTTCCCAAGGTCTTGTTATATTGCGCCATATCTCTCTCACCCTGCAAAACATGCACTTCAACCGAAGTCTGACCGTCTGCGGCAGTCGAGAAAATCTGCGATTTTTTGGTAGGAATTGTAGTGTTTCTTTCAATAAGCCTTGTGAACACTCCGCCCATAGTTTCGATACCGAGTGAAAGCGGTGTTACATCTAAAAGAAGAAGGTCTTTTACATCGCCTGCCAAAACGCCTGCCTGAACAGCCGCGCCGACTGCGACACATTCATCGGGATTTATGCCCTTTGTCGGCTCCTGTCCCATTTCATTTTTAACCGCTTCCTGAACGGCGGGTATTCTTGATGAGCCTCCGACTAACAAGACTTTGTTTATATCGCCCTTTGAAAGACCTGCGTCGCCCATAGCGTTTCTTATACAGGTAATTGTTTTCTGTACCAAATCAGCGGTTAACTCGTCAAATTTAGCCTTTGTAAGCGTCATATCAAGATGCTTAGGGCCGCCCGCGTCCGCTGTGATAAAGGGAAGATTTATGTTTGATGTAGTCATACCCGAAAGCTCGATTTTGGACTTTTCTGCGGCTTCTTTAAGTCTTTGCATAGCCATCTTGTCTGTTGACAGGTCAATTCCCGTTTCCTTTTTAAATTCCGCAACAAGATAGTCAATAATTCTCTGGTCAAAATCGTCGCCGCCAAGCCTTGTGTCGCCGTTTGTTGAAAGAACCTCAAAAACGCCGTCGCCGATTTCAAGAATGGACACATCAAAGGTACCGCCGCCAAGGTCGTATACCATTACCTTTTGGTCGGTATCGTTCATACCGTATGCCAAAGCCGCCGCTGTCGGCTCGTTTATAATTCGGAGTACTTCAAGACCTGCGATTTTACCCGCGTCCTTTGTTGCCTGACGCTGTGAGTCGCTGAAATATGCCGGAACTGTTATAACCGCCTGCGTTACAGGCTCGCCCAGATAGCTTTCTGCGTCATTTTTAAGCTTTGTCAAAATCATTGCGGAAATTTCCTGCGGTGTGTATGATTTATCATCAATTTTAACCGTGTGGGTGGTGCCCATTTCACGCTTTATTGACATAACGGTGCGGTCTGCATTGGTAACCGCCTGTCTTTTTGCCACTTGACCTACTATTCTCTCGCCGTCCTTCTTGAACGCAACTACCGACGGGGTAGTTCTTGCGCCCTCTGAATTTGTGATAACAACGGGCTCGCCGCCCTCAAT
>CAJOPD010000051.1 GCA_905236685.1 uncultured Clostridia bacterium
CGCCACTATTTTGACAAGTTCGGCGGAAACCTTGGCACAAACGGGTGCGTAAGCTTTATGTTTGATAAAAAGGGCGTTATTATTATTGACGCAGAAGACATTGATGAGGAAGAAATTACTATGGACGCGCTGGAAGCAGGCGCTGAGGACCTTTCTGCCGCGGACGGTGTTATTGAAATCACAACCGCCCCCGAAGATTTCCACGCAGTCCGTGACGCTTTGGACGGAAAATACGAGCTTGCCTCTGCCGAGCTTTCAATGGTTCCGCAGACGATGACGCAAATTTCCGACCCCGACCATATAACGCTTATGGGACGGCTATTGGACAGTCTCGATGATGACGATGATGTTCAAAACGTTTATCATAACTGGGATATGCCCGCCGATATGGAATAAAACACCGCAGGAAGTTTCTTCCTGCGGTTTCTTTTTTTATTTCTTTTCTTTTTTTGCTTTCTTTTTAGGGACTTCCCTTTTGTTGTTTTCTTCCTTTTCCTTGTCACCGTATCCGTAGCCATAGCCGTAACGGTAGCTGTAACTATGCTTTGAGCTTCCGTACCGTCCGTATCCGCCATAGCTGTACGATGCTGTGCTTACATCATTCAAAATATACCCCAAAATCTTGGCGTTCGCCATCTGAATACTCGTTCTTGCCCTGTTTAAAGATTCTGATATGGTGCTGTTCTGTCTTACAACAAAAACAACTCCCGACACATATCGTGCCATTGCCGCCGCCTCGGTAACAACGGTGACGGGCGGAGTATCAATAAAGATATAGTCATACTTTTCGCTCAGCTTTTCAAGCAGGTTTCCCATTTCCGAAGATGTCAAAAGCTCTGTCGGATTAGGCGGAATATGTCCCGATGTTATGCAGTCCATTTTGTATTTATCGCTATGCTTTATTGCCTGTTCTGTATCGATAAGTCCGCACAGCAAATCGGAAAGCCCGTTTTCTCTTGTAAGGCCCAAATATCTGTTTATTCTGGGTTTTCTAAGGTCCGCATCTATTATCAAAACCCTTGCTTCCGTCTGCGCAAAAGCTATTGCAACATTAAGACTTGTTGTTGTTTTTCCTTCGTGAGGGCTTGCGCTTGTTATCATTATTTTTTTACAGCCTCTCTCCGAGCCTATTGAATATATGATATTTGTTCTTGTTGCATTATATGCCTCGCGTACCAAAAAGTCGGTATTTTCATCTAAGATGGCGGCAACTCCTCTTGCTGATGAGTTTGCATTTCTTTTGTTCGCGTGCCGTATATTAAAATCGCCGATTACTTTTAATATGTTCATTTCTGTGCACCTGCTTCCTCAACCTTTATAAATTCCGGAATCTCTCCAAGCAGAGGCTCAGGAAGTTTTTTAACAATGTCTTCTCTTGACTTTATTCTTGTGTCAAAAAGCTCCAACAAAAGAATTATTCCCGCACCTACCGCGATACCTAAAATAAGTGCTATGAGTGAATTTTGCTTTACATTCGGCGAAAACGGTGCCGTCGGAACCTGACCGTCATCAAGAATTTTCACAGAACCTGCGCTTATTACACGGATAAGCTCGTCCGGTGCGTGAATAAGCACGCTGTGGCAGATTTCATAAACATCTTGCGGGTCCTTGCCCACAACCTTTATTTCCATAATCTGAGTTTCGTTTACAGCATTGTAGGAAATCATTCCTCTAAGCTGACCTGTGCTGTACCTTCCGTCCAAATCCTCCGATATTTGCGAAAGAAATGTTCTTTGGTTCAGTATCTCCTGATATGTTTTAACAAGCGCCTGAGATGAGCTCATTTCTCCCTGAGAAATATTGATGTCCTGCGTTCTTTGCGCATTTACATAAAGAGTTCCGTTAGTTTTGTAAAGCGGTTCTACAAAAACCTGTGTATAGACAAATGCGCCTATGCTGAAAGTTACCGCACATATTGCCCATATCCACCAACGGCGTATCATCATTTCTATAATATCGGCAATTCCTATTTTCTCGTTCAAACAATCATCTCCCAAAAGACATACTTTTTCTCATTATATCACCTTTTAACAAAGAAATCAATATGTTTTTTGTCTATCTTTATTTTTTTTGGTTACAATGTTGAATTTTTTGTTGTTTAGTTGTATAATTACCTTACTGCAAAGCACTATATTAGGCAAAAAAGGCAAAATTTGTTTTTTTTCAGAAGGGACGGGGTGAAATAATGACGAAAAAGGACCGCGCAAAAAGAGCTGTTGCCGCTTTAAAGGCTCTTTATCCGGATGTCAGATGTACCTTGGATTATGACACGCCCCTCCACCTTCTTATTGCCACTCAGCTTGCGGCGCAGTGTACCGACGCAAGAGTGAATATTGTCACAAAAACGCTTTTTGAAAAATATCCCGACGCAAACGCCTTTGCAAATGCCGATTTTGACGAGCTTTGCGAGGATATTCGTTCAACGGGCTTTTTCAGAAACAAGGCAAAAAACATAATCGCCTGCTGCAAAAAAATCCTTTCGGATTATGACGGCAAGGTGCCCGATACGATGGACGCGCTTTTGACGCTTGCCGGTACCGGCAGGAAAACGGCAAACCTTATTCTCGGCGATATTTTTAAAAAGCCCGCCGTCGTTGTGGATACCCACTGCACGCGGCTTTCGCAAAAGATAGGGCTTACCGAAAATTCCGCACCCGAAAAAATCGAAAAGGACTTAAAGGCGCTTTTGCCGCCCGAGGAACAGCTTGATTTTTGCCACAGGCTTGTGGCTCACGGCAGAGCCGTTTGTACTGCGCGTTCTCCGAAGTGCGAAATTTGCAGCCTTAATGAATTCTGCAAAAGCTATAAAAAATAGGAGGATATTAAAAATGGAAGATTGCTTGTTTTGTAAAATTATTGCGGGAGAAATCCCCTCAGCAAAAGTCTATGAAGACGATATGGTTTATGCCTTTAACGATATTGCGCCCCAGGCACCCTGTCACATTGTAATCGTGCCGAAAATCCATATCGCTTCCGCAAACGAAATAACCCCTGAAAACTCGGCATATGTTGCCCGCATTTTTGAGGTTGTGCCGAAAATTGCAAAAACTCTCGGTTTCGCGGAAAACGGCTACCGAGTTGTGAACAACTGCGGCGAGGACGGCTTGCAGTCGGTAAAACATCTGCATTTTCACCTGATGGGCGGGCGTAAATTTTCGTGGCCCGCAGGCTGATTTTTCCTTTTTTTAAATTTCATTTTAAAAAAACTTGACAATGGTATGGAAAATGGGGTATAATGTTAAGAGTGGTATAATATCCATATTATCCATCAAACAGCCGGAATTTGTTTTGCCGGAGGGAGGGAAATACAAATGTCAGAAGTTCGTGTTAAAGAAAATGAAACTTTGGACAGCGCTTTAAGAAGATTTAAGCGTCAGTGCGCTAAGTCCGGAGTTATGTCCGAAATCAGAAAGCGTGAGCATTACGAAAAGCCGAGCGTAAAGCGTAAGAAAAAGTCCGAGGCGGCTCGTAAGAGAAAGTTTAAATAGGTAGCATTATGACCTTAAAGGAAAGACTTGCCCAAGATTTGAAAGAGGCAATGAAAGATAAAAATACCGTCCGTAAAAATGTGGTACAGTTCGTGAGAGCGGGCATACTGCAAGTTGAAAAGGACAATAAGGTAACTCTTGATGATAACGGTGTTTTGGAGGTAATCGCAAAGCAGTTAAAGCAGCGCAAGGACTCTCTCCCCGATTATGAAAAGAGCGGCCGAGAAGATTTAATCGCCGAATTAAAGGCGGAAATGGGCGTTTTGATGGAATACTTGCCGAAACAGCTTTCCACGGAAGAGCTTACCGATATTTTGAAAAATATCATTGACAAGCTCGGCGCAACCTCTATGAAGGATATGGGAAAGGTTATGCAGGAGGCAAAGGCACAGACTGTCGGCAAAGCTGACGGCCGTATGATAAACGAAATCGCAAAGAAATTGTTATCGTAAAAAAATGGGGAGCAGCTGCTCCCCATAATATTCGCTGGTGTAGCTCAGTCGGTAGAGCAGCGCATTCGTAATGCGCAGGTCGCAAGTTCAAGTCTCGTCACCAGC
>CAJOPD010000052.1 GCA_905236685.1 uncultured Clostridia bacterium
ATAATTCGAGTTTGATATTCATAAAATTCCTCCATTAAAAAAGTGCATAGCAAAGCTATGCACAAAAAACACCTAGCTCCTTTTTGTCGCCAAACAAAATTCACACTCAAATAAAAAGCTGAAATAGAGCCTTGTGTTTTTATCAAAAACACAGCTCTTTATTTGAGTTATATTAAATTTCGTTTGGCAAGATTATGATAGCACAATAATCAGCATTTTGCAAGAGAATTTACAAAAATAAAAATCGGCAAGGTTTTATCCTTGTCGATTTTTTCAGAAAAATCATTATTATATTTTTGAGCGAATTATGAAACATACCGTTCCAATCACCGCGAGAACAATTCCTACTGCAAAAGATGTTGTCATTCTCTGATGCAATCTGTTGTAAAGTTCTGCCGAACCGTCAAGAACATTGTAATATCCGAGAAGGCTCAATACGGCAAAAAGCAAGAACAAAATACAAGCAATAATACTCACAATTCCAACAACTAACAAAAGCTTCTTCATACTTCCTCCCGCAAATTTCTATACCTCTGTTTCCTTAGTACCGCCCAGAAACTTCGGCAAGGGCTTACCCTCCTTAATCCATTTGGCATACTCAGCCGTTGCAGCAAATATAACATCACCCGAAGAATTAAGTGCTGTTTCAACCGAATCCTGAACAACTCCTATTACAAATCCAACGGCTACAACCTGCATAGCAACATTGGAATCAACACCGAACAGAGAACAAGCCATAGGAATTAAAAGCAACGAGCCTCCCGCCACACCCGATGTGCCGCACGCGGCAAGAGTGGCTATAAATGCAAGAATTATTGCTGTCAAAAATGACACCTTTATCCCCATAGTATTCGCTGCGGCAAGCGCCATAACCGATATGGTAATAGCTGCACCGTCCATATTGATTGTTGCCCCAAGCGGTATTGATACGGCATACATATCCCTATCAAGCCCAAGCTTTTCACACAGTTCCATATTTACCGGTATATTTGCCGCAGAGCTTCTTGTAAAAAACGCTGTCAGACCTGATTCTCTAATGCAACGAAAAACCAATGGATAAGGATTTCTGCGAAGTACTATCGCAGAGATAATCGGGTCAATAATCAATGCAACGACAAGCATACAGCCTACCAACAACATAAGAAGTTTGCCGTAATCGTAAAAAATAGCAAGGCCGTTTGTAGCAACATTGTTATAAACAAGCCCCATAATACCAAACGGCGCAAGATTTATTATCCAGCGCACCGTTTTTGAGAGTATTTCGGCAAAATCCGCCATCATATTTTTTGTACCGTCGCTTGCAAGCGTCTTTGCAGCAAGACCAAAAACCACTGCCCAAAACAATATACTGATATAATTGCCGTCAGCTATTGCTTTTATAGGATTGGAAAACATATTTATTATTAGATTTCCCAATACCTCTCCAACTCCCGCGGGCACAGTTTCTGCTGTTGCTGTATCTGCAAGAATAAGTGTTTGCGGGAACAAAAAACTCGCCGTAACTGCAAAAAGTGAAGCAAGCAGCGTACTTATCATATAAAGAGCAATTACAAGCCCAAATCTGCTGTCAAGCTTGTTGTTACCCTGTGCGAGCGAAGACACGACAAGCGCAAATACCAGTATCGGCGCAATTGCTTTGAGCGAGCCTACAAATGAATTACCTAACAGAGAAAGAACTTTTAGGTTTTTGAACAAAAGCCCTAAAACAATACCAATAGCCAATCCGCAAATAATACGGATTATCAAGCTTGTGCTGTTATACTTTTTAATTATTTTCATATGTTTGTCCTTCTTTTTTTAATATTTTTTTTAAATTACGAATCGTAGAATAGAGTTTTATCATCTAATGCGAGCCGATTTGACTTGGGATAATTGAAAATTTCAGGATTTTTTGCGTTGGTTTCAAGATAGCCGGCAAATTCTGCTGCATAAAACTTTGCCATTTCAAGATTATGCATAAGATAATTTCCGCAATTCACCGGTGTGGCACCCGGTACTTCCTTTGCATCATTTACCGACTTAAATGCGTTCAGCACAAGTTCATAAATTTCCTCGGGAGAACGGTTGTTTTTGAGAATTAGATAAAACCCCGTCAGGCAGCCCATAGGTCCCCAATAAATGATTTCGTCCTTCCAAACTGGGTCATTTCTGAGCGTTGTGGCTATTATATGTTCAAGAGAATGCATTGCCGCAACATCAATCACCGGCTCTTTGTTCGGTCTTTTGAGCCTTATATCATATGTCGTCACCGCACTATTTCCCAGCTTATCTTCACGGCTTACAAAAATGCCGGGAACTATTGCCGTATGATCGACAGAAAAACTTTGTATCAAATTCATATATGTATCTCCTTTTTCGTTCACTCTAATAATATTTGAATTTGTCAACATAAAATCACTTCAATGTCGTTCAAAAATTTTTTTTCACTTTTAATAGTTACTCTATAACAACTACGGACGCTTAACTTTTTGTGCAGTATTATCTATTTTTATGCCTTTCATCTCCAAAAAAACAATCAAATTTTCAAGATATTCTAATCTTTTGTGGTCAATCGGAGGATTTTCAAGATACCCCATATCTCCGCCTACGCTTTCATAGCTAAATTCCCAATAACACATATCTAATAATTCTTTCCAAGCCTGTTCGTTCTCACTATAATCGAATTTTTTTTCAAAATCTGAAATTGGTTTGCTATGAAACATCATATCTAATAAACAATCTTTCGTTATCATTATTAGCCCTTCTTCTTACAAATTAACTCGTTTTGCGAAACAGATTTATCCCGTCCGCAATGACGAATTTAGCTGAGACATTCTCGTAAATCGAGAATGTCTCTGGTGGAGGTGGCGGGAATTGAACCCGCGTCCGAAAACATATTCACATCGGCATCTACGAGTGTAGGCTGCATTTAGGATTCCCCTCACATACCGCTCACAGCCGAGCTATATGCTACGGTAGTTTTTAAGTCGTGACTGCCCCCAAAACAAAAGGCAGTTCATGTGCACCACTGGTAGTCGCCTTATTCTTTGCCGTGGTCCTCAAAGACAAGACGGTTGCCATTTTAGGCAGCGTAAGCTAATTTATTGTTAGCGTTTATATTTAAAAATTAGGCTTTTTAAAGTGATACCCGTCACTACTCGCTTCCAATGCTTCAACATCCCCGTCGAAACCGTTGCACCCCCGTATTCTGTGGCTATTTTAGCATATTTTCCGCATAAAATCAACATCTATTTCGCGCAAGGAGCTTTTTTCCTGTTTTTCCTGCACGGCTCTACAAAGCCCTTATACATCTTCCCTGCCTCAATGTCGAATTTATCCTTTATATCCTCTAATGAGTTTATACCGAAATCCTCGATAATATGCAAAAATACCTTCGCACAGGCATAAGCGTCATCGCTCGCCGTATGATGCGAAAAATTTATATCAAAAGCCTCGCCCAAAGCGTTCAGCTTATGGCTCGGAAGCTCAGGATATGCTTTCTGCGAAAGCTTAACTGTGCACAAATAGTCGAAGCTCGGCGCGTCAATACCGAACATATCAAGAGTTCTTTTAAGCGCGCCTACATCAAAGGACGCATTATGCGCGATAACAAGCTTGCCTTCAATATACGGTTTTATCTTTTTCCAGCAGTCGCAAAACTGCGGTTTATCCCACACCATTTGCGGAGTTATCCCGTGGATTGCTATATTGCTTTCGTTAAACTCAAAGGGCACAGGCTTAAAAAGCATACCCTTTGTTTCTATAATTTTATTATTTTTTACAACGCAAATTCCCATACTGCATATACTTGTCCAAAGGGATGTTGCCGTTTCAAAATCTATCGCTACAAAGTCCATATTTACCCTCACATTCACCTTTGATTTTACCGCAAAGAAATAATATTGTCAATATTGCAATAGGTTAAATTTTGTGCTATAATTGCGCTATTAACTAAAAAGGAGATAATCATTATGAATAAATTCACTTACACTCCGATGGGCGTATGCTCTTCAAAAATCGATTTTGAAATTGAGGACGGAATTGTCCACAATGTCCGTTTCACGCGCGGCTGTAACGGCAACACACAAGGTATCGGAAAGCTTGTGGAGGGTATGCGCGTTGACGAGGTTATATCACGCTTAAAAGGTGTTGACTGCGCAGGACGCGGAACAAGCTGTCCCGACCAGCTCGCAAAAGCGCTTGAAAATGCAAAGGAGCAGATATAAAATCTGCTCCTTTCAGACTGTCGAAAAAGTCGCCAGACCGCAGAACTTTATTTACTTCTGTGTTTGGTGCCTTTTTTTGATCTTTACGTTTGTGCAATGTATCACTTCTTTAAAAAGCGCTTTGTCTCCTGCTTTTACCGATTTCAAGCTCTACCGTACCACCGTACGCCGACGAGCCTAAAATCGACAAATCTGCCTTCCTTTTCGGCATCTGCGGAGCGTGTCGAAGGTTTATCGACACGCTCAAAAGGAGCAGATATAAATCTGCTCCTTTTAAAATCTTGCTGTTTTTCCTTTTGTTTTAATTCGGCTTAGAGCCCTTGCAAGCCTTGCCTCTGCGTCACGGTATTCCGCTATACTCTGTTTTTTAAGTATCTCTTCCCTTGCTTCTATTGCGTCCTGCTTTGCACGGTTTTCATCTATTTCTTCGGGGCGCTCGGCAGTATCTACCAAAAGCAGAACTTCGCCGCTTTCGACCTTCATTATCCCCTGCGAGACAGCCGCAAACTCGAATTCGTCATTTTCTTTTATTTTAAAGCTTACCGTTCCTGCTACTATGGCGGCAATTATGTTATGATGATTTGCCTGTATTCCATAAATTCCGTCATCTGTCGGAATACACAGCGACACACACTCGCCGTCATAAAACGGCTTATCCGCCGCCAATATGCACAGATGAAAACTATTCATTTTCTTCCTCCGCCTTTTTGGCTACATCTGAAATTCCGCCAACATTATAGAAGGCATTTTCAGGATACTTATCTGCCTCGCCGCCCAAAATAACTTCAAAACTTTTAAGAGTTTCCGAAAGCGGCACATACACTCCTTTTAATCCGGTAAATTTTTCGGCAACAAACATGGGCTGTGCCAAGAATTTCTGGATTTTTCGCGCACGGCTTACCGTCAGCTTATCATTTTCGCTTAGTTCTTCCATACCCAAAATGGCAATTATATCTTGCAGTTCTCTATACTTTTCAAGTATCTCGGTAACTCCTCTTGCCACCTTATAGTGCCTTTCCCCAACAATATCCGCTTCCAGTATTCGTGAGCCGGAATCGAGCGGGTCAACAGCAGGATAAATTCCCTGTTCGGAAATTTTTCTGCTCAATACCGTAGTTGCGTCAAGGTGTGTAAATGTAGTTGCGGGCGCAGGGTCGGTAAGGTCGTCTGCTGGCACATATATCGCCTGAACAGATGTTACTGAGCCGCGTTTTGTCGAGGCAATCCTCTCCTCCAACGCTCCGAGTTCCTCCGCCAAGGTAGGCTGATAGCCAACGGCAGACGGCATTCTTCCCAACAGTGTTGAAACCTCGCTTCCCGCCTGAACAAATCTAAAAATGTTGTCTATAAAAAGAAGTACATCTTTTCGCTCTTTATCCCTAAAATATTCCGCCATTGTAAGACCCGAAAGCGCAACTCGCATACGCACACCCGGGGTTTCGTTCATCTGCCCGAAAACAAGTGCCGTTTTACTGAGCACGCCGCTCTGTTTCATCTCGTTCCACAAATCATTTCCTTCGCGGGAGCGCTCACCAACGCCTGCAAAAACAGAATATCCGCCGTGTTCGGTCGCTATATTATGGATAAGTTCTTGTATAAGAACGGTTTTTCCTACCCCTGCACCGCCGAAAAGCCCAATTTTTCCGCCCTTTGCATAGGGTGCTAAAAGGTCGATTACTTTTATTCCCGTTTCAAGTATTTCGGTATTAGTGCTCATATCCTTGAATTCGGGCGGTTTGCGGTGGATTGAAGCAGTTTTCACGCTTTCATCAAACTTTTCGCCGCCGTCAATGACTTCGCCGAAAACATTCATCATTCTTCCGAGAGTTTTAGAGCCGACAGGCACCTTTATCGTATCGCCTGACGCCGTAACCTCCATATTGCAGGAAAGCCCGTCGCTTGCGGTTAACATAATGCAGCGCACACAGCCGTTTCCGATATGCTGTGCAACCTCCATTACATATCTTTTATCCCCCGAGTTAACCACAAGCGCTTCACGGATTTTTGGCAAATTTTCTTCAAAGCGCACATCTACAACGGAGCTTGTAATTCTAATTATTTTTCCTGTCATTTTTACACCTCCGTACCTTTTTTACTTGCGGCGGAAATCTCTGTAATCTCCTGTGTTATAGTATTTTGGCGTTCGTGATTGTATTTTAAAGACAGCTCCGCCAAAATGTCCTTTGTATTCTCGTTTGCCGCATTCATTGCGTTCATTCTTGATGATTGCTCGCTGCAAAAGCTATCCACCAAGGCACTGTAAATAAAGCCTGTTATATAGCTCGGCATAATATTGTCAAGAACCTTGCCCAAAGAATGTAAGAATTCAAAGGGTTCCTCGACAGCTTTTTCCACCGTAGGCGAGATAAAATCCGCTCTGTGAAAAGGCAAAAGCCGCATAACATTGACATCGGTTTTTAGCCCATTTCCGTAATCGGTATATATCACAAAAATCTTTTTAAGCTCGCCCGCTTTATACTGTTCCAAAATTGTATGAGAAATTTTTCTCGCACGATGAAGGGTCGGATTTTGCGCTGTATAAACAAAATCCTTCTCAATCGGTATGCCGTGAGCCTCAAAATATTGCCTGCCGTATTCGCCGACAACAAAAAGCTTTGACGGGCTATGCTTTCCTATAAGCTCCTGCGTCTTTTTAATCACATTATGATTATACGCCCCCGCAAGCCCCTTATCCGCGGTTATTACCAAATACCCGTATGCGCCTTCAAATTCGTGCTCGCCTTTTGGGTAAAAATATCTGTTTTCAATCTCCGCCTCTATGCGAAAAACACGCTTTATCTCCGTTTTAAGCGCATTAAAATAAGGTCTTGTCGCATTAAGTTCCGCTTTTGCGTGCCTGAGCTTTGCCGACGCTATCAAATACATAGCATTAGTGATTTTTTGCATATCACGAATACTTTCCATTCGGTTTTTTATTTCCACTATATTAGGCATACTGTTCACCAACCGAATTCGCCGCCGAAATTATTTTTTTCTCATCATCTTCGGAATAATCACCGTTTTCGTCTATATTTGCACAGATTTCGGGATAGTCCCGCTCAACTTTTTTGACCGCCTTTTTCAAAAATTCCGAAACCTTTTCCGCAGCTATATTCTGCATACAGCGTCCTAACGCGCAAATAAGCATTATTACCTGCGTATGCTGATTATACGGACTTGTCTGTTTCTGGCGGAGCATATGCATAAGCCCCTGACCGTAATGCAGTCTGTTTTTTGTTTCCTCATCAAGTTCGCTTGAAAACTGCATAAATATTTCCATTTCACGATACTGTGCAAGGTCTAATCTAAGTGTTTTTGCGGCTTTTTTCATAGCCTTTGTCTGTGCGTTCCCGCCGACACGCGATACCGAAAGACCGATATTTACGGCAGGGCGCTGACCCGAATGAAAAAGGCTGTTTTCCAAGAAAATCTGACCGTCCGTTATAGAAATAATGTTTGTCGGAATATATGCCGACACATCGCCCGCAAGCGTTTCAACTATGGGCAGAGCAGTCATACTACCGCCGCCTTTATCACTTGAAAGGTGCGCGCTTCTCTCCAAAAGTCTTGAATGTAAATAAAAAACATCTCCGGGATACGCCTCGCGCCCGGGAGCACGACCGAGCAAAAGGCTTATTTCACGGTATGCCACGGCGTGTTTAGACAAATCGTCATAGACTATAAGCACATCTTTTCCGCGCTCCATAAAATACTCGCCCAAAGCGCACGCGGCGTATGGCGCAAGATACTGAACAGTCGCCGCCTCGCCCGCTGATGCGGAAACTATTACCGTATAGTCCATAGCGCCGTGCTTTTTCAGCGCTGCCGCAAGTCCCGAAACAAAGCTCGTCTTTTGACCGATACAAGCATAGATGCAAATAACATCTTTGCCCTTTTGATTTATTACAGTATCTATCGCAATACTGCTTTTTCCTGTCTGCCTGTCGCCGATAATGAGTTCTCTCTGCCCTTTTCCTATCGGGAAAATTGCATCAATAGCCAAAATTCCCGTCTGCAAAGGCTTGTTTACCGCTTCTCTGTCTATTATCTGCGGTGCGGGATTTTCAATAGGTCTGTATACCTCTGTTTCAATTTTGCCTTTTGCGTCAATCGGTTCTCCCAAAGCGTTTACAACTCGCCCGAGATATGCATTTCCGCAGGGCATTCCCGCAATTTTGCCTGTATGCCTTACCGGCGTACCTGCCAAAACCTCAGCGTTTGTATCAAACAAAATACAGCCGCATTTTTCCTCGGTAACGGTTTGAACCATACCCTTTACTCCGTCACCAAACACAAGGATTTCGCCGTAAAATGCGTTTTTCAGTCCGCTTACAACCGCCACGCTGTCGCTAACCGTAAGTACCGTTCCTACTTCATTTGCAACTATTTCAGGCGCCCAGTTTTTGATATTTTCCTTCAAAAGCGGTATTAAGCCTGTATTTTCCTTGGCAAGCGTTTTGATATAATTTTTAAGCTGACGGAACCTTCCGTCAACTGTCCAATCATAGACCTCGCCGCCTATTGCAAGCCTAAATCCGTTTTTAATTTTTGTATTCTTCTCCCAGCGCAAATCAACCTGCGTTCCGTATTCTTCCGTCAAAAATTTTATGAATTTTTCGGTCTGCTCGTCATTTGGCTTTATATCGGAGTACAGAACTGCGGTTTTTATCTCATTTTTCACCTTCCGCATCTCCTTTTGCTTTCAAAAATGCGTCAAAAGCTTCATTTGTGCTGTCGAATACAATCTTTTTTGCTGCTGATACGGCAATTTTTGATATTTCCGCATTTGCGTGACGCAGACTTTCCTGTGTTTCGTACTCGGCAAGCGCCCTTGCCTTATTCAAAAGCTCGTCAGCCTCATTTTTTGCCTTTTTGGAAATCTCCTTTGCATTCTGCTCGGCAGCCGCCTGAGCTTTCACCTTCATTTCGGCAATTTCTTTATCCGCTTCGGCAAGCTTTTCCTCATAGCTTTTTTTGCAGTCTTCGGCAGACTTTAAAGCGTTTTGCGCCTTTTCGTCCATATCGGAATAGAGTTTTGCACGCTTTTCCATAAAATTCTTTACAGGCTTATACAAAATAAAGTAAAGCCCGCCGAAAAGCAATACAAAATTAAGCATATGCAAAAGTATCTGCCTTATATCAATATTCAAAGGTAAATTCATATTTATCACCCGATTACAGTACAAAAATTATTATGATTGCCGTAATAAGCGCATAGATTATGGCAGTTTCAATGAACACAAGACCCATCATCATAAGTGTACGGATACTTCCCGCAGCCTCGGGCTGACGCGCAGTACCGTCCTCCGCCTTTGAAACAGCTATTGCCATTGCTATCGCTCCTGCTGCTGCCGCAAAAGTCATTATAATCGCCGCCGCGATTGCTTTTGTTGACATACCCGATGCAGCTTCGCCCTCAGCGAATACAGGCATTACAAAAGCCATAACTGCAAATATTGACATTGAAATAATTTTTAAACTTCTTTTCATTTTTGATTACCCCTTTTTTTCATTTTCTCTGTTGATTCGCCGTAAAACTGTGCCGTCAGCATAGACAGCACATATGCCTGTATAACTGCGTGTAAAAGCGTAAACATAATTCCCACAATCACAGGGATTACAAAGCTTAGCGAATAATAGTAATATACAAGTTCCGTTACAAGAGCACCCGAAAGCAGAGCTCCGAAAAGTCTGAAACTCATTGAAATCGGCAAGGAAAAATCCTTTAATGCTGTGAAAAAGCCGCGAAATCCGCTTGCAAACAGCCCGCCGAACAAAATCAGCCCATAGGACATAATCCCAAGCGCCAAAGCCCCGTTTATATCGGAAAGCGGTGCGGGCAGGGATATCGGCACTCCGCCTACCGTAACTGCCTGAACTCCGAAAAGCTCGAAAAGCGTGCCTATAAAAATATAGCTCCCCGCAGTAAATATATATGCAGACAAAAACCTGTTTCTGTGCGGACTTTTTTCCTCCGCAATTCCGTCAAAAACGCCTACTGCCTGTTCTAATAACAGTTGGAATTTGTTTGGTATAATTTTAAATTTCGGTATCGCAAAAATTCTTATAATAATTGCAAAAATAAGCATCAGCGCTGTTACGCAATATGCGGAAACCAGTCCGGGATTTACCTGTATCCCGCCAAAAAACTGCACTTTTGCGCCTTCGTGCAGGACAGCATCACGCATAGTTTCATTTATCGGTTCTTTTAAACTGTTCGGCGGTGATGTTAAAAATATTCCCGCAAGAATCAGCATTATCAGTACCGAAAAAATCACGATACCCGTTACTTTCTGTTTTTTAGTCATAATTACATCTCTTTTCAAAAGACATCTCTAATTTAAATCGTACAGCGAAATAGTGTGTTTACCCGCCTTAATTGCGGATATAATCTCCTTTACGCTTTTTGCCTCAAAATCAATTTCCAGCGCGGTCATTCGTTCCCGCCGTCCCGTATGGTTATCGGTTCCGCAGATTTTTGTGATTTGGTAGTTTTCCGCATAAAAGTCCGCCATAGCATTTTCAAAATCGTTACAGCACGCATTTATTGTTTCCACAGCGTCAACATCGCGCGGAAGGAGTCTTATCATATCTATATATCCTGCCTCACGATAAGGGTGCGCCTGTACCACATATCCCCCGTCACTTCTTGCAAGTTCTATATACTGCTTTGCAGGAAGCAGGTCGCAGTACTTATTCCTTAAAAGCCATTCCTTATCGAGCCCGTAAGTTACAAAGTCTGTTCCCCTATATGAGTTTTCCCAAGCGAAAAATACCGATAGTCCTATTTCTTCGCCGCGTTTTTTTGCTTCTTCAAAGCCCCTGCAAAACAGGTTTATCCGTTCTTCCCACGGCAATTTTTTCGGAATGGCGGTATTTCCGTTAAAAAAATGGTCGGTTATTATAAGACCGCTGTATCCTATATCCTTATATATTTCCGCCATTTCGGCACCGCTGACTTTCCCGCAGCCGCTAGATTCGGAGGTATGACAATGCATCTCATATTTATACATATTCTTTTCACTTTCCTTAATTTTTAATAATTTAAAATGCACCTTCTGAAAAAATCCGAAGTGTGCATTTTAATTATTAAAAAGTCTATTCCTTTGGATTTACAATGTCACGCCAGTCCAAATCTCCCCGTTCAAGCCCGTGGATAAGGACTTCTGCTGTCGCAAGGTTTGTCGCTATCGGGACATTCTCCATATCGCAAAGCTTTAAAAGCGCCATACTGTCAGGCTCATATGTACCCGGGGTTATCGGGTCGCGGAAGAACAGTATCATATCCATTTCGTTATATGCCACTCTTGCGGCAATCTGCTGGTCTCCGCCTTGCGAGCCCGGCAGAAATCTGTAAACATTAAGCCCCGTAGTTTCGGCAATAAGTTTGCCGGTATTATCTGTCGCAAAGATTTTATGTTTTTCAAGTATGCCCTTATAGGCAATGCAAAATTGAACCATCATTTCTTTTTTTTTGTCGTGAGCTATACATGCAATATTCAATAACATCACCCTCCAAACATATAATTTAATGAAATTATAACAGAAAAAACTTGCTTTGTAAACCGATTTTTTAAAAAAATTACGGCAAAAGAGCGGTATTTTCAGTACTGATTTCCGTGTTCTGCTGATTTTCCGCACTTCTGTTCAGCCCAAAATACTCGTCAAATATATCCCTTGCTACATATGCGGCATTTGCACCGCGGTAGCCGTGTTCTATTATGACTGCCACCGCTATTTCGGGCTTGTCAAAAGGCGCAAATGATACGAAAAGCGCATTATTTGAGGATTTTTTACTTATTTGCGCCGTTCCCGTTTTACCTCCGACATTTATCGGATATCCCTCAAAAATCTGCTTTGCAGAGCCTTCGTCAGTAACGCCCAGCATACCGTTTTTGACGGTTTTCAGTATGTCCTCAGATACATTTACATTTTCTATTACAATAGGTTTTTCTTCATAGACAACCGCTCCGTCCTTTGCAGAGCGGACACTTTTGATTATGTGCGCCTTATATCTGTTCCCTCCGTTTGCGATTGTCGCTACATAATTCGCAAGGCTCAAAGGGGTAAAGGCGGAATAGGACTGTCCTATTGCAGTTTGAATTGTATCGCCCGCAACCCATCTTTTTTCCTTTTCATCTTTATAAAGCGTTTTCTTGTATTCAGGACTTGAAACATTACCTTTAATTTCTTCGGCAAGTTCTATCCCCGTTTTTTCGCCAAGTCCGAATTTTTTTGCATACTCGCTTATTGCGTCAATGCCCGTCCGTCTGCCCGTTTCATAAAAGAAATAGTTGCAGGACTCCACTATCGCCTGCGAAACATTTAAAGGTCCGTGCGTCAGGTGCTGCTCCGACCATATCCAGCATTTAGGCTGATAATCCTCATAAAATTTGTAAACACCTTCGCAGGTTATCTGTTCATTTGCCGTAATTGCACCCGTCGAAAGCGCCGCTATTGCAGTCAGCGGTTTAAAGGTCGAACCGGGGGTATATGTTCCGCTTATTGCCCTGTTCCAGAGCGGCTTTGCGTCGTCCTCCGACAAGCTTTCATAATCTGCGGAAAAGGTTTCCGGCGAATAACTTGGGTATGTTGCCGACGCCAAAATTTCACCCGTATTGACATCTATAACAACAGCCGCTCCCGCTTTTGCGTCCTCTCCGCGCTTTCCGCGTCCGTCAGCTGCTCCTGCCGCTGCAATCTGCTTGATATTGCGCTCCAAAGATTCCTCCGCAACCCTTTGCAGTTCAGAATCTATCGTTAGAACGACATAGTCGCCAGGCACGGCTTCCCGTTCGGTTTCACCCTTTAAAAGCTCCTTATCTTTTCCGTAAAATGCGCTTTTTGTGCCGTTTTCTCCCCGTAAATAGCTTTCGCAGATTTTTTCAATACCCTGCTTGCCTACCACATCGCTTATGGAATATCCCTTTTCTTTAAGCTCGGCATACTCCTCTTTATAAATTTTTCCTACTCTCCCCAAAATATGTGCCGCAAGCTTTCCGCTGGTGTATTCACGGAAATAATCCTGTGTAACGCTTATTCCCTGAAATTCATCACCGCGTTCCTTTACCTTGCTGACCACCGATATCGGCACATCGCTTGCCAAAATATACGAGCTGTTTATGGAAAATCCCGATTTTCTTATATCATATCTCATACCTATTAAGCGCCTTAACTCATTTTCGGGTATCTTTTCGGCATTATAGCGTTCTTTATAATAATTTAACACATCATCTGCGGTCATACCGACTTTTAAGGAGTTATCACTAAACCATTTTTTTTCTTCCTCTTTGCCACTAAATATGAATTCATACGGCGCCTCAGCACTAATCGGCAAGGTATCCGAGAGCTGATACCCTTCACCGTCTAAAATATTAAAAAGCCGAAGGAGCATCGCATTAAAGTCATCGTCACTCATTCCGGTTTTTTGAAGTCTTAGCGAATAACCGCGCCTGTTTGTCACAAGCGCCTTTCCATTTCTGTCCGTTATCTCGCCTCTTGGGGCTTTTTCTACAATATTTGCAGAAACCCGCTGATTTGATAAGTTTTTGTAGCCTTCGCCGTTTATTACCTGCATATTGTAAAGCCGCCATACAATCGACAGAAGCATAATTACAATCAGGATTTTCAGTAAAAATAATCTCCGCTTTGTCAAGGGCTTTACCTCCTTTTTTGTGAAACCTTTTCTCCTATATAATAGAAAAGGCACGATACCGCAATATTATAAACCGCTGTCGGCAGAATTATCGACCACAGTGCTTTAAAGAAATTGTTCATTCCTATATCGCCTAAATGAAGTATCATATAAAAAAGCTGTACCAACACTGTCATACAAAATACATCAATCAGCAAAAACAGCCATTTTGAAACGAAAATGGCATCTTTAAGCTTGAAGGTATAAAACGCGGCAAAGGAAAAAGCCACCGTATATGTACCAAATCCGTGACCGTAAAGTATATCCGAAACGGCGCCAAGAATTGCGGAAAGTATCATAGGATATGATATTTCGTTCTCTCTTGCCGCGCAAACGATACAAAAAGAAAAGGTAAGCATCGGTACTGCACCGAAAATTCTTATATATTTTCCGAACGCCGCCTCCATTGTGCCTACCAAAAATGCCAAAATCGCGTATTTTATATCCTTTTCAAATCTCATTCGGCATTCTCACCCACATTCCCGCTCTCATTTCCGCTCCACTCGCCGTCGTGGTATGTAATAACCAAAACCTCGTAAAGTGCGGAAAAGTCCACGCTCGGCTCTACTACCGCGTATTCCAGATTTCCTGCGCTGTCGGAGTGTATATCCACAACCTTTCCTATGCTCAAATCGCTCGGATATATCCCGCCCAAGCCCGAAGTAAGCAGAATATCGCCGTTTATGAGTTTTTTATCGTTAGAAAGATATTCCAAACGGCACATTTTATTTTCCGCTAAAATCGCATCGCCGCTGACAACGCCGATATCTCCCGTTCTTGAAAGCTTTACTCCCACCGAGTCGGAAATATTTATTATCGTGGAAACCTTTGCCCAGTTCTTGCCGACATCTGTAACCCTGCCGACAACGCCAAGACCTGTTATAACAGCGTTATTTTTGCTTATACCCGCATTTTCGCCCTTATTTATGACAACGGTATCATACCAGCTGTTAGGCTCATAGGAAATTACCCTTGCCGTTACCATTCTTCCGTCCAGCATACCGTCTTTGAGCGCCAAAAGCTCTTTTAAGCGCTTATTTTCCGTTATATACTCTTCCCTGCTTCTGTTTTCAACTTTAAGCGCGTTCACCTGCATTTTTAGTTCTTCAATTTCCGCCTCGTATTTTCCTGCGTTTTTCATTCTGTGCGAAAATTTTCTTATCGGCGTTACTACTTTTTCGGTTGCTTTGAAAACCGGCGACATCACGCTGTAAACAGCTTTCTGGACAGGATTATCGCCGATTTTTGACAGCAAAATAAGCGACAGAAGCAAAAGTGCCGCAACAGCCGTTATTTTAAAATATCTTCTTTTGAAAAAGGACATTTTAACCCCCGTTTCTCACCTATCCGCGCCTTGCAATCAGTGAACGCATTAAAATATTTTCATTCTCGGCAGCAAGCTCTGTACCCAACGCCACACAGTCGAGCGGCTCCTCTGCAATTCTCACGGGCACCCCTATCGCCTGACTTATTGTCTTGTCAATATTTTTTATCAAAGCACCGCCGCCTGTTACCGTTATGCCGTTTTTAAGCACATCTGCCGTAAGCTCTGCCGGCGTTATTGCAAGTGTATTGCGTATTTCGTCTATTATAAATTCGACATTTTCCGACATTGCTTCGCGCACTTCGCTTGCAGAAATTGCAATATTTTTGGGCAGCCCCGTTGTTATATCCCTTCCGCGAACTTCATATACGCCCTCACTGTCGGCATATCCTGCCGAGCCGATTTCAAGCTTTATTTCCTCCGCGGTTTTATCGCCTATCGTAAGACCGTACTTCTTCTTAACATAATTTGCTATCGCATTATCAAACGCACAGCCCGCAACCCGCACCGAACGGGACGCAACAACTCCGCCGAGCGCAATAACCGCCGTTTCGCAGGTACCGCTTCCGATATCCACTATCATATGTCCCTCCGGGCGCATCACATCTATCCCTGCGCCAAGCGCCGCCGCCATAGGTTCCTCAATAAGCGTTACCGATTTTGCACCGGCAAGCATAAGCGCCTGAGTTACCGCCCTTTTTTCAACATTTGTTATTCCCGTCGGAACGCAAACTGTTACTCTCGGCTTAAATATGGCGCCTTTTTTGCCCAGCGCCAAGTGCATAAGCCTGCGCATCATTGCCTCGGTTATTTCAATGTCCGCTATAACCCCGTCCTGTATCGGACGGATTGCCGAAATATTTTCGGGAGTCCTTCCCAGCATTTCATCAGCATCATTACCGACAGCCAGCACCTTGCGGCTGTATTTGTCTATCGCAACAACCGACGGCTCGCGGACAACTATACCGCGCCCCTTTATGCAAACTAATGTATTTGATGTTCCCAAATCTATGGCAAGGCTTCTGCCTACCTTGAACTGATTAAATTTCATTGTTTTGCTCCTTAAAAATATCAAATTGGAATTCCTTTTCCAAAATATCGCACAGCCTGTTTGCAGGAAGTCCTATTATATTAAGAAAATCGCCCTCTGTTTTTTCAACAAGCATACCGCCCAGCCCCTGAACCGCATACGCTCCCGCCTTGTCCAAAGGCTCGCCGGTCTTTACATAATCCGCTATTCTCTCCTCCGAAAGCTCCTTAAAATATACCTTGCTTTCTTCCCGTGAGCACACACTTTTTAATGTTCTTGCGTCCATTACGCATATGCCTGTAAAAACGCTATGGCATTTTCCCGACAAAAATCTCAGCATTTCCTTGGCATTTTCTTCGTCTTTGGGTTTTCCCAATATTTCTCCGCCCAAACATACAACGGTATCTGCGGAAATTATGATTGCGTTTTTGACCTTTTCTGCGACAGCGGTTGCCTTTAAAAGCGCTAATTCCTGCACATAAATTGAAACAGGCACCGAATTTTTATCAATTTTTCCTTCGTCTGCGTCAGAAACCAAAGTTTCAAAATCTATCCCGAGATTTTTCAGAATTTCCTGCCTTCTTGGAGAGGCTGACGCTAAAATTATCTTTTTCATATATTATCCTTTATTATACACTTTTTCTTGATTTTTACTCTGTCCCGCGGTAAAAATGTCCTCGCGTAAAGGTATTTTCTGGCGGTTTTTCCACCGTTTTTCCCAAAATACCGTCCTTATATTTCTCTATTATTTTACCACATTCTGCAAAATTTTCAACAGTAAATATCAATCTTAGTGCACTAATTTTTAAATTTAATAAATCCTGCATTTTGTCCGCCATAAAAATCGGCTTGGAATTTAAAAGCTCCAAAACACAGCCGCCGCTGCATTTTAGCGGAAAATTTTCGCCTTTTCTGTCACGCAAAAATGTTGCAATCTTGCCATTTTGGCATTTTCCAAAGGCGCGCAATGGACAGTTTTCCATAAGCATAAGCGAAAGCCTGCCGTATGCAATAATTTCACTACCTGTCGCAATTTTTGACAGTTCAAAAATGTTTAGTTCAGGTGAAAGCGTCACTCTTTTAAGTCCCGAAAAAACAGCGATACTGTCCGCATTTGTTACATTTAACCGATAATCGCCAAAGCACTCCTTTTTGCTGTCAATCTCCCCGATATTTGAAATGAGAACTTTGTCCGCCGTAATTTTTCCGTATTTTCTGTCGTCACGCATAACGGGCGGCAGTTTTGCAATCAGCGATACTGTCGGGAATTCCTTTTTGACATCTTCAAAAATTTCATTCGGCACATATATTTCGGAAATTCCGCCCTCGGCACACGCTCTTGCCTGCTCAAAAGTTGAAACCTCCGCTGTAAGCACAGGCAGCACATTTCCCTTGTTCCTTTGGGGCGGAATATATGCAAAGGCGCGCCTATTTTCCTTCTTTAAAATGTCGCTTTCAAGCAATTTCACCGCACATCTGCGGGCTTCATTTAAGCAGGAAATGGAAATTGTTGCGCTTTCTTCCAGTTCAACCTCCGCAGTATTTGCAAAAAACGGGGTGCTGCCAAGCTTTAAAAGCTGTTCCGTCACCCGTTCCTTTTCAAGCCCTCTTTTTTCTGCCGTTTTTGCCGTTTCCGTACCCGTATACTCGGCAAAATGCCCCTTTTCGTCCCAGACAGAAACAGTTACAGGCTCATCTATGCAAATTTTTGCAGAAATAAATATCTCGCTTTTTCTGAAATTTGCATTTGTTTCACAAAGTTTTTTCACTTCGTCCGAAAAGGAATTTTCCGAAATGTTTGAAGGATTTTCGCTTGCAAGCATATCCTTACCGAGATTGTCCTCGTAATATCCGCAGGTAAATCCGCTGCGGTTAAATGCGTTTAACAGTTCATCTTTGTCGGATTTTAAAACGGCGCCGCCGCTTTCTTCATATTTTTTATAAATACGCGTTACCGCCGACACATACTCTTTGCGTTTTAATCTGCCCTCGATTTTTACCGAAGTTACGCCTATTTCAGAAAGCTCTCTAAGGTGCTCAATCATTGAAAGGTCCTTGGGACTTAAATAATACGCCCATTTTCCGCAAAGCTCATACGGCAGTCTGCACGGCTGAGCGCACATTCCCCTGTTTCCGCTCCGTCCGCCTATTATGCTGCTTAACAGGCATTGTCCCGAATAGCACATACAAATTGCGCCGTGTCCAAACACTTCCGTTTCGATTTTTACATTATCGCAAATCTTTTTTATTGCAGATTTTGAAAGCTCTCTTGCGAGCACTATCCGCGAAAAGCCCATTTTTTTAAGCATTTTTGCGCCTGAAATGTTTGTAACCGTCATTTGTGTGCTTGCGTGCAGCGGCAGGTCGGGATACATTTTTGAAACGGCGTTTGCCATTCCTATATTCTGAATTATCAAAGCGTCAATCCCGATTTCATTAAGCTTTCCCACATACTCCAAAAACCGCTCCTTTTCTTTTTCTTTAACAAGAATATTGGCGGCGATATGAAGCTTTACGCCCCGTAAATGACAATACTTTACCGCCTCCTCGATTTGAGAAAGCGTGAAATTGGCGGCGCTTTTTCTTGCGGAAAATTCCGTTCCTCCGATATATACAGCGTCCGCACCGCTTTGAACGGCGGCGTAAAGCGCTTCCTCCGACCCTGCGGGAGCAAGAATTTCCATAGAAGCACCTCCTTTTCGTCACAAAATATCAAGCAGTTACAATTATATACATTTTCGTCAAAAAAATCAACTCTTTTAAAAAATTGAAATTAAAGAAAGTATTTGACATACCATTTTAAATTTGCTATAATTATGCGTTGTATGCACCCGTAGCTCAGTTGGATAGAGCAACAGCCTCCGACGCTGTGTGCCGCCGGTTCAAATCCGGCCGGGTGTACCAAAAATCGACAAGGTTCGTAAGAAGCTTGTCGATTTTTACTTATTACCTATTCCTTATTCACTATTCACTAAAAAACCTTGTCGATTTTGAAGTAATAAGTAATAGTGAATAAGGAAGAAGTACCGTTCCAATTTTTTTGTATAAATCCCCTTGCAAAATCTACTTTAATATGTTATCATAAAACTGCCAAACGAAATTTAATAATTTTGCTCCCAAGCGCAGAGTTTGATAAAAACACAGGCTCTATTTTATTGCGTTTGGTAGTAAAATTAAATTTTGTTTGGCGACAAAAGCGAGCTATGTGTTTTTGTGCATAGCTCTGCTATGCACTTTTTTATTTTGTAAAAATTTTATGTTTTTCTTGCAAAATATAAATTGTCGTGGTAAAATAAAAATGCCAAACTTAGTTATATACTTTTAAAATTCAAGACTGTGTTTGATAAAAACACATGCTCTATTTCAATGTCTTGAATTGAAGTATATGATTTTGTTTGGCGACAAAAGCGAGCTATGTGTTTTTTGTGCATAGCCCTGCTATGCACTTTTTTATTTAAACTGCTTGCAAAATACAATATAATATGTTATGATAAATTTGCCAAATGAAAGTTAAACACTTGTACCATCA
>CAJOPD010000053.1 GCA_905236685.1 uncultured Clostridia bacterium
ATATCAGCCGGGCGCATTTACCGCCGTTGCAGACGGGCAGATAAATGAGCCGATTGCCGAAAATTCCACCGTCTATAAAGCGTGTGAGGACGCTATGAACGGCTGGGACCCAAGCTACGGAGCAATTTATTATTTCAATCCTGAAACCGCAACAAACAAGTGGATATGGTCAAGACCGTTAATTATTCAAATAGGCAGACACCGCTTTTGCAAGTAGGTTTTCCTAAAACCTTATAATATGAAAGGAATTGTTATTATGAAAAGACGAAATCTATACTGGCTGTTTTCGGTGACGGTCACCGTGCTTGCCGTTTTCGGAATTTATGAATTTTACAGCGCCAAGGCGTACCGTCAGGGGCTTGAAGACAGCTATAACCGCGCATTTTTCGAGCTTACCGATTATGTGGACGACATTGACACACTTTTGGCAAAAAGTATGCTCGCAACCTCCGCAAGCGAAATGGCAAGTCTGTCGCAGGAGCTTTCGGTGCAGGCGACGGCGGCAAAATCCTGTCTTGCGCAAATCCCCATAACCGAGGTTTCCTTGGACAAAACGGAAAAATTTTTGGCGCAGGTCGGCGATTATACCTACACGCTCAGCCAGAACATCATAAACAAAAAGGCGATTTCGGAGGACGAGTACGAGAGCCTTTCTGCACTCGGCTCATATGCCGCAAGCCTCAATAACGCACTTGCCGACATATCGCAAAAGGTGTATAGGGGCGAGCTCCGTTTCGGCAGAAATTCAAAAACAGGCGCGGGCGGTGTGGTTTATGCCGACAGCGGCGACCCGTTTTCCTCCATTGAAAAGCAAATCGGCGAATACCCCGCCCTGATTTACGACGGTCCGTTCTCGGAGCATATTGAAAATATGAAACCCAAGCTTTTGGAAAACAAGAGCGAGATTTCAAAGGACGCCGCCGCAAAAAAACTCGCCGACTTTTTGAACATTGACTCATCAAGCCTTGAATTTACAGGCGAAACGCAAAATTCCAATCTTCCCGTTTACCGATTTTCAGGAAAGCGCGGGAAAACCGACATTTGCGCAACAATAAGCAAGCAGGGCGGGTATGTTGTATATTTTTTGGGAACTCGCAGAGTTCGCCCTGAAACGCTTTCGGTTGAGGACGCAATAGCAAAGGCACGGGCGTTTCTTACAGAAAAGGGCTTTGAAAGTATGAAGGAAAGCTACTACGAAAAGAAGGACGGCGTTGCCACCGTGAATTTTGCATATCAGCAAAATAATGTGATATGCTATTCCGACTTGATTAAGGTGAAGGTTGCGCTTGATGACGGCGAAATCATCGGTATGGAGGGCTTTGGCTATGTTATGAACCACCATTCGCGCGATATCAGGACGCCCGCACTCACTAAGCAGGACGCACGGGGCAGGGTGAGCAGCCGCCTCGCTATCGACAGCGTAAATATTGCGCTTATCCCCAAAGACTCCAAGCGGGAAGTGCTGTGCTATGAATTTAAAGGCACTTTTGGCGACAAAAACTTTTTGATATATTTGAACGCCGAAACGGGCGCTGAGGAGGATATTCAGATTTTAATCGAGTCCCCCGACGGAATTTTGACGATATAGAAAAAGCTACCGCATTTCGCGGTAGCTTTTATGCTCTTGGGTGCGCTTTTTCGTAAACTTGTTTTATGCGCGTATCCATAATTTTTTCGTACACTTGCGTTGAAGATATATCGGTATGCCCCAAAAGCTGCCGTATTGCCTCCAAATCCGCGCCGTTCTGCAAAAGGTGCATTGCAAAGGAATGTCTTATCGCATAAGGCGTTATCTCCTTTTTTATCCCTGCACTTCTGCCGTAGCTTTTTAATATTTTCCAAAATCCCTGACGCGACATTTTTGTGCCGTTCCTGTTCAAAAACAGATATTTCACGCTGTCGTATGAAACAAGCTTCGGTCTTGCCTTATCGAGATATGTTTTTACTGCCGAAACCGCTTTTCTGCCCATCGGCACTACCCTTTCGTGCGTTTTTGTACGGCATCTTAAAAAGCCTTGCTTTAAATTTATATCGTCCACCGTCAATTCAATTATTTCCGAAACCTTTATCCCCGTCGCGTACAAAAGTTCAAGCATTGCCTTGTCCCGTATCCCCCTTGTTTCGGAGCTTTTTGGCTGGCTCAGCAAAAGCTCGGCTTCCGCCGCTGTTAAAAATTCCGGCTCTTTTTTGTCAAGCGGCGGCGGAGAAATGTTCAAGGTCGGGTCCTTTATTTTTTCGCCGCTCGAAATGATATACCCGTAAAACGCCCTTAACGCCGCTAAGCTTCGCGAAACGGTCGCCGCGGCTTTTCCGCTTTTTTTCATCTGCAAAAGATAGGTTACAACGGTCATTTTATCCGCTTTTAAGGGAGTTTTTATTCCGTTTTCTTTGAGATAGTCTATGTACTTTGCAATATCCCGCTTATATGAAATAACCGTATTGTATGAATTTTCACGCGTGCCCGTCATATACATCACAAAAGACTCCAACAATTCTTCCATAAACCGCTCCTATCCCCCTTTTTTCGCTCTTTTTGGACTTTAATTATACCACAAAAATCCTGTTTGTCCAGCACTTTTTTCAGGCGCTTTTTAACAGTCCCGACGCCCATTTTACAAATATTGGTGACGCTGCCCCTTTAATTAGTGTATCAGCACAAAATATAGCGGCAAGAAAAACTGTTGCCCAGAAAAATCTTTTGTAAATTGCGCCTCTTTCATACCTGTTCAAAAGCCCGCTTGCGTTCAAGCCGCCGTAATATATTGACGCGGGCACCAAAACAGCCGCCGAAATTATATTCGGAATACAGATATAAATACCCCTTGCGCCGTAAAGCCGCAGCGCCGCCATAAGCGAAAAACCTGTTAAATACCCCTTTGCAAGCATTGCCCCCGCAATCAGCCAGACAAGCGGCTTAATCAGGCTTCCGACGGCAAGAAGCGCAAAAATTTTTACATTGTCCTTCGCGGCGGTTTTTACGCCCTTTTGCGCGGCGGTATCATACTCGGCAATCCCCTGTTCAAGATAATTATACATTTCCTCAGCGTCGGAAAGCCTGACCTCTCTCACCGCTCCCGCCAGCACTCCGCCCGCATATATCAAAAACAGCGCTATCATAAGCACTTTCCTCAATTTTGTCACAAAAAAATCCCCTTTTGCAATTAGTAGTACATACTATTCGCAAAAAGGGGATAAAATTCCGAATTATCTGAGAAGTTTTAAGAAGTTCCTCAGCCTTTCTATGCCTTTTTTGATACTTTCCATATCAACGGCGTATGACCAGCGCACATAATTCGGCGCGTCAAAGCCCACTCCCGATACAACCGCAACCTTTGCAGCTTCTAAGAAAAGTCTTGAAAAATCGTCCGCATTTTTGATTACTTCTTTTCCAAGTCTTTTTCCCAAAACTCCGTCAATATTCATCATAATATAGAACGCGCCGTGCGGTTTCAGGCAGGAAACACCGTCCGTTTCATTTATTGCGTCCACAAAAAAGTCGCGTCTCTTTTTGAATTCATCGCGCATTTTTATGACTTCTGAAAGACCGCCCGAAAGCGCGGCAACAGCCGCCGCCTGAGCGATTGAGTTGGGGTTTGACGCTCCGTGCGACTGAATACTTGCCATTGCTTTTGCGATTTCGCTGTTTGCCGCGGCATAACCGATACGCCAGCCCGTCATAGCAAATGTTTTTGAGGCTCCGTTTATCGTTATTGTACGATTTTTTATCTCCTCGCCCAAGGACGCAATACTTGTATGCCTGCCCTCATAAATAAGATGCTCATAAACCTCGTCCGATATGACATACAAGTCCTTTTCCACCGCAAAATCGGCAATTTCCCTTATCTCCGCTTCGGTATATACCATACCGGTAGGATTTGACGGACTGTTTAAAACAATTGCCTTTGTTTTAGGCGTTAACGCCTTTTCAAAATCCCTTACGGTAGCCTTAAAATCATTTTTTTCGGTCGTTTTTACCGCTACCGGAACACCGTCCGCAAGCTTTACCATTTCAGGATAGCTCACCCAATAAGGTGACGGTATAAGCACCTCGTCGCCTGCGTCCAAAATCGCCAGAAATGCGTTCATAAGCGAGTGTTTTGCTCCGTTTGAAACAACTATCTGCGACGGCTCATATGAAATCCCGTTTTCACGCAAAAATTTGTCCGCAACCGCTTTTCTGAGTTCGGGCGTTCCCGCTGCCGCAGTATATTTTGTTTTTCCCTCCATCATCGCGCGGATTGCCGCGTCTTTAATGTATTGCGGCGTGTCAAAATCGGGCTCGCCGCAGCCAAAGCCTACGGCGTCCTCCCCGTTTGCACACATTTCCTTGTATTTTGAATCAACCGCAAGCGTCGGCGAGGGTGTTATTCTTTTTGCTTTTTCTGAAATCATTTTTGCCTCCGATTTGAAATTTTTAATTATAAAAAATTTCATTTTTCTATAAAAACTTATGTAATTATACTACTTAAAGACAAAAAATGCAACATTTATGTCTTAAAAACATCAAAATTCCTAAACAAAATTTCTTTTTGTTTTTGAGGTTTCCTGTGCATATTCAACAATTATATGCCTTTAATACCCTCAAAAAGTTGCTTTCAGCGATTTTTTGCCTGATTTTTGTGCTGTACGGAAGTTCTTTTATAAGCTTTTCAAGGCTTTCCGCTCCGCTTACGCCTTGCGGCAATTTGTCAACTCCGTCAAAATCACAGCCAAGACCTATATTATCCTCACCGCCGAGCGCTAAAAATCGGGCAATATGCTCCTTTATACTATCTCCCAGAAATTCAGGGTATAGATTTATTCCCGCCACGCCGCCGCTTTCCTTTATTGCAAGAAACTGCCTGTCGGTGAGATTTCTTTTGTGATTTTTAACCGCCTTCGAGTTTGAATGGCTGGCGCAAATCGGTTTTTTGAAAATCCGAATTGCATCAAAAAAGGATTTTTCGCTTAAATGCGACACATCTAAAATAATTCCCTGCCTGTCCATTTCTTCAATTGCCTCTTTGCCAAACTCCGTAAGCCCCGTGTCCTCTTCCTCCATAATGCCGCACGCCATTTTATTCCTGAAATTCCAGGTGGGCGCTATCATAAAAACGCCCATTTTTTTGAGCTTTTGTATGTCGGACACACTTTCCACACATTCTGCGCCTTCTATGCTCAAAAAGGCGTTGTATTTTGCATTTTTTGAAACAAAATCCTCATAATTTCTGCATATATTTACGCCGTTTTTCTGCATCTCATTATAAAAAATCTCCGCAAGCTCTTTTACATAACCTCTGCTTATATCCTTTTTTTCGGGCGGTGTAAAAATCGCGAAAACCTGCGTATATCCTTCATATTTCGTCATTCGCGCAAAATCAATATGCAGGTTATTTTCCGCAAAGCTCTGCTTTTTTTCGTACATTTCGTAAAGCGTATCACAGTGCGCGTCAAAAATTCTCATAGTCAAAACGCTTCCTTTATGTGATTTATTTCTGTTACCAAAAGTGCGTCACCCTTTGGCTTATACATAACCTCTATAACATCAAACCGCATATTTATGTCATCTGTGCCGAGATAGGCGATTGCGGTTTTTACTATTTTTTCACGCTTTTTGTAATCGACAAACTCCGCAGGCGTTCCGTAGTCCTTGGATATTCTCGTTTTCACCTCGGCAAAAACTATCGTTTCCCCGTCCTTTGCTATTATGTCTATTTCGCCGCCGCGCTCGTGATAGTTGCGTTTTAAAACCTTTATTCCGTTACTCTCTAAAAATTTGCACGCCTCATTTTCCCCGAAATCGCCGATTTGCTTGGTCGTCATTTTCAGTTTTTCTCCTTTTTCAAAATCTTTTTTAAAAAGGTTTTTCTGTGTATCGGCGAGGCGCCGTACTTCAAAACCGCCTCAATATGCTCCTTTGTGCCGTAGCCCTTATGCTTTTCAAACTGATATTTTGGGTATATTTCCGCCATTTTTGTTATGTATCTGTCCCTTGACACCTTTGCGAGTATTGACGCGGCGGCTATGGAAATGCTTTTGGCGTCGCCCTTTACTATCGTTTCGTGCGGGATTTCCATTCCGCTTATACTGTTTCCGTCTATTATTACATAATCGGGCTTTTGCGAAAGAGCTGCTACTGCGCCGTTCATCGCCATATGCGTTGCCCGCAGGATATTTATCTCGTCAATTGTTTTTTCATCTACCGAAAAAACAGCATACGCAACCGCTTTTTTTGTGATTTCTTCAAAAAGCTCCTCCCTTTTTTTCGGCGAAAGCTTTTTTGAGTCGTTTATTCCGTCCAGCCGAATATCCTCGGGCAAAATCACCGCCGCGGCATAAACGGGTCCGGCAAGCGG
>CAJOPD010000054.1 GCA_905236685.1 uncultured Clostridia bacterium
GACCTGTGCGCTCCGCAAGTATCTCATTTAAATGTTTCTTTATACCTATAATATGTTCTGCGTGAATTTGTATATCCGTTGCCTGCCCCTGAAGTCCGCCGAGAAGCGGCTGATGAATCATAATTTCGCTGTTCGGAAGAGCAAAACGCTTGCCCTTTGTACCTGCACAAAGCAGGAATGCGCCCATACTCGCCGCCATACCTACACAAATTGTAGATACATCGCACTTTATATACTGCATTGTGTCATAAATCGCCATACCTGCCGAAATTGAGCCGCCGGGACTGTTTATATAAAGCTGAATATCTTTATCGGGGTCCTTTGCTTCAAGGAATAGCATCTGTGCAACAATAAGGCTTGCCGATACATCGGTAACCTCTTCGCCCAAGAAAATTATTCTGTCCTCCAAAAGCCTTGAAAAAATATCATAGCTTCTTTCGCCTCTGCCTGTCTGTTCAATTACCATTGGTACTAAGCTCATATTATCATTCCTTTCCGCTTATTACGGTTTTCAGCCCTCTTTTTTCGCTGTATCTTCCGTCTTTTTTGCTCTCGGCTTTGAAATTTTAGCCTTATTTACGAGCATATCTATAACCTTATTCATTGAAAGCTCTTCTTTAAGATTTTCAATATCTCTTTCCTGCATAAGCTCTTTCAGCTTATCCGCTTCCATATTATACTGCTTTGCCATTTCACAGATTTTATCGCCTACTTCTTCATCTGTTACGGAAATTCCCTCTTTTTTAACAATCGCCTCTAAAACAAGAGTTGTTTTAAGCTGTTTTTCCGCCTGCGGCTTAAAGCTTTCCTTCATTTGCTCAATATTTGAGCCTGTATATTGCATATATTGGTTAATGTCTAGCCCTTGATATTGCAGTCTTTGCGCAAAATCCTCAACCATTCTCTCGCATTGTTCCGAAATCATTGCGTCAGGGATTTCAACCTTTGCGCCTTCCACAACTGCGTCCACAACTGCGTTTTCCGTTTCGGTCTTAACTCTGTCCTCAGCAGATTTTGTAAGCTTTTCCTTAATGCTGTTTTTGTATTCCTCCAAGGTATCAAACTCGCTGACCTCGGACGCAAAATCATCATTTATTTCAGGCAGTTCCTTTATTTTGTGCTCGTGGATTTTTACCTTAAAGAGCGCGTCCTTTCCTGCAAGATTTTCTGCGTGGTACTCCTCAGGGAAGGTTACATTTACATCTACATCTTCCCCCGCCTTTTTGCCTATAAGCTGGTCCTCAAAGCCCGGTATAAAGGTATTTGAGCCGATTTCCAGGTCGTAATTCTCGCCTTTTCCGCCCTCAAATTCCACACCGTCAACACTTCCCAAAAAGTCAATGGTTACAATGCTTCCCTTTTTGATTTTTTTGTTATCGGCAGGCACCAGGCGAGCGTTCTTTTCCTGTGTGACTTTTATTTCCTTATCAACATCGCTGTCCGAAACATTGTGCTCAATCTTTTTAACCTTCACGCCTATGTACTCGCCAAGCTCTACCTCGGGCTTTGTGGTAACAAGCGCTGTAAACACAACCGGCTCGCCCTTTTTGATTTCCTCAACATCAAATTCGGGGCGTGCCGCAGCCTCAATGCCCGCTTCCTTTACGGCTGCCTCATACGCATCTGGAAGAACAGCGTTTACCGCATCATCATAAAACACCGCTTCGGTATAATACTTTTCAATTACACTCTTGGGAACCTTACCCTTTCTGAACCCGGGGACGCTGTATTTCTTAGCATTTTTTGCGTATGCTTTATTTATCGCCTTCGCAAAATCCTCGCTCGAAACTTCAAATGTCAATTTTACAAGATTTTTTTCAACCTGTTCTGATTTAACAGCCATAGCCTTAAATCCTCCTCATCATTTTGTATGCATTATGCAAATTATATCTATGTTATTATAACACAAAAAATATATTTTTCAAGTTTATTTAAGTATTTTATGAAAAAGCAACAAATAACTGCTTTAATCTGCGATTTTTACGGGTACAAATTCACGATAATCCGCCGATACAAGCATATATTCAATCCCGTCCTTTATGCCCTCAAAGGCATTTTTTATGCCCGACGAATGAATATGCCCGTAAACCGCTTTCGTTACACCATACTTTTTCAGGAGTTCCGCCATTTCATTTTCGCAAAAATCACGCATTATCGGCGGAAAATGCGTAAATACGACTATATTACCGGGATTTTTTGCGGATTTAAGCGAAAGTTCAAGCCTTAAAAGCTCGCGGGCATAGATTTTTAAGTCCTCCTCCGAGCCTTTCAGCTGCGGCAGCGTCCAGCCCCTGCTTCCGCAAATTGAAATATCCTTATATGAAAAGGAGTTATTCTGCAAAAATTCTATATCCGAAAATCCGTTTTTTTGGGTGAATTCCTTTAACTTATTGAGTGTTCCCCACCAGTAGTCGTGATTGCCTTTTAACATTATCTTTCTTCCGGGCAGCCTATTCAAAAACTCAAAATACTTTTTGCTTTCCTCCATATATGTCGCCCACGAAAAATCGCCTGCCAAAACAACCGTGTCCTCATCAGCTACGGTCTTTTGCCAGTTTTCTTCAAGACGGTTTACATAGTTTTCCCAGCTTTTTCCAAAAATATTCATCGGTTTATCAATACCGAGCGGAAGATGCAGGTCGGCAATCGCATAAAGTGCCATAAATTTCTCCTTTTGAATTCAACAAAAGGGTGAGTTTTATCCCACCCTTTCACTTTGCAAGACTAAAATCAGTTCTTGTTAACCGATTCAAACTCTGCTACGATTTCCTGTGACGGTTTCTTGTCCAAAAGACTTACAATTACTATGAAAATTGCCGCTGTGATAAATGCCGGCAAAAGCTCATATATTGCAAATACACCGCCGATTTTGGCTATTACAAACTTCCAGATGAATACCATAGCACCGCCCGAAATCATACCTGCCAAAGCTCCCCACTTTGTTGTTCTCTTCCAGAAAAGCGAGAGTATCATTACAGGTCCGAACGCTGCGCCGAAGCCTGCCCAAGCAAACGATACTACACGGAATACCGAGCTGTTCGGATTTTTTGCAAGGAAGATTGCGATTACCGCTATCACAACTACCGATACACGCGCAATAACCATTGCAGTCTTTTGTGAAATCTTTATTTTAAAGGTGTTCATTATAAGGTCGCGGGTTACACTTGAAGATGCCGCGATAAGCTGCGAGTCTGCCGTTGACATCGTTGATGCAAGTATTCCTGCCAGGAATATTCCGCCTACTAACGCAGGGATATATCCCACTTTTGTAAGGAACGACGCTATATCTACCAAAATAGTTTCGGCAGCCGAGCTGCTTTCATATGCAGGCACTATACCGTTCTTCATAAGACCGTATCCCACAAGACCGATTAAAACCGCAATTGTCATTGAGAAAACTACCCATACACTTGCTATTCGTCTTGAAATTTTAAGCTTTTTAGCGTCATCTATTGCCATAAATCTAAGCAGAATATGCGGCATACCGAAGTATCCCAAGCCCCAAGCAAGCGTTGATGCAATCGGCAATCCGCCATAGCTGCCCGTTGTATTTGAGGCAACATCAAAGCCCTTTGTGATATCAAGATAACCGTCAAGATTTTTGAAATTGGCAAAAACATTATCAAAGCCGCCCAGCAGTCCTTCGCCTATTCCGAGCACCGCAAAGAGCGCAAAGGTCATTACGATACTTTGAATGAAGTCGGTAGTAGATGCCGCCAAAAAACCTCCCAAAGTACAGTAAAGCACGATTACAATAGCGCTTATCAGCATTGCTGTCATATAATCCATAGCGAAAATGTTTGAGAAAAGCTTTCCGCAAGCCGAAAAGCCTGACGCTGTATAAGGTATAAAGAATATGATAATAACTATCGCCGCTATCGCTGCAAGAACATTCTTATCGTCCTTAAATCTCTTTGAAAAGAATTCAGGAAGTGTTACCGCGCCGATTTTTTCGGTATAGTTCCTTAATCTCTTAGCCACAAAAAGCCAGTTTAAATATGTACCTACCGCAAGACCGACAGCAGTCCAGGTAGCCTCTGCAAGACCTGTCATAAGCGCAACGCCGGGCAAGCCCATTAAAAGCCACGCGCTCATATCGGAAGCTTCCGCACTCATCGCAGTAACGGCAGGTCCCAGCTTTCTTCCGCCCAAATAAAAATCGTCTGTTGTTTTGTTTTGCTTTGAACATCTTATTCCCACATATATCATCATTGCCATATAAATAACAATAGCAACAACCATAATCCACATTGTAGATGCCATAAAACATTCCCCCTCCTATGTCAATATGGGGTATATTGTAGCATACTTTTTCTAAGATTGCAATACCATAATTTTCTTATTACACATTTTGTATGGAATGTATATACAATTTTTTTCGCCCTTTCTATTGACTTTTTCCAGAAAAAGTTATATAATTAAGCAAATTTTGCGAAAGCGGGATAGGATTATGTTTTGTTTAAAACCGGCTGACAAGAGAATACAGTCCTGTGTTGATGCCAATGCTATGACATCTTATTTTGCTTGGGTAATGCGATTTTTTTCGTATTACTTTTTTTATTTTAAGTACAGCTTTTTAATCGTAAAGGAAGCCTGATTTAGCAAAAAATCGGTAACATACCGTAAATTATGCGGTTTCCTTTACGGGAAACCGCTTTTTTATATTATAAATAGCGAGGTGTTTTTATGAAAGACATTACGGAAACAAGGCAGAAAATTGAAGAAATTGACAGGAATATCGCCGTCAGCTTTGAGGAAAGAATGGCGCTTGTTAAAGATATTGCAGACTACAAAAAGGAGCACGGGCTTTCGGTAAGGGACAGTGCGCGCGAGGCATTGCTTCTTGAAAAAAATCGGGCATACATAAAAAATCCCGAGATTGAAGAATATTATGTCGAACTGCAAAGGGCGATAATCGGGCTTTCCTGCGATTATCAGGAGCGGCTTATGTCGGGGCTTAAAGTTGCATATTGCGGCGTTTCTGGCGCTTTTGCGCAAATCGCCGCACTCAAAATGTTCCCCTCTGCACAGTTTTTTTCGTATAAATCTTTTGAGGAAGCGTACCGCGCGGTCGAAATCGGAGATTGCGACTGCTGTGTACTTCCCCTGGAAAACAGCTATGCTGGCGAGGTAGATGCCGTTACCGATTTGCTTTTTACAGGAAGTCTTTTCGTAAATCAGGTTATAAACTTGCCGATTAAACATTGTCTTTTAGCAAAGAGCGACACCTCGGCAAAAGACATAAAAACGGTAATAAGTCACGGACAGGCTTTAAAACAATGCAAGGGCTACATATCCGAAAAGGGCTTTGATAGCTCGGAGGCGGCAAATACCGCTATGGCGGCGGAGCTTGTAAAAAATTCCGCCGACAAAACACTTGCCGCAATCGCCTCATATGAAGCCGCCGATATTTACGGACTGAAAGTTATTGAGCGCAACATAAACGACAGCCGTGGCAACTCGACAAGATTTGCGGCCTTTTCCCGTGTTCAGAACAAGCCTTCACCCTCAAAACTGCGCGAGGACGAAAACTTTATACTCGTGTTTACCGTACAGAACAAAGCGGGCGCTCTTGCACAGACGCTCAACATTTTAGGCGCCCACGGGTATAATATGCGAAGCCTCAGGAGCCGTCCTATGAAAAATCTGGAATGGCAGTACTTTTTCTACATAGAGGCGGAGGGCAACATAAATAGCGAAAACGGCAAGGCGCTTTTAAAAGAGCTTTCCGCCATATGCGCAAGGCTGAAACTTGCGGGAACATATTTTGTGAAAAACTATGAGGAAGTGAATTTATGATAATACCCGTTAAAACGGACTGTTCTTCATATGACATAGTAATCGGTCGGGATATTTTGAAAAATGCCCGAGAGTTTTTGGGTTTAGAGCGCAAGGTATTGATTGTGACCGACTCGGGAGTGCCCGAAGAGTATTCAAAAACCGTTTCGGATTTATGCAAAAGTCCGTTTATCATAACATTACCGCAAGGCGAAAAGAGCAAAAACATTTATGAGTTTCAGAACATTCTTTCCGCTATGCTCAAAAATGAATTTTCGCGCGGTGACTGCGTTGTCGCCGTCGGCGGCGGTGTTGTGGGCGACATAAGCGGTTTTGCAGCCGCCTGCTATATGCGGGGCATTGATTTTTATAACATACCGACAACCCTGCTTTCGCAGGTAGATTCGTCAATAGGCGGCAAGACCGCAATAGATTTCGGCGGCATAAAAAACTCGGTCGGTGCGTTCTACCAGCCAAAAAAGGTCATAATTGATACCGATGTTTTGAAAACGCTATCGCGCCGTCAGATTATGTCAGGACTTTCCGAGGCAATAAAAATGTCGGTGACCTGCGATGCACAGCTTTTTTCGCTGATTGAGCAGAGCAATGACATTTTTTGCGATTTGGAAAATATAATTCAAGCGGCTGTTATGATTAA
>CAJOPD010000055.1 GCA_905236685.1 uncultured Clostridia bacterium
CACAACCTTCTGCGCACCGCCGACAATGTATCGAATGCTTATAAAAGAAGATTTGTCAAAATACGATTTGTCCTCTATAAAACACGCGACTATTGCGGGCGAGGCACTTAACCCCGAGGTTTTCAGGCAATTCAAAAAGGCAACAGGACTTTCGCTTATGGAAGGTTTTGGGCAGACAGAAACCACGCTTACCGTCGGAAATCTTATCGGAATGAACCCAAAACCCGGCTCTATGGGCAAGCCTGTTCCGCCGTATGATATTGATATAGTAAATGCTGACGGAAAATCTTGCGACATAGGCGAATCGGGCGAAATCGTTATCCATATTGATAAAAGTACGCCAAACGGATTGTTTAAAGGATATTTTGAAAACCCCGAAAAGACGGCAGAGGTTCTTTATGACGGGCTTTATCATACAGGAGATGTGGCTTGGCGCGATGAAGACGGGTATTTCTGGTATGTAGGAAGGACGGACGATGTTATAAAGTCCTCGGGATATAGAATAGGACCTTTTGAAATCGAAAATGTTATTATGGAGCTTCCGTATGTCTTGGAATGCGGAGTTTCCGCAGTGCCCGACGAAATTCGCGGTCAGATTGTAAAAGCAAGCGTTGTTTTGGTTAAAGGAACCCAAAAGACAGAGGAGCTTAAAAAGGAAATCCAAAATTATGTAAAGGAAAAGACTGCGCCTTATAAATATCCGAGGATTGTGGAATTCCGCGACGAACTGCCAAAGACCATAAGTGGAAAAATACAGAGGAATTTGCTATAAATTTCAGTTTTTGTGTTGACAAGTGGAATAAGATATGCTAAAATAACAGAAATTAAATATAAAAGCGTTGATGGAGAGGGTATTCTAAGCCAAAACCTTTGAGAGAGCAGACGGTTGGTGCGAGTATGCAGGTTTTTTAGAATATTTGTAGCTTCGGAGCTGAAAGGAAGAAAACCGATAAGGCGAGTAGAACCTTTCCGAGTTTGCTGCGTTAGTGTATAGGGCTTGTTGGAGTCTGAAGTGGCACTTTTTAGTGCAATTTGAGTGGTACCGCGGGTTTTAAGCTCGCCTCAAAGATTTTAGTATGTCTTTGGGGCGGCTTTTTGTTTCCCGAAGATAAGTAGGAGTGATTTTATGGAAATCAAAGGTCTTGACTTAAAAATTCAGGAAATGGCGACAAGAATTAAAGAACTTCGCGAAATTGAAGGTATGTCGCCGCAGACAATGGCAAAGCTCACCGATGTTTCGGTCGAGGAGTATTTGGCGTGCGAAAACGGTCAGCACGATTTGAGTTTTGCTTTTATTTACCGCTGTGCTTTGGCATTTCATGTCGATGTCACAGATATTGTTGAAGGAACAAGCCCTACATTAAAGTCATATACCTTGACAAGAAAAGGCGAAGGACAAAAAATCGAGCAGGCACACGGTATGATATACTATAACTTAGCGCCTGAATTTCGCCGCAGGGTATCGGAGCCGCTTTATGTAAAGGCGATTTATGATGAAGAGGCAGAGCACAGAGATATTGAGCTTACAACGCACGACGGTCAGGAATGTGATATTGTAATAAAGGGTACTCTTATGGTGCAGCTCGGCTCGCATAAGGAAATACTGCACGAGGGCGACTCTATATATTATGACAGCCATACGCCTCACGGACTTATGGCAATCGGCGGCGAGGACTGCGAGTTTTATGCAATAGTTTTGTCAGCAAGCGGAGCGCATATTGAAGAGAAAAATGCAGAGCTTGACAATCCTAAGGAAAGCAAGACACACCAGCCTTACAGACGCATTTATCACAACTTTATTCACCCGAAAGAAGATGAAAGAGGTGCATTGTTATCCTTGCGGTTTGAGAATGAGGATAAATTCAATTTTGCATTTGATATAGTTGATGCATTGGCGGAAAAGCGCCCCGAAAAGCTTGCAATGCTGCACCTTGACTCTGAAAAAAATGAGCGCAAATTCACCTTTTTGGATATGAAAATTCAGTCAAATAAAACGGCAAATTATTTCAAATCGCTCGGTATTAAAAAAGGCGATAGAGTAATGCTTGTTTTAAAAAGACATTATCAGTTCTGGTTTGCGATTTTAGCGCTCCATAAAATTGGTGCAATAGCAATTCCTGCCACAAATCAATTGCAGGAACACGACTTTTCATATCGCTTTAATGCGGCGGGAGTAAGCGCAATTTTATGCACGGCGGACGGCGGTGTAAAAGAGCAGGTTGAGCTTGCAGAAAAAGAGTCGCCGACACTTAAAACAAAAATTTTGGTAGGCGGCGAGGCGGAAGGCTGGCATAATTTTAACAGCGAGTACCTTTTGTTCTCCGATAACTTTGACAGAAGTGCAGATACGCCTTGCGGTGACGATTTGATGCTAATGTTCTTCACTTCGGGAACAACAGGCTATCCCAAAATTGCGGCGCACAGCTATAAATATCCGCTCGGGCATTTTGTCACGGCAAATTACTGGCATTGCGTTGACCCTAACGGGCTTCATCTTACCATTTCCGATACAGGCTGGGCAAAGGCTATGTGGGGAAAACTCTACGGTCAATGGCTCTGTGAGGCGGCAACCTTTGTTTACGACTTTGACAGATTTCACGCAGACGACATTTTGCCGCTCTTTGCCAAATATCATATAACAACATTTTGTGCACCTCCTACTATGTACCGTATGATGATTAAGGAGGACTTGTCCAAATACGATTTATCATCAGTCGAGCACGCAACAATAGCAGGCGAGGCGTTAAATCCCGAGGTTTTCAAACAGCTTGAAAACCTTACAGGGCTTCAAGTAATGGAAGGCTTTGGACAGTCGGAAACCTCCCTTGTTATAGGCAATCTTTTCGGAGGTACGCACAAAATTGGCTCAATGGGAAAACCGGTTCCCGGATATGATGTTGATTTGGTAGATGAAAACGGGAAAAGCGTCGGCATAGGCAAAAGCGGAGAAATTGTAATAAGAACTTCCGAAAAAGCTCCTTGCGGACTTTTCCGTGAATACTATTTGGACCCGGAAAAAACAGAAGAAGCTTGGCACGACGGGCTTTATCATACAGGAGATATTGCAACTCGCGATGAGGACGGTTTTTACTGGTATGTAGGACGGGCTGATGATGTCATTAAATCCTCCGGTTACAGAATAGGACCTTTTGAAATAGAAAATGTCATTATGGAACTTCCGTATGTTTTGGAGTGCGGAGTTTCGGCTGCCCCTGATGAGGTAAGGGGACAGGTGGTTAAGGCGAGTATTGTTTTAACAAAAGGAACAGCGCCCTCAGAGGAACTCAAAAAGGAAATTCAGAACTATGTTAAGGAGCATACAGCACCTTACAAATATCCGAGAATTGTAGTATTTCGTGAAGAACTTCCAAAGACGGTTAGCGGTAAGATTGTGCGTTCAAAACTTTAAGGAGGAAAAATGAAGCGAATAACCTTGTTTGCAGGTCATTACGGCAGCGGAAAAACAAATATTGCGGTAAATTATGCAAAGTTTATAAAAAGTAAGGGTTTTGATGTTGCAATTATAGATTTGGATATCGTAAATCCCTATTTTCGCACAAAAGACAGCGAGGAAGAACTAAAAAAATGCGGTATTGAAATTATTTCTTCCGAATATGCAAATACAAATCTTGATGCGCCAGCACTTCCGAAAGAAATTTACAGCGCGATTGCCGATAAAAGCAAAAAGCTTGTTATTGATGTCGGCGGAGATGACAGGGGCGCGGTTGCATTGGGAAGATTTGCGCCTGATATTTTAGAGGAAAATGACTTTGAGATGCTGTTTGTGGCAAATTTCTACCGACCTCTTACAAGAACTGCGGAGGACGCGCTCGGGATTATGCGCGAAATTGAGCTTGCAGGGCATATTTCATTTACCGGAATTGTCCACAACTCAAATATAGGCGAAGAAACAACAATTTCAGATGTTTTGAAAAAAGAAGGCGAACTTGAAAAACTCAAAAAAATTTCTAACCTTCCCGTCGCTATGACAACCGTAGCGGAAGATGTGTATAATTCAGTTGAAAATTGTGAGTTTTTTAAATTAAAACTGCAAGAAAAATATTATAGGATAGAAAAGGAGTAATAAAATGGCAAAACTGACTTTTAAAACCGACCTTTGCAAAGGCTGCGGACTGTGCGTAGAAGTATGTCCGAAAAAAATTCTGGTAATCGCAAAGGATAAATTAAACAAAAAGGGACATTCCCCTGTGGAAATTACCGATCAGGAACAATGTATCGGCTGTGCATTTTGCGCAACGATGTGTCCCGATTGCATTATTACGGTAGAAAGGTAGGTAGTGAAAAATGGCTGAAAAGGTATTGATGAAAGGAAACGAAGCTATCGCAGAGGCTGCCATAAAGGCAGGCTGCCGCCACTATTTCGGTTATCCTATAACGCCTCAGACGGAGATAGCTGCATATATGGCAAAAAGAATGCCCAAAATTAACGGAACATTTTTGCAGGCGGAAAGTGAAATTGCCGCAATCAATATGGTTTACGGAGTATCTGCGGCAGGAAAGAGGGTAATGACCTCATCTTCAAGCCCCGGTGTTGCTTTAAAAAGCGAAGGACTTTCATATCTTGCAGGTTCTGACCTTCCCGCGTTTGTTGTAAATGTGCAAAGAGGCGGTCCGGGACTTGGCGGAATACAGCCCTCACAGTCTGATTATTTTCAGGCTACAAAAGCAGGCGGACACGGCGATTTCCGTATGATAGTGTTAGCGCCCGCATCTGTTCAGGAAATGGCAGACCTTACGATAAAGGGATTTGAGCTTGCTGATGAGTACAGAATGACAGCAATGATTTTGGCAGACGGTACTATGGGACAAATGATGGAGCCTGTTGAAATCCGTGATGATGCTGAAATCAAAAGCTTTAATAAGCCTTGGGCTGTAACGGGAACAAAAATGGAAAGAGAACACAATATAGTGAACTCACTTTATTTAAAGCCCGAACAGCTTGAAAAGGAAAACTTCGCACGGTTTGAAAGATATAAAAAAATTGAAGAAAATGAAGTAATGTACGAAGAACTTATGATGGACGATGCCGAAATCTGCGTTGTCGCATTCGGTATTGCTGCCCGTGTTTCGCAAAATGCGGTTGTAGAGGCGAGAAAACAGGGCATAAAGGTCGGTATGATAAGACCTATTACTCTGTGGCCATTCCCTAAAAAACGGCTTTTTGAGGCAGCACAGCAGGTTAAATCATTTATTTCTGTTGAACTTTCAATGGGACAGATGGTTGAAGATATTGAACTTGCAACAAAATGTATGCGTCCTGTTATGCTTTGTAACCGTGTTGGCGGTATGATTCCGTCGCCGGAGGAGGTTTTAGACAAAATCAAAGAGGCGCAAGGAGGTATAAACTGATGATAGTATTTGATAAACCGAAATCATTAACAGATGCACCGCTGCATTATTGCCCCGGCTGTACTCACGGTATTATCCACAGGCTTGTTGCAGAGGCGATAGATGAACTTGGAATTGAAGGCCGAACAATCGGTGTTGCGCCTGTCGGCTGCGCCGTTATGGCATACGACTATTTTGCTTGCGATATGGTTGAGGCTGCGCACGGCAGAGCTCCGGCTGTTGCAACAGGAATAAAGCGCGCAAATCCTGAAAATATAGTTTTCACATATCAGGGTGACGGTGATTTGGCGTCAATAGGAACGGCTGAAACGGTACATTCCGCAACAAGAAATGAAAATATTACAGTAATATTTGTAAATAACGCAATTTACGGTATGACAGGCGGGCAAATGGCGCCTACTTCGCTTCCGGGTCAGGTTACACAGACCTCTCCGTACGGCAGAGATACATCTCTTTGCGGTTTTCCCGTAAAAATATGCGAAATGCTTTCTCAGCTTGAAGGTCCTGAATTTTTGGCGCGAGTTGCCGTAAACAATGTCAAAAACATTAAAAATGCAAAGGCAGCAATTAAAAAAGCTTTTGAAAATCAGGTAAACGGCAAGGGCTTTTCCTTGGTAGAGGTAATTTCAAGCTGTCCTACAAACTGGGGAATGACGCCTAAGGACGCGCTTTCTTGGATAGACGAAAAGATGATTCCTTACTATCCTTTGGGCGTTTATAAAGACAGAAGCGGGGAGGCGAAATAATGAGCACTTTTAATATTCTGATTGCAGGTTTTGGAGGTCAAGGCGTGCTTTTTGCAGGAAAATGCCTTGCATATAAAGGACTTACCGAAAACAAGCAGGTTAGCTGGCTTCCTTCATACGGTCCTGAAATGCGCGGCGGTACGGCAAATTGTAGTGTAATATTAAGCGATACTCCCGTAGGCTCACCTATTGTATCAAACCCGAATGTATTGATAGCAATGAACTTGCCTTCGCTTGATAAGTACGAAGACGCGACCGTTTCAGGCGGAAAAATCTTTGTAGAATCTACCCTGATTGACCGCAAGGTGAATAGGGAAGATGTAGAGGCTTTCTATATCCCCGCAACAAAAATGGCGACTGAACTCGGTGCGCCGACCCTTGCAAATATGGTGCTTTTGGGAAAAGTAATAAAGGAAACGGGCGCGGTTGATTTTGCCACGATTGAGGAAGGACTTAAAAAGGTAATTCCTGCGAGAAAAGCGGATATGCTCGAAATCAACTTAAAGGCATTGGAGGCGGGCTACAATTTCTGACAAAAATATAAAAATCTTCCCATAATTTTGGGGAGATTTTTTTGTTTACCTTATTTACTTTTGATATGTTTTAAAGTATAATTTAACTGAAAGCGAGGTAATGAGATGAAAAGAAGGATTTTGACAGTAATATTGGCATTTACACTACTTTCAAATACAGTTTATGCAGGGGTATTAGGGAGCGAAGTGGCAGGCTGGTCGCATAAAATCGCAAACGGTACCGATTTATATAAAAACGAATTTATGTCGGAGCAAAATGGGGTTGGTATGCAAACAGAGTATTATGCAAAATATACTCCCAATCCTTCGGTATTGCCGATAGTTACAGGTGGCGAAAGCGTTTGGGGGCTTCGGAACATAAAAAAAGCGGAAGAATATATGAAAAACAACGATATTTCCGCTTTAATGGGCATAAATGCGTCCTTTTTCTCTTTTGAAACAGGTATACCTATGGGCGTTGCCGTGTCGGAAGGCAAAATAATTACAAAAGATACCGAAAGCTATGTTTCCGTCGGATTTAACGGTGACGGTACGGCGTTTATTGCACCTCTTAAAATAAACACGGTATTGCGCTTTAATGATGAGGAATTAGAGATTTCACACATAAACAAGTATAATCAGGATACTACGCCTATTATCAATCTTTATACACCCGATTTTGATGATAATAACCATAACGAAGTTTCGTCGCTTACACTTGTTTTGAATGGAATCGAGGGTGACTTGAAAATGGACGGCAGTCTTTCTGCCGCCGTTTGTGACAAATTCATATATCAGGGCGCTTTGCAAATACCTGAGGGTCAATTTTTGCTTACCCTAAACGAAAACAGCGACGAGGAACTTTTTAATAAATTAAATACTCTTGAAGTGGGAGATGCAGTTGAGATTTCTTCCTCCTGTGAGGGAGATGAGCGCTGGAAAAATGCCGAATATGCTATGGGAAGCGTCGGAGAAAGGCTTATAGAAAACGGTATAATTACCGACAACACAAAGGCAGGCGCCGCTCCCAGAACGGCTGTCGGTGTTACTGCAAACGGTGAAGTAATATTCTATGTAATTGACGGGCGACAGACGGGATACAGCTATGGCGTAAAGATAGAAACGCTTGCAAAACGATTGAAGGAACTCGGCTGTGTCGACGCTATAAATCTTGACGGTGGCGGCTCTACTTCGCTTTTGGGCACATATCCTGGTATGACGGAAAGCGAGGTTATAAATTCGCCCTCGGAGAACACACTTAGAAGATGCGCAAACTATCTTTTCTTAAAGAATAATGAGGCTCCGTCAGGAGTGTTGGGAGGGATATATCTCTATCCTTTTGAGGAACACTATCTTTCAGGCTATCAGGAAAAGTTAACGCCAAAAGCGGTTGACACAAATTATTATCCTGTTGAAGTCCCACAAAATGTTGAAATATCAGTTTCCGACGGTATGGGCGAATTTGACGCCGAAACCTCGGTATTTACAGCGAAGGGCACGGGAAGAGCAACGCTTACCGCATCATACGGCGGCGTATCTACCGAAACATATTATAACTGTTATGAAACGCCGACAAAAATAGTAGTAAAGGATAGCGCGGGAAAGGAAATTAAAAGTCTTAACCTTATAAAAGATGATGTTATAAGCCTTAATTTTGAGGCTTGGTATAATGATAAAAAATTAAAGGCAAATCAGGATAGCTTTACGCTTTCTGTAAATGAAGAAGTAGGCAGGATTGAAGGCAATAGTCTCATAATAACTTCTAACGGAGGAGAGGGAGTGCTGTCGGTATCAGCAGGCGAGAGAATATGTGAAATTCCCGTTTCGGTACAAAGCGTTTATCCGTTTGCAGATATTGCAAATCATTGGGCGCGTGAGCAGGTTAAGTATGTTTACGACGCAGGAATAGTAAGCGGATATGAGCGTGAGGACGGGCTATACTTCCTGCCGCGCAGAAATATAACACGGGAAGAATTTGCCGTAATTATGTGCAGAATGCTCGGGGCAAATGTGAGTGAGATTACCGAATGTTCAAAGGATTTTGTCGATATAGACGAGATTGCCGACTGGTCAAAGCCGTATGTATTTGCTATGGCAAATAAAAATATTATTGCAGGCAGAAAAGGACTGGAAGATAAAGTTTATTTTTCTCCAAGAGTTACTCTTACGCGTGCCGAGGCAATAACAATTTTGAGCAGGGTTTTAAATCTTGATGAATTAAATGAGAATAAATTTGCAGATGATGAAGATATACCCGAATGGGCAAGAGAGGCAATCTATATGATGACAAAGCGCGGATTTGTTTCGGGATATGAAGACAATACGGTAAGACCTATGGCAAATGTGACGCGTGTGGAGGCTGCCGCATTGATTTACAACATTATATCAAAAAGCTTTTAAAAAAAACGCCGAAAGGCGTTTTTTTAGTATATAAATTCATATTTATATGAAAAATCCGTTTGCTTAAAAATATTTTCAAGCTCTTTTGAAAAATATACGGTGTCATCTGTTACAAAAACGCCCATACAGTTATATTTTTTCAAAAGCTCTGTACCTTTTTCAAGACCTGCAACGAATGCTGCCGTTGAAAGCGCATCGCAAAGCGTGGGATTTTGGGAAATAACAGTAACGCTGTGCAGACCGTTATTTACAGGGTATCCTGTTTTTGTGTCTAAAATATGATGATACCGAATTCCGTCAAGCTCAAAATATCTTTGATAATCCCCCGAAGTAATGACAGCAAGATTTTCGGCAGACACTATACCGATAATTCCGTCTGCATTTTTCGGGTCCTGTATTCCAATACGCCAGCTTTCGCCTGTCGGCTTTTTGCCAAAAGCATAAGCATTTCCGCCGAGATTGATGACAGCAGATGAAACACCGTCATTTTTCAGTATTTCAACAAGCTTTTCGGTAACATACCCCTTTGCGATCCCGCCCAAATTTAGCGTACTTTTCTTTGAACACTCAGAGAGTTTTTCGTTTACATCAGGTATATTGCCCTTGTTATTTTTTATATCCCAAGCCTTAATAAGCGGGTCTAAATATACCGAAAAATAATCAGGATTTTCAGCTGTGAAGGCTTTTGCGTATTCAATGAGCTCTGATGCGTCTTTGTCAAAATCAACCTTCTCGCCGTTATTTAAGCGGTAAACAGAGCCGTTTTCATTATCCGCTGAAAGCTCAATGTCCATTTTTTTTATATACTTTTCACAATCGGAAATAGGCTTTTCATTTTTTGATACAACGGTTATTTCTGTTACGGTGTCAAAGTAGCCGGTAAAGACTTTGCTGTGTTCCTTTTTTGTACCTTTTATGCTGAAAAAAACAGCAAAAATAAATACAAGGGTAGCTAAAACAGTAATAAGCCTCTTTTGCTTATCTTTCATCATATTCCTCCGCGTCTTCCAAGGTAATTTTGCCTATTTTCAGGCTTCTGAAATCCTCTAAAACAATATTTGCGGCACGCGTTTCATCAATTTCACCGCCTGAAATCAAGCACCCTCTTTTTCTTCCGATTTTTTCAAGAATTTCATATCCCTTAAAATCGGAAATATCCGAGAGTTTATACCTGTTTTCTAGTAAATCAGGGTAATTATCCCTCAAATATTCCAAAAGGGAGCAGGCAACAGCCTCAATTTCCATAATCTCATCACGGATTGCGCCTGTAAATGCAAGCTTTAACGCAACATTTTGGTCCTCAAACTTAGGCGGGAGTATTCCGGGGGTGTCTAAAAGCTCCAAACCGTCTTTTAAGCGTATCCATTGCTTTGATGTTGTGACGCCGGGACGGTCGCCTGTTTTTGCGACAGCTCTGCCTGCGAGGCGGTTAATGAGAGTTGATTTTCCTACATTCGTAATGCCTACAATCATTATTTTCGCGCCTATTTTTACGCCCTTTTCGGCATATTTTTCGGTTTTTTTCTTTACAAGATTAAAAATTGCCGTCGAAATTTTGTTTAAACCCATTCCGTCCGAGCAGCTGACAGGAAGAACAGATATTCCCTTGTTTTTATAAAAGTTTATCCACTTTTCCGTCTTATCGCTGTCCGCCAAATCGTATTTATTCAAAATAACAAGCCGCGGCTTTTTTGACACAATATCATCAAAGTTTGGATTTCTACTGGAATAGGGAACGCGGGCATCTAAAATTTCAACAACAGCATCAACGGCTTTTATATTTTCTTCAAGCAGGCGCCGCGTTTTTGCCATATGTCCCGGATACCACTGAATATCCATAATTAAACCGCCTTTCTTTTCGTTTTAGAAAATTTATATATCTTTGCACACATCAACCCATTTTTGATAGCCTGACGCTTTTTCAAGCTCAGATAGGGAAAGCTTTACAGCGCTGTTTGAGCTTCCGCAAGCCGGATAAACGGTATCAAATCTTTTTAAGGAAACATCAAGATAAACGGTAACACCGTCATTTATGCCAAACGGACATACTCCGCCAACAGAATGACCTATAAGGGCTTCCACATTTTCAAAAGGGAGCATTTTTGCTTTTTCCAAAAATTCGTCTTTAAATTTTCGGTTATCAATTCTTGCATCGCCCGCCGCAACAACCAAAATTGGCATATCCTTAACCATAAAGGAAAGAGTTTTCGCAATTTCTTCATCTTTACAGCCTATTGCCTGAGCGGCTTCCGCAACGGTTGCCGAGGAAACAGAAAATTCCATAACTTTGTCGTCCAAACCAAACTTTTTTAAGTGCTCTCTTGCTTTCAAAATGCTCACTTTTTTTGCCTCCTTAGTATAAAAAAACAGGCAGGTTTAAAATAACCTGCCGAAACTATTTAAGTGTTCCGATAGAGTTTATTGGCCACAGCCTTACTACCGCTTTGCCGGCTACTGCTTTTACAGGAACTTCTCCAAGCGATGTAGAACGGGAATCCTTGCTGTTGGAGCGGTTGTCGCCCATAACAAAAATACAGTCTTCACTTACGGTAAAGGGGTATTTAGTATTTATATCTGTAATTTCGGTTATGCCTTCATAATACGGCTCTTCCAAAACCTCGCCGTTTATTAAAACTTTGCCGTCTTGAAGGTCGACAATATCGCCTTCCATAGCTATAACGCGTTTAATATAGTACTTTCTTTTCAGTTCATCGGGAAGTCTGAAATAAAGATTTAATCTGGAAAAAAAGTTCAGTTCCGTATCGTTTATCTCTTCATATTCGGCGTAATATGCCATTCTGTTTTTATATGCGCTGTCAAGGATTATTATATCGCTCTTGACGGGTTTATAGCCGATTTTTGTAACGATAAGCCTGTCGTTATTTACAAGGGTAGGGAACATAGAAGGTCCGTCGACGCGCACGATGTCAACTATATAAAACTTTATGGTAAAAGCTATTATAAGCGCCAAAGCAATAGTATAAAACCATTCCCATACTTCCTTTACGATGTTAAACTCGCTTTTCTTTTCTGTAACTAATTCCAAGTTATTATTTTCAAAACTACCTTCTGACATATTTTTTGCACCTCAAATCCATTTATTACTAAAAAATGCATAAAACAATTAAAAAGGGACACAAGATATGCCCCCTTTGGTGAATTAAAGAAAACTTAAATTCTTTCCTTAACCTTTGCAGCTTTACCAACTCTGTCACGGATATAGAAGAGTTTAGCGCGTCTAACTTTACCTTTTCTTGAAATCTCGATTTTTTCAATAATGGGGGAGTTAACGGGCCAAGTTTTCTCCACACCTACGCCGTAAGAAAGTCTTCTTACAGTAAAGGTTGCACCGATACCGCTGCCTTGCTTTTTGATAACAGTACCTTCAAACATCTGTGTTCTTGTACGGTTACCCTCGACTACCCTTTGGTAAACTTTAACATTGTTACCTATACAAATATCAGGTAAATCGGTTCTGATTTGGTCTTTTGTCAAAGCGCTAATGATTTCTTTTGAGTTCATCATTTTTGCCCTCCTTTTTAATACAGGATGTTCGTGTCGACCAAGACAGAGGACCACCCGCAAAATAACTCAGTAATTATACAACATAAATTTGTAAAAGTCAAGCCTTTTTTGGATATTTTTTTGTAATAAAAAAATAAAAAGACAAGTATTATTTATAAACAGACTTTTTGGGAGATGCTATAAAAATGCTTAGACGAATTAAGATGATAGTCATAACAAAAAACAAGCTGTATTCGATTATAGCATTTTTTATTATAATAATTTTAAGCTGTGTTTCGCTTGCTTTTATATCGAAAGAAAAGAGTATCACGGCATTTTCGGACTATAAACCCATTCTTGACAGCCAGCTGTCAGGATTATCGGGCGAAAACAAAAGAGATTTTGACAGAAAGTTTGCAGATTTACATAAAAAAATAGTTGAATACTTTTTTATGTTTACAGATGAGGATTTTGCAGAGCAAGATTATTTTAATGATGAAGAAACATTAAAGGGGGATATGATAAAATCCGAGGTAAAAAAAGTAGTAAAGGGTTTGGAGATTTCAAACGCAACAGATATCAGCATAAATCCTAACGATTATCTTGAACAAAAGCTCAGTTTTTCTATTGACAAACAGGGACCGCAGATTTTGATAATTCATACGCATACGACGGAAAGTTACAGCGAGGAAAGCTATTTGAGAAACTCTTCCGACAGAAACCTTGACGAAACAAAAAATATTGTTGCCGTAGGGGAGGTTATGACAGAAATTTTCAAAAAAAACGGAATTGAAGCGTATCACGATAAAACGGTACACGATTACCCTTCCTATAACGGTGCGTATCAGCGTGCGGCAACGACAATACGGAATGATTTGGAGGCATATCACGGAATAAAGGTGGTACTTGATGTGCATCGTGACGGAATAACCAAGGAGGACGGAACAAAGGTAAAGCTTTTGACGCAAATAAACGGTAAAAATACAGCGCAGGTTATGCTTGTTGTTGGGACAAACACTAATCTTCCGCACGACAGATGGCAGGAAAATTTCAAATTTGCGGTAAAAATTCAGGAAAAAGCAATCGAAACATATCCTACACTTATGAGGCAGATAAATTTAAGAAAAGAGCGGTTTAATGAGCAGATGACAACGGGCTCGCTGATTGTCGAGGTTGGAACTAACGGAAACACCTTAGACGAGGCGTTAGAGGGAGGACGGGACATAGCGGAAGTCATCAGCGCCGTATTAAAGGAAAGCGCAAAATGATAAAAATAGGGAAATTCTTTTATATACACTATACAACTGCGTTGCTTTTTGTGATTTGTTGGTTTACAAGGCGTCTGGAACTCCTTTTTTTGAGCTATTTAACTGTATTTTTGCACGAGGCTGCACATACATTTACGGCATATATAATGGGTTTGGAGCCTTCGTATATAGCTTTTTTTCCTTTTGGCGTAAATTTGCGGTTAAAAAGAAAAATCATCTATTCAATTTCTGACGAAATCCTTTTATATATGTCAGGACCGCTTTTTAATGCGGTTTTGGCGCTGTTTATACAGATTTTTTTTGAAAAAACAGCATATTTTCGTTACTTTTATTGGAATAATATCGGACTGTTTTTGTTCAATCTGCTTCCCGTTTTGCCAATGGACGGGGCAATGGTTTTAAAAAGAATTTTATCGGACAGAATAGGGAGCAGGTTAGCAGAAAAGGCGCTTAAAGCTATTTCTGTCTTTTTAATATTCATTATAGTTATATTTGAAATATTTCTTGCATTAAATAATTCTTTTAACTTTTCTCTTATATTTGCAATAATATTTCTTACGGCAAATATTTTTACTAACAACGAAAAATACGGCATAAATTTTGCGAAAGAGCTTATTTATATCAAAGAAAAGTGTAAAAAGAAATGCGTAAAGGTTATTCCTTATCTTGTAGATGAAAATTACAGCGAGAGGAAATTGGCGGAGAATTTTAACGCATCAAAAAGCTATTTAGTATTTAAAAAGAATAAGAATGGTAAAATCAGCGAAATATTGAGCGAGGAAGAGATAATTGACAGGCTTTTAAATAAAAAGTAAAAAGCTCCCTTACAGAAATAATTTCGAAAGGGAGCATATTTATAAAAATCAATCTAAGTGAGATAAATTACTCTTTATACAACTTAAATCAATATTTTTAAAACAGCCACTCTGAAATGGCTTATTTGCTGGATTTTTTAAATTGTTCATTTTGATGAAA
>CAJOPD010000056.1 GCA_905236685.1 uncultured Clostridia bacterium
ATTTATGACGCACTCGCCTTCACCTTCGCCGTGAAAAGCTCCCGCCATAAACGGATTATCTTCAACCGCGTTCATAAATACAACAAGCTTGGCACAGCCAAAGCCGTTTTTATCTCCCGTTTTTTCCGCTGTGCGCTTTATTATTTCGCCCATTTTCAGAACAGCGTCCATATTTATTCCCGCTTTGGTTGTCCCGATATTTACGCTTGAACAAACTATATCGGTTGTGGAAAGCACCTCCGGGATTGACTCAATCAACGCCGCTTCGCCCTCTGTTATAGCCTTATGCACAAGCGCTGAGTATCCTCCGATAAAATTCACACCTACATCTTTTGCCGCTCTGTCAAGCGTTTTTGCTAATTTTACGCAATTTTCGACGCTTTTTTCCGACAATGCGTCCACTATATTTGCTATCGGCGTAACAGAAATCCGCTTATTTATAATTGGTATCCCGTAAAGCCGCTCTATGTCACAGCCCACCGCAACAAGATTTTTCGCTTTTTCGGTTATCTTTTTATAGATATTCTCGCAAACGGTATCAATATCGGGATTTGCACAGCTTTTCAGCGAAATTCCCATTGTTATTGTTCTTATATCAAGGTTTTCCTTATCAATCATATTGATTGTTTCAAGGATTTCAAAAGGGTTTATCATCTTACCTCTCCTTATACTCTATGCATAAGATTGAAAATATCTTCGCTTTGAATATGGATTGAAAGTCCCATATCCTGCTCTATTTGCTTTATTCCGTCCGAAATGTCCGAAACGGCTTTTTCCTTCATATCCACAAGCATTATCATTGTAAAGACATCTTGCATTATTGTCTGGGAAATATCTAAAATATTTATACCGTTCTCACCCAACAGTCCGCTTACTCTTGCGATTATTCCTACCTTATCTTTTCCGATTACAGTTATTACCGCTCTCATTTTACCCCTCCGTTTTCTTTTTGGCGTACTATTTCATACATCATAATTCCTGCCGCAACAGACGCATTTAAAGAATTTATTTCACCGTACATATTGATTTTTACAAGAAAATCGCACTTTTGCTTTACCAACCGCGAAATCCCGTCGCCTTCGCTGCCTATCACAAGCGCAATCGGTCCGGTCAGGTCCTTTTCATACATACTTTCGCCTTCTGCTTCGGCGCCAACCACCCAAAATCCTTCCTTTTTAAGCAGTTCAAGCGTTTCGGCAATATTTGTGACCTTGGCAACAGGCGTATATTCTATCGCGCCTGCCGATGTTTTTGCAACAACCTCGGAAAGCCCCACGCTTCCGCGCTTGGAAATAACAACCCCGTCCGCTCCCGCGCAGTTTGCCGTTCTTAAAATTGAGCCGAAATTATGCGGATCGGTGATTTTATCAAGTATAATTATGAGTGGATTGCGGCTTTTCTCCTTTGCCGCACGCACTATATCGCGAATATCGGCATAGCTATGCGCTGCCGCAAATGCAATTACTCCCTGATGATTTCCGCCGTCAGAAAGCGCGTCAAGCTTTGCCCTATCCGCCTCAACAACAGGGATTTTAAGGCTTTTTGCCTTTTTTACAAGAGCGATCAGCGAGCCTTCATATTCACCCTTTTTTACTATGATTTTATCAATTTCACGCCCTGATTTTATCGCCTCTGACACAGGGTTTCTTCCGATAATTCTGTTTTCCATACCCTACCTCTGTTAAAATAAATCGGGCGGACTTTACCGTCCGCCGAAATATCAGTTTTCAAGCAAAAATGCATCGTGGATTGCGACTACCGCGCGCTCCGCTTCCTTTTGGTCAACCAAAACGGAAATCTTTATCTCAGATGTGGCAATCATAGAAATATTTATATGCGCGTTATAAAGCGCCTCAAACATCTTGGTTGCAACGCCTGCATTCGTCACCATTCCCGCTCCGACTATCGATACCTTTGAAATATCCTTTGAAAATTTGACATCATCTGCGCAAATAGTGTCGTTATTTTCTTCTATCAGTTTTAAAACGGTATCTAAATCCTCTTCCTTTACCGTGAAGCTTATATCCTTTTTTCCGTCCCGTCCTATCGACTGCAAAATCAGGTCAACGCCTATATTTTCCTTTGAAATAAGTGAGAAAATAGTAAATGCCTTACCCGGTGTGTCCTCCACTCCGCAAAGAGAAATTCTTGCAACATCATTATCCCTTGTAACACCTCTTACCAACATTTTTTCCACTTTATTTGCCCCCTTTACAATCGTTCCTTCATTTTTATTAAGACTTGATTTTACCGCAAGATTTACATTATACTTCTTCGCCATTTCAACAGAACGGTTATGCAGTACATTAGCGCCGAGCGATGCAAGCTCCAACATTTCGTCATAGGAAATGTCCTTTAATTTTTTTGCGTTTTTAACTATTCTCGGGTCGGCTGTATAAACGCCGTCAACATCGGTATAGATTTCGCATACATCAGCATTTAATGCCGCCGCAAGCGCAACCGCGGAGGTGTCGCTTCCGCCTCTGCCGAGCGTTGTTATATCGTCATTTTTATTTATGCCCTGAAATCCTGCAACAATAACGATTTTCCGCTTATCAAGCTCATCTTTGAGCCTTTCGGTATCAATCCTGCTTATTCTTGCATTACCGAAGGTTTTATCTGTCTTAAAGCCTGCCTGCCAGCCTGTTAAGGATATTACAGGTCTGCCGATTTTTTCTATCGCCATAGCCAAAAGCGAAATAGAAATCTGCTCGCCTGTGGAAAGAAGCATATCCATTTCTCGCTTTGATGCATTTTCATTGATTTCCTTTGCTTTTTCTATAAGTTCGTCTGTTGTGTCACCCTGTGCAGATACCGCAACTACTACATTATTGCCCGCATCATAGGTTTCTACTATACGGCGCGCAACATTCATAACCCGCTCTTTATCCTTTACCGAGCTTCCGCCGTATTTTTGAACTACAAGTTTCATTATTCTTGCCCCCTGACTTATGTTTGCTTTTATATTATATGCCGATAATCCTGTTAAGCGTCCAAAACCCTTATTTTGCTTATCGGCAAAAGCGGTTTTACCCTCTCTTCAAATTCACATTCCTTCATTATATCGGTAATAAACACTCTTTCGCCTTTTGTTCCAAGCACCGATATTTTGCCGAAAATCTTTTGGATATCCTCTATATCCGCCTTTGTGCGCACAAAATATCTGTTTTCGCTCTCGGATATCGGAAGAATATTCGGTTTTTCGGGAATTTTCCACTCAATATACGCTTTTTTTGCGTTAATATGGCGCACGCTCTCAATTACATCTGCTACCATAGCGCTTGCTGTTGCAAATTTTCCCGCGCCCTGTCCGTAAAACATTGACGCGCCCAAGTAGTTGCCGTCAACCAAAATCGCGTTGAATACGCCGTTTGCGCTCGACAA
>CAJOPD010000057.1 GCA_905236685.1 uncultured Clostridia bacterium
ACTGTTATGCAAATAATAGAACATTCCAAAAGGATATACGGTGCAAACCAATTCGTGTTTTATGCCATTGCTGACGGCCTATTTGCGGTGCTCTCCCAATGCAAGCAAGGTATAGCCGATATGCTGTGCCTAAAACCAAAATCCCTGCAAATGTCTCTATTCCCAGTGGATGGCTTCGGTTGGTGCTGAAAAAATGGGGAAACTCAAAATTAGAGATTTTTATTGACATATATCACTTTTTTGGTATATAATTATGAGAAATTTTATTGAAAAGAGACAGTATTATGGAAAACCTCAAATTGCCGAAGGGCTATAAATCAATTTTATCGTTAAAGGATACCGAAATCGCAATAAAAAAGGTGAAGGACTTTTTTGAAAGAGATTTGGCGGAAAAACTTAATCTTACACGGGTTTCCGCGCCGCTTTTTGTGCGCCGCGACAGCGGTTTAAACGACACCTTAAACGGCGTTGAGCGCCCTGTTTCCTTTGACATTTTAAATCTTACGGGGGATTATGAAATAGTTCAGTCGCTCGCTAAATGGAAGAGGTTTGCGCTTTTGCACTACGGTTTCAATCACGGCGAAGGGCTTTATACCGATATGAACGCAATACGGCGCGACGAAGTGACCGACAATCTGCACTCGGTATATGTCGACCAGTGGGACTGGGAAAAGGTTATTGATAAGTCAGAACGGAATTTTGATACCTTAAAAGCTACCGTGCGCCTGATTTACAGCGCTTTAAAGGATACCGAAAAATACATAGCGGAAACCTATGATTTTGCGGATATATATCTTCCCGATGATATATTCTTTATCACAACGCAGGAGCTTGAAGATTTATATCCCGACAAAACGCCGAAGGAGCGCGAGTATTTAATTGCAAAGGACAAGGGCGCGGTATTTTTAATGCAAATCGGCGATACATTAAATTCCGGCATAATTCACGACGGCAGAGCGCCCGATTATGATGACTGGTCGTTAAACGGCGATATTATCGTATACTATCCCGTTTTGGATATAGCCTTGGAGCTTTCCTCAATGGGCATAAGAGTTGATGAGGACGCGCTTTTGCGGCAATTAAAGGTGCGCGGCAAGGAGGAACACGCCTCCCTTCCCTTCCAGAAAGCGCTTTTGGAGGGAAAACTCCCCTACACAATCGGCGGAGGAATAGGACAGTCGCGTATTTGTATGTACTTTTTGCGAAAAGCGCATGTCGGCGAGGTTCAGGCGTCTGCCTGGCCGCCCGAAGTTCTTGAAGAATGTAAAAATCACGGCGTAAATATTTTATAGAAGTAAAAAAACGGAGCGATTGCTTCGTTTTTTTACTTGAAGAACTCTAAAAGTTCTTCTTTTGTCAGATTTGAAAGGGTTGCGGAATTTGTGCGTATCATATCCTCCGCAAGATACCGCTTTTTTTCCTGCAATTTCAAGATTTGCTCCTCGATAGTACCGCGCGTTGCAAGCTTTATAATATGCACCGCTCTCGTCTGCCCTATCCTGTACGCACGGTCTGACGCCTGGTCAACCGCCGCAGGATTCCACCACGGGTCATAATGTATAACCATATCGGCGCCAATCAAATTCAGTCCCGTACCGCCCGCCTTTAACGAAATCAAAAACACGCTTTTTTCACCGCTGTTGAACCTGTCAGCCATTTCGCTCCTTTTTTGAGCAGGCGTTCCGCCGTCAAGATAGAAATTTGATATTCCCATATCGTCAAGGCGCTTTTTGATTATGGCAAGCATTGATGTAAACTGCGAAAAAACAAGTATCCTGTGCCCCGCATCTATGCCCGAGGTCACTATATCCTCAAAAAGCATCAGCTTTCCGCTGTCCTTATCATAATCGCTGTCCAAAAGTGCGGGGTGGCAGCAAATTTGCCTTAATCTCATTAAAAGCGACAAAATGCGCATATTGTCCCCGCCGTATTTTACTATATCCGACACCTCTTTTTTGCCAGCCGCAAGATACGCTGAATATATTTTTTTCTGCATAGGTGTAGGCTCTGCAAAAACGGTATTTTCTATCCTCTCGGGAAGCTCGGAAAGTACTTCGTACTTCATACGCCGCATTACAAAAGGCTTTATTTTCCGCCTCAGGCTCTGTGCCGCATCATCATCTCCGCCCTGCATTATCGGCTTTTCAAAGCTTTCGGCAAACTGTGCTCGCTGACCGAGATATTTCGGCATTACAAAATCGAAAATCGACCAAAGCTCCGAAAGGGAATTTTCTATCGGCGTGCCCGAAAGGGCAAAGCAGCTTTTTGCTTTTATTCGCTTTACCGCCTTTGCGCTCAGCGTTTTGGGGTTTTTAATATGCTGTGCTTCATCAATTACAAAGCAGAAAAAATTCTTTTTCTCATAATCCGCTATATCACGCCGCAAAAGCGGATAAGAGGTTATGATGAAATCATAGCCGTCCGTTTCGGTCAAGGCTTTTGTGCGCTCCTCCTTAGTCCCGTCAACAACCCTCGCTTTCGCCTTTGGCGCAAATTTTTGTATCTCCGAAAGCCAGTTATACATAAGTGAGCTCGGCGTAACGACAAGCGTTGTGGTTTCTCTTTTTTCACTCATAACAAACGCGATTACTTCAAGAGTTTTGCCAAGTCCCATATCGTCCGCCAAAATTCCGCCGAAACCGAGTTCTGCAAGCTGTTTCAGCCAATGCACGCCCGTTTTTTGATATTCGCGAAGAATTTTGTCAAGATATTCGGGGATTTTTGCCCTGATTTTTTTTATATTTTCTATAAGCCCGTCAAATTCGGAATTCGCCTCCATACTGTCCCTTGCACCAGCCAGAAACAGCGCGTAGCACTTGGAAAGCTCCTTCCTCCGCTCCTTCAAGTCGGAAAAGGAAAAATCAAGGCTTTCCAGCATCTCAAAATCTTTCAGCCCGTCTATGATTAAAAAGGCTCCGTTTGACATACGGTAATACTTTTTCTTATTTCTTACCGCACTTAAAATTCCTGCAATTTCCGAGGGCGACAAGTCGCTTTCAAAGCCCACTTCCAAAAGGTCGATTTTTTTATTATAGTATATCTTACTCTTTATTTTCGGCGCTTCCTTCAATAAAAGCGCATCAAAACGCTGAGAGGTATGGACAGCCGCCATTTTTTCAAGCTCTTTTTTCGTTGCCGTGATGAAATCATAAATTTCACTGTTCTCCAAAAGGTACATATTCTGACCTTCTGCGCTGAAATTTCCGAAAAATGACAAAATCCGCTCCTCGCTCTTGTAGTCGCGCACTATTATCTTGTCCCGCTCCCCGTCCTTTTCGGGAAGTCTTATGGTTATTTTGCCGTAGCTTACCGTGACAGCCGCAGAAATTACGCCGTCTTGCTCATCAAGATATACATTGAATTTAGGTTTGTCATCTACAATTGCGTTCTCTATCCCTTGCGTTATTACGCCCTTTTTCGTCTTTATTTTGGGAAGAACATTTGCGGCAAAGGATATTGAATTATCACCGTAAAAATCTATCTGCGTCCTGCTCTCTGTCGAAAGCGCGTTATATATCGGCATATACCATTCGCGCCATTCCTCAGTTGTTTCGTACAAATCCCCATCATACAAAAACCAGCTGCCGTCCGATACCACCGCAAGTCCGCTCTGTATTACCGATATATTTATATTCTCATCTGTCGCAGTTACATCTACCAAAATATCGGGGTCCTCGTGCTTTACCGCAAGATTTGCCTGCTGCATACCGTTTACGAAAAATGTGCAGTCCGCTTTTGCCATAAGCGGCAGCAGGCGCTTTGCGGTGAGGTCCCCGAATTCGCAGAATGTGAGTTTTGGTGCATAAAATGCCGACGCCTTCTGCTTATTTTCAAAAGCCTCCGCCATAATATCCAAAATTTCTTTTGCCGCCGTATCAAACTCGTATTTTGAGTTGTCATATGACCTGTGCTTTGACAGCTTATATTCCCCGCCCGTAATATACGCATTTAAAAAATTCTCAACGCTTGATGTATTTATCGCAGAATTGCCGAGCCTTACAGATACCGAATAACTGCATTCGCGCCTTGAATTTGTGTTTATATTGAAGGAAAAGCCGATATAGAGACGCTCTTTATGCTGATTTTGCATTTCAAATTCACGGCACAGCTTTAAAGCCAGCTTATCGTTGCTGTTTTCAAAATTGCCGTTTTTTAAAAGCTCTGCCTGCCTTGTTTTGAGCGTTGCAACTATGTGCTTACAGCTCGCAGACATTGTCTGGTAATAGGGACAGGTACAGAAGGTTTCGGCAATCTTGCCGTTTTTATCAAATCCGATATGGACATTATAGATTTTATCGCTGTCAACGGAGGCTACCACACTTTCTTCGCCGCGCACTCTTATATGAACTCTGCCTTCCTTAAAATAATCACAGCCCGATTTATATATGCTGTCCGAACAGATTTTTTTTATATCCGCGTCCGAAATTTTCATTTTGCAGTGCCTCCTTCCCGTTTTTTTGGTATCCTACTATTATAGCACCTGAAAACATTTATTTCAATAGTTTTTGTTGCATTTTTCTCCAAAATGATGTAAAATAATTGCATAATATGTTTAGGAGGAATTTCCTGATGAAACTTACGGCACTTAAAAATGTGGTAGCCATTGATTTGGGCACGGAATATACCCGCATTTACTATAAAGGCGAAATAACCGTAGAGCCGTCCGTTATCGCGTTCGATACGCAGGACGGGACAATAATTACGGCAGGCGCCGAGGCTGCGGCTATGGAGGGGAAAAATCCCGCTTTGATAACCGTTTCAAGTCCTCTTACAAAGGGTGTTATAACTGATTTTGACCTGGCGGCGCAGATGATTAACATTTTTTTGACTAATATCGTCGGAAATGTTATGAAGCCGAGAGTTTTCATAACCGTCCCATGCGGTGTTACTGATGTTGAAAAGCGCGCGCTTTGCGATATTTTGCGCGAATCGGAAATAAATGACATATATGTGATTGAATCTGCAATAGCAGGTGCAATCGGTGCAAACTGCGATGTAACCATTGCGCGCGGTATGCTTTTGGTTGACTTGGGCGGCGGAAAATGCGACATAGCCGCAATATCATTGGGACAGGCAATAATCGGGCGCTCCTTAAAGCTCGGCGGAATGGACTTTACCGACGCATTGATAGATTATATCGCCGAAAAGCACAATCTTTCAGTCGGAAGGCAGTCGGCGGAAAGGCTGAAAAAGTCCATAGGCTGCGCCTTTATGCGTGAGCATAACGACATTGACGAGATAAGCGGATATAATTCCTACCTAAAAAAGCCGGAAAAAATTGCCGTTCGTTCGGAAGAACTTCGCGAGGCTTTCGCACCGCTCATTTCGCAAATAGCGGCTGAAATAAAGGCAACTCTTGACGAAATCCCAACAGAGCTTTTGGGCGATATTATAGATGACGGTATCCTGCTTGTCGGCGGCGGCGCGCAGCTTTACGGTATGGCAAAACGGCTCCGTGCCGAGCTTAATATAAAGGTATTTTTGGCGGAGGACGCCGAAATGTGCGTAATTAAAGGCGCGGGCTATGTCGCGGACAATATGGACAAGCTGCCCGATAATACATATATTTTTGCAAAGGCTTGATTATGAGAATTTTTGAAGATGAAACCTTGGAGGATTTACAGACGGGCGGGCTGTTTTTGATACAGAAAAAGTCGGGGTTCCGATTTGGTATAGACGCCATTCTTTTAGCTGATTTTTCAAAAGATATTCCCTCCTGCAAAACGCTCGACTTATGCACGGGAAACGGGATTATCCCTGTTTTGCTTTCGGCAAAAACCGATACCGACAGGATTTTTGGGCTTGAAATTCAAAAAAGCGCTTTTGATACGGCGGTCCGCTCGGTAGAATACAATAATCTTGAAAACAGGCTTTTTATGACCTTGGGCGATGTCAAAAATGCCGCCGAAATTTACGGAAAGCGGCAGTTTGACCTGATAACCTGCAATCCTCCCTATATGCCAAACGGGCGCGGCATAAAAAATCCCGACAGCGAAAAAGTCATAGCCCGCCACGAAGTTTTATGCACTTTGGAGGACATTATAGCGGTTTCTGCACAGCTTTTAAGGCATCGCGGGCATCTGGCGCTTGTGCACAAGCCGTCACGGCTTGCCGATATTATTTATCTTATGCGGAAAAATGATATTGAGCCGAAAAGGATACGGTTCATACATAAATCGCAAGGCGCAGAGCCCTCCCTTCTTCTTGTAGACGGCAGCTTTAAAGGCGGAAAAGAGCTTAGAATAATGCCGCCTTTATATCTTTACAACGACGACGGCTCGGAAACTGCGGAACTTATGGAGGTGTACGGAAGATGAGCGGTATTTTATATCTTTGTGCAACACCTATCGGAAATCTCGGCGATATCTCGGAAAGATGCCTCGAAACTTTAAAATCGGTTGATATTATAGCGTGCGAGGATACAAGGCGAACATTGCAGCTTTTAAATCATTTCGGCATAAAAAATCAGCTTACCAGCTATCACGAGCACAACAAAGCCGAAAAAGGCAAAATGATAATAGATATACTGAAAAGCGGCAAAAATGCCGCTCTTGTTTCGGACGCGGGAACGCCCGCTATCTCCGACCCCGGCGAAGATTTGGTAGACTTGTGCATTGAAAACCAAATCACCGTAACTTCTATACCCGGGTGTGTTGCGGGAATAAATGCGCTTATTCTTTCGGGGCTTTCCGCAAAGCGTTTCGCTTTTGAAGGCTTTTTGTCGGTTAACAAGCGTCACAGAACGGAGCATCTTAAAAGTCTTAAAAATGACACGCACACGCTTATTTTTCACGAAGCGCCTCACAAGCTGACGCGCACCCTTTCCGATATGCTTGAAATTTTCGGCAACAGAAAAATCGCCTTGGCGCGCGAGCTTACCAAAATTCACGAGGAAATTATCCGCACCGATTTGGAAAATGCGCAGACGCTTTACGACCAAGCTTCACCGAAAGGTGAATTTGTTATAATCGTTGAGGGCGCAAAAGAGATTGAGGAAGAAAATTTTTGGGACAATCTTACCGTTTCGGAGCATATAGAAAAGTACTTAAAGGACGGCGACGATGTGAAGGACGCCATAAAAAAAGCGGCAAAAGACCGCAGTATGCCGAAACGAGACATATATAAAATTTATCACGGAATTAGCGAAGGTGGAAAAAAATGACGGAAAAATTTGCGGTATTTATCGATATAGACGGAACGCTTACAGACGACGGCGGTGTAAACCCGAAAAATGCCGCCACAATTAAAAAAGCGCGTGATTTGGGGCATTATGTTTTTGTAAATACGGGCAGGGCAAAGTCCTGGACAAGCCCTGAGCTTTTTGGAAATATAGAATTTGACGGTATGATTTCAGGTATGGGCTCTTTAATTGAAATCGGCGGTGCGCCCATACTGGAAACGCTTATTGACAAGCGCTTTGTATATGAGGCGGCAAAGCATTTTTGGAATACGACTAGCTGCTTTTTTATAAGCGGAGTTGAAAAAGGCTTTATTCTTAACCCTATCCCCTATTTTAAGGACTGGAAATTTTCCGATATTGACAGCCCTGAGGATTTTAACGGAAGATACAAAAACGAAAAAATACAAAAGCTTGAAATGTTTGGGAAAAATATAACCGACAGCGATAAGCGGTTTTTTGCCCGCGAGCTTGATGTTTACGACCACGGCGGATATATTGAATGCAGCCCGAAATCCTGCACAAAATCGGGCGCTATGGCGTATGTTATCAAATACCTCGGCATAAAAAAAGAAAACACAATCGCAATCGGTGACTCGATAAATGATATGGATATGCTGAAAAATGCAGGAATTGCCGTTGCTATGGGTAACGCCATAAGCCAAATAAAAGAAATTGCGGATTTTGTTTCGACCCCTTGCCGTGACGGCGGCGTTGCATATGCAATCGAGGAACTTTTGATTAAAAGGATTTGAGCATAAAGTAACACAGAGGCAGTACATAATTGCTTTCTTTTGCCTTTTTGAATTTTCCGTATTATTGTATTGACAACGGGTGGTTTTTGTGCTACATTGTTGTTAGTAACAGCGTCTGTGGGCGATGCGACTTTTCTTCCTTGAAAAGCCCCCGCCGGTCCAGCATTGTTATTTTTATGAGGAACTGTTTTCAGAGCGTAAGCTACGCGCCCGCTCCACATCGTTAAGTCGATGGGCAGTTCCTCTTATTTTTTTGTGTTATGTCTTGCTTTTTACACCTTTTTACTCGAAAATTCATAGTTATATAACAGTATGAATTTTTGAAAGGAGTGAAAAAAATGTCTGACATAATTGTTATTGTAGGCTCTGTAACAAGCGCTACCCGCCTTGCAAGGCGCATAAACAATCAAAGCGTCAGCGGGGCGCAGGTCATAAGCACCCCTGTCGGTCTGCGCAGTCATTCGGGGTGTTCATATTCGGTAAAAACTTCCCTTAAAAATGAGCATATTGTCAGGAATAATTTAAACGGTTTAAATATAAAAGGCATATTTATTGAAAAGCGGGACGGAAACGAGAGGTCTTATTATGATATATCTTGATAATCCTGCAACAAGTATGAAAAAGCCGAAAATTGTATATGATATGATGTATAAAAACACGGTGAATTACAGCGTGAATGCAGGGCGAGGCGGGCATTTTGCGAGCATAAAGGGTGCAGAAGGCATTATAAAAACGCAGGAAGTCCTTGCCGACCTTTTTAATATAAAAACACCCGAACGAATTGCCTTTACTCAAAATGCCACCTATGCTTTAAATATGGCAATCAGCGGTTTTTTGACACCGCGTGACCATATTATAATAACTTCTATGGAGCATAACAGCGTCCTCCGCCCTGTTCACAGGCTTTGCAGCTACACAATAGTCAAGGCGGACCGTGAAGGCGTTATAAATCCTGCCGACATAGAGCGTGCGATTTTAAAAAACACAAAGCTTATCATCACAACGCACGCGTCAAATGTATGCGGCAGCATTATGCCCGTATATGAAATAGGCAAAATCTGCAAAAAACACGGTATTCCCTACCTTTTGGACACGGCACAGACGGCGGGGATTATACCCATTGATGTGGAAAAAATGAACATTTCAATGCTCGCGTTTTCCGGGCACAAGGGACTTTTGGGACCTTTGGGAACAGGCGGGCTTTATATTTGCGAGAATATAGATTTAACCCCCATAATAGTCGGCGGAACGGGCACCGAGTCCGCTAACCGCAATCAGCCGAAAAATATGCCCGAAATGCTTCATTCGGGAACAATGAATACCCCCGCAATTATGACATTGGCAGATTCTGTAAAGTATATAAAAAGCATTGGCGTCAAAAATATCGGTATGCACGAAAAAGAGCTTGCAACATACCTGATTGACGGGCTTTTGAATATAGGCGGCGTGAAAGTTTACGGTAAGCGGGACGGTGACCGCAACGGCACGGTAGCTTTCAACATCAAAGACGCGGATTCACAGGAAATCAGCGATATTTTAAATAATGATTATCAAATTGCGACAAGGGGCGGCTATCACTGCTCATATATCGCCCACGAAACTCTGGGAACGGAAAAAACGGGCGCTGTCCGTGCGGGATTTGGAGCGTTTTCGAAAAAGGAAGAAGCAGACGCTCTGCTTAGCGCCGTATCCAAAATTTCCAAAAAAATCTGCGGCTGAATATATATGAGCACTCGCTCGCAAATATTCAAAAAAATGTCAAAAAAGTGTTGACAAAACAGGGTTGGTCTGCTATAATTGAAAAAGTCAGCTGATTTGCGGCTATCGGCAATAGCAATATCTGCGGGTGTAGTTCAATGGTAGAATCCCAGCCTTCCAAGCTGGTCGTGTGGGTTCGATTCCCATCACCCGCTCCA
>CAJOPD010000058.1 GCA_905236685.1 uncultured Clostridia bacterium
ATTATATGAACCTCGGTATGATAATGGTTGTGATTGGGTGAAATTATATGCTGCGAACTATAAAACCCATCTTGAAAATATACACTTTTTATGCCTGAGCCTATTATTATATCCATTTGCTTGAACATAACATTACCTCCAAAGACATTTCTGTTTTAAATTTGACTAAATGGTTAATTGTAGTATTAACCAATATGGTATATAGTACTATGTGTATACGATAACACAAAATCCGACAATAATCAAGCACATATTTGTGTTTTTGCCCGTAAAATCTATGTTATTATAAATGTATAAAAAGATATATACAAAATAATAAAAGTGTGTTGTATAATATCATATGTCTTTTTTGTTAATATTTAAAAGGCGCAGTAATTAAGAAGAATTTATTACACTGACAGGGGGGAATATACAATGAAAATTATTGATATCGGGGAAGTGAAAACAATAATGTCAAACCCGATGAGCAAGCACAATTATTTTGCATGGCCGACAGTAACAAGATTACAAAACGGAAAAATTGCAGTTGCCGCATCTGGCTTTCGGATTGCGCACATTTGTCCTTTTGGGAAAACAGTTATATCATACAGCGAGAATGAGGGAGAAAGCTATACCCTGCCGGCGCCTGTTATTGATACTGTGCTTGATGACCGTGATGGCGGAATATTGGCATATGGCGACAAAAATGTCATTGTTACATCCTTTAACAACACAAGAAAATTTCAAAGATGGGCAATTAAAAATTTTACAATTAAAGACTTTGAAAGTAGCGATATGCAGGAATATCGCTATGAATATTTGAATACGGTTACCGATGAAGAAGAGGACCTATATTGCGGTTCAAATTTTAGAATAAGCACCGATTGCGGAGTAACCTTCGGAAAATTATTCAAAAGTCCTGTTTCATCACCACACGGTCCCACCGTACTTAACGACGGAAGCGTTTTGTGGGTAGGCACTGCATATACGAAGGAAAATAGGATAGATGCATATAAAATCAATACCGACGGTACTTGCGAATATGTGGGTACTGTTCCGGCAATTATCGAAAACGGCGAAAAAATGTTATGTTATGAGCCCTATGCCGTATGTCTTGAAAATAATAAAATAATTTGCCACATAAGAGTTGAGGGAACATCTGAGGTCAAAAAATTTACCATTTATCAATCCGAATCGGAAGATGGCGGAAAAACATGGACTGTTCCTCATAAAATACTTTCGGATAAAGGCGGGGCTCCATCACATATTTTAAAACATTCAAGCGGCGTTTTAATTGCGACATACAGTTACCGCGAAGTTCCCTGCGGGATAAAGGCTATGTTCAGTTATGATATGGGGGAAACATGGGACATAGGTTATGATGTGTATATTGACGGCGTGAACTCGGATTTAGGTTATCCGTCAAGCGTGGAATTGAAGGACGGAAGTATTGCAACAGTATTTTATTCACATTCAAAGGAGGACAAAAAGCCTGCCGTTATAATGCAGCAAAAGTGGAGATTTGAAGAAGACTAAGGGCAAGAAAATGCAGAAAACTCATTTGTATGGCTCCCAGAGTAAGTAAATCCGGGTTTTGTTTTTTCTGAATACGGATAGCAAAAAATGTTTATTGACTTTTTTACGCAAACACTGTATTATATATAAAGAATACTTCAAGGAGATTTACAAGATGCAAAGCTTTGAGGAACTGAAACAGCAAAAGAACGATACTGACAATTTTTTGCTCCGTTTGGAAACAGTTTTGGGATATATATCCTCCGTTTCATTTTTGGCGCTCATCTTTGTTGCCTCGTATATTGAAATGCCCGTTTTTACGCGAATTATACTGATTGTTTTGGGGAGTGTTATTTTTACGGTAGGTATCTCAAATGCCATAAAAATTGAGCAAACCGTAGGATACTATGAATGCGGAATATGCGGGCACAAATATGCCCCCACATATCGCAGTGTGCTTTTCGCAACGCATATAGGCAGAACGAGGTATTTAAAATGTCCGCATTGCGAAAAAAAGAGTTGGAATAAGAAGGTTTTGACAAAATAATTTAAAAGCGCCGCTATAATAGCTGCGCTTTTTCTATAATCCTATACTTTTTTTAAATTCAGCCAAGTTTTTGGCATAAGAAACAGATATTCCTTCAATGTTTCTCGTTAACCCTGAAATTTTTTTACGCTCAAAAAACAAAATCCTGTTTGCTCTTAAAACCCAGTAAAACGGCAGTAAAATCGGGTATTTTGATAGCCTTGGATAAATCATACACATATTTAAATACGGCAAAAAGGTGTATTTTGTCAGCTTTTTAATGACGCCGACTTTTTTGCTTGTATTCTCCTCCATATCCTCTGCCATTTCGGCTGCAAACGCCTGCTCTGCTTTGCCGAAAATGCCGCTTTCAAATATGTATCTTGCCAAATTTTTTGTCTTTATATCGGCATCTTTTCCGTTAAACCAGTAATCTACAAGCTTTGCTACTTCCTTCTCAAAAATGTCCAGTCCGCAGTATTTTAGTCTTTGGCTGAGTATTTTTCTGTCTAAAACCGTCCCGAATTTGTTTAGATAAACCCATATATCCAAAACCATTCTTATCCCGCAGCCCGAATATTTCATATGCTTTGCCATATGCCCTATCATATGAAGATAAAAGTCCTCGGGCGACATAACATACTCATATGAGCCTTCTTTTTTCGGTACAATTCTTTCAATTATTTCCTGACATTTTTCGTCCCAGGGGCATTTATTTGAAATCAGCTTTCTGTGAATTTCTATATGCACAAATTTGCCAAGACTGTATGCGTCGTCTTGCAGACGGTGGTCAAACCGCTCCACCGTAAAACCAAGTCCTGCCATAATATCACGGACTTTTTCGGTGTTCTCGTCATCAACAAATATATCCAAATCGCCTGATGAACGCATATACGGCTCAGGATACAGCGTTTTTAAATATGCACCCTTCATACAAACAAATCTGACCTTTTGCGCCTCAAAGCTTTCCTTGATTTTTTCAAGGTAATACTGCTGATTTGTCCCTTGTGCAAGCCAAAAATTAAAATCCTTATAAAGCTCGGCACTTTCAATGCCCTTTTCCTTAAAGACGGGATATAAAAGGCTTGAAAGCTTGTGCATTTTAATTATATCCGTCAGAATATCAAAGTCGATTTCATCGGATATTTCCGTAATATTTTTACCTAAAACCGCATCTTTAACAATGCCAATAAGGCATTTTTCATAAAGCTCATAATCTAACATATGCCCATACTCCGTGCGGGGCGCTTAAAAGGTTTTTAAAGGAATTCTTTTCACTTTTCAAGCCTATGGACAGGAACACCGACATATGTCCCCGGTTCTTTAATATCCCTGTTTACAGCTCCGCCTGCTCCCACTATAACCTTTTCGCAAATATTGATTTCACTTACTACCGATGTTCCTATGCCTATATGCGACAATTCGCCTATGCTTACTATTCCGCCAATAGCTACACGAGGCGATAAATGCACAAAATCTGCAACCTTGCAGTCGTGCTCCACAACCGCTCCGGAATTTATTATACAATGCTCCCCTATTTCTGACATTGAGTTAACAGTAACATTCGGCATAACACAAGTCCCCGCACCGACAGATGCCGTCCGTGATATAACCGCCGACGGATGAATGGCTGTATAGTAGTTTAAATGCGGGTATGTTTTTGCAATTCTTCTGCGTATTTCATTGTTTCCTATGCCAATTATAAACAGACTGTCTTTATAATTTTCTATTTCCGACATACTACCAAGGTACTTAAATCCGTTAATTTTTACATCTGCACGGTCGTCAATAAAACCTGCAACCTCATCACCGCAAGCCAAAATAATGTCACTTATTACTCTGCCGTGACCTCCCGCCCCGATAATAATGACCTTCTTGTCCATACCGATTAACCTTTTAGCTTAAAAAAGCCGCCTCTCTCCTGTTTTTTCACCGGTGAAGTTGTTACAATGTTGTCAGCCTGCTCTTAATTCGGCAATACCTATTTTTTATTCTATATTTTTTTTGTTTTTTTGTCAATGCTTTTGTATAAAAATATGTCGTTATTATAGTGATTTTAAGAGGAAAATTTTTACAGTCTGATTGACTGCTTTGTAAAAATCGTGATATACTTTTATCAGGATAATATTAAAGATTGATGAGCATAATAATTACGCATAATTTATCAAAAATGAGGCGCTTGCTATGAACACATTTGAAAAAATTTATGAGGTTGTAAAAGGTATCCCAAAAGGCAAAGTTGCAACCTATGGGCAAGTGGCAATTCTTACAGGAAATCCACATTGGGCAAGGGTTGTGGGATACGCCCTTCATAATAATTCCGACCCGCCCACCATTCCTTGCCACAGGGTAGTAAATCGAGAAGGCATGGTCAATGTTATAAATCACTTTTTGAGTATTTTTTGGGTGAAACTCCCGTCTTTTTTTTGAAAATTTTTGAAAAATAGATTTGGTTTGGAAATCCAACCATTTCGGCTATTTCGGAAACTGTGTGGTTTTGAGATAACAGCAGTTCCTTTGCTTTGGAAATTCTGATTTCGTTTATATATTCAAGAGGGGATTTTCCTATGGCTTCTTTAAACACATGCGCAAACCTGCCGGGACTCAGTTTACATTGACGGGCACAGGCTTCGACCGATAATTTTTGCATATAGTTATCGTACATAAATTGGCATACTGCACTCATTTGTGATTTTTTGTTCAAATAGGCATGATTGTCCGAATAAAAAAATCGTCTGCCTGCTAATGACAGTATTTCTATTATATATCCGGCACACAGTTCTTCTGAAAAGGGTTGATTTAAATTTGAATCCATTTCCATTTTTTCAAATAATGACAGAATCGTTTTGCTCGTTCCGATGTTAATTATACGCTTATCTTTGAAACCAATGTCATTTAAAATTTTTTCACAGCCGACACCTGTAAAATGAATATAGCAGGATATAGGCAAATCAGATTTATAAAACTGATATTTATGCTTCTCGTTTGGCTTAAAAAGAATCATATTTCCTGTTTTTGCAACTATTTTTTCCCCTAACAGCTCCGTGTGACAAGCTCCCTGATAAATATATAAAATATGGTAATCGGCTCGTCCGTTGGGGCGTTCCGTATAATAGTCTTTATCCCACAGCTTCTGTATGCCGCAGTGATTAAGATGTATGTATTCGTTTGAAACAAATTCGGATGAATTATTCATATTTCTTACCTCGTAATAGTGTTCGTTATTATTATAATATAATTACCTGAAAAAAACAAGTTAAATAGCAGAATAATGCAAAAAAACAGCATAATCCGATATATATTTTTTTCTTTTAAAGTGATAAAATGTACCAAAAGTTTGAATGGAGGTTTAAAATATGGATATTAATAGAATCCCGGCGAATGAATTGGGAAAACACAGCGGAATAAAACTTGAACGATGCGAAACAGAACATGACTTGTACTGGAAGGTTGCTATTGAAGTCCTTGAAACCATAGCAGAAAACAACAAAAAAGGAGAGCCTACTGTTATGGTTGTACCCTACGGCCCGATTGGACCGTATTCCAGATTGGTTTACCTTATAAATAAATATAATGTAAGCCTTAAAAACTGTGTATTTATAAATATGGATGAGTATATGGAAAACGAAAAAGAATGTATTTGTGTAGATAGTCCGCTATCATTCAAGGGCGGTATGAACAGAATATTCTATAATCGAATTAAAGACGAATTAAATGTTTTGCCCGAGAACAGATTGTTTCCTGACCCCAATAACACAAATCAAGTGATGGAAATAATAGAGAAGTACGGAAAACTTGATATGGCGTGGGGCGGAATAGGCATAAACGGACATTTCGCATTCAATGAACCCCCTGAATCAGATGAAATTTGTTCAAAGGAAGATTTCCTGAACAGACCTACACGCGTTCTCAAGGTTTCAAGGGAAACTATAACGGTTAATTCGTATGTGAACTGCGGCGGTGATCTTGATGCAATTCCCAAATACTGTATAACGGTTGGGATGAAAGAAATGTTTATGGCAAAAAAAGTCAGAATGTGTATGCCGAGAGCATGGAATGCGGGTGCTCTCAGGAAGGTTCTTCATGGCAAAATTACTCCAAAGGTACCATGCTCTTTGTTCCAAAATCATCCGGACGCAAAATTATTTGCTGCTGATGTTGCTCTTAATCCGCCTATCCCTGAGATTAAAATATATAACGAATAATGAATAATTTAAACATAATAAACGGAAATGTTGTTCTTGAGAACAGTGTGGAAAAAATCAATATAAAGATAATAAACGGCAAGATAATTTTAGGCGATAACGCGAATGAAATATCTGAGGAAGCAGAAGTTATAGATGCGAAAGGTCTTTATGTATTGCCCGGATTTATTGATATACATATTCACGGCGGTGGCGGAAGCGATTTTATGGATCTGACGGAATACGCTTTTAAAAATATTATTTCGACGCACGCATATCACGGAACCACAGCGATAATGCCCACCACCTTATCGGCGTCACCCGAGAGTATAGAAAGCTTCTTAAAATTGTATAAAATAATGAAGAATAAAGTGCTTGATGCCGATTTGTTGGGTGTGCATCTTGAAGGTCCTTTTTTGTCTCCTGATCAAACGGGGGCACAAAATAAGTCAATGCTGCTTTTGCCGACAGAAGACAATATAAGATTTCTGGAAAAATACACGGATATAATAAAGCGTATTGATATAGCACCTGAACTTGAAGGTGCTATGAGTGCCGGAAAATTCTTTTCTGATAACGGCGCTGTCGTTTCAATAGGACATAGCGATGCATTGTTTGATGTCGTTGAAAAGTCGCTGAAATACGGGTTTTCACATGTGACACATTTGCACTGTGCTTCACCGTGGGCGCGGAAAATTGATGAAAGGCTTCGTGCGGGCATACCTGAGGCAGCATATCTGTTTGATGATATGAGCTTTGAACTTATCGGTGACGGGTATCATATCGCTCCCCAGACGATAGAAATGGCAGCAAGATTCAAACAGAACTGCAAAGTTTCTTTGGTTACAGATGCAATGCGGGCAGCAGGAACCGAGGTCAGCGAGAGTTACTTGGGGACTGTTGCGCCTGAAAACAGAGTGATTATTGAGGGCGGAGTCGCAAAACTGCCTGACAGAAGTTGTTTTGCGGGGAGTATTGCAACTATGGACGATGTATTCTTTAACGCATTAAAAAATACGAAATTGCCAATAACCAAGGTGTGTGAGCTTACTTCTACGGCAGCGGCGGTGCTGTTGGGTATTGATAAGGTTAAAGGAAGTATTGCATATGGGAAAGATGCAGATATTGTTATTGCGGATATTGAGAAAAATAAATTGAGATATGTTATATCAAATGGAAGGATAATAAGAAAAACTTTATGATTTGAGGTGTAAATATGTTAAATATCGGAGTAATAGGATACGGCGGACGCATTAATCATGTCGTAAAGAAAATGATAGACACAGGCAAAGTGCATTTAAGTGCTATAATGGACATCAATAACGCCGAGTCGAAAAGATTGTATTTAGACGAAGAAAAATATAATGATATCCGTTATTATGATGATGCGGAGGAAATGCTTGAAAAAGAAAAACTTGACGGAATATGCATTGGTACAAGATGTTCGACTCACGCTGATTACGCTGTGTTGGCAGCTAAGTACAACATACCGATTTTCCTTGAAAAGCCTGTTGGTATATGTGAAGAGGATATCGAAAAGTTGAGAGGTATTCTTCATTTAAACGACAAGATTGTGGTATCTTTTCCGTTAAGAATGTCAAGAATTGTGACCTATGTGAAAGAACTTCTGGACGCAGACAAAATAGGCAGGATTGTTCATGTGCAAGCTTATAACAATGTTCCCTACGGTCGCGGCTATTATCACAAATGGTATAGAGATGAAAGCATAACAGGAGGTCTGTTTCTTCAAAAGGCGACGCACGACCTTGATTATATTAACTACCTTATCGGTGATGACAGACCCGTGAGAGTATGCGCAATGAAATCGAAGCAGATATACAAGGGAAATAAACCTGCGGGTTTGCTTTGTGAAAACTGTAATGAAACCGCAACCTGCCCGGAAAGCCCGCAGAATCTTGCGAAAAACGAAAACATATCAAATCTCGGAAAGTGGTGCTGTTTTGCAGAAGATGTTGGAAATGAGGATAGCGGCAGTGCTTTGATAGAGTACGAGAGCGGTATGCATGTTGCATATTCCCAGGATTTTATCGTTAGAAACGGTGCAGGTAAACGCGGGGCAAGACTTATAGGATATAAGGGAACCATTGAGTTTGATTGGTTCGATGAAAAAATAACTGTTTACAAGCATTTGGAAAATATTGTTGAAACATATAAGTTTCCCAATATGCAAAGTGACCATTTCGGCGGCGATAATGAATTGGTTAGCAATTTTATCGGCGTGATGGAAGGAATGGAAAAATCGCGTGCAACCTTAAAAGAAGGAATACTCAGTGCAAATATGTGCTTGATGTGCAAGCGTTCTGCCGAGGAGAAGAGATTCAGAGAAATTCTCTAATTAATACCTTTATACACAGTAGAATGATCAGATGCGTTTTTTTGCTGTAAGTGATAATATTGAGATTAAACAAGGAGGGTCAGGTCCCGCATAAACTCGCCCATATCACCACTTTTTGCTCGGGGCGGTACACGCGTACAGCACCTCTCGTTTCAAAGCTGCGATCTAAACGAGTTTCTTTCAGACTTAGGTTTTGTGCCTTGACAATGCCTTGGGCATATACGCCCGCTGCATTATCCTTTGCAAGAGGGTTATTTTTATTCTTCATATTTTCCCGAAAATCTTCATATATTGTACCAATAGCTGATTTTAGGGGGATAATAATGAAGGATTATATCGAGGAGCGAGTTTTGGAGCTTGCAAATTACATTCTGGAAAACAAAACTACCGTAAGAGGAGCCGCAAAAAAATATAATGTTTCAAAATCAACCGTACATAAAGATATAACCGAAAGGCTTTCGGACTTAAATCCCACACTTGCAGTAAGGGTACACGCCGTACTTGACAAAAACAAGGCGGAACGGCACATAAGAGGCGGTATGGCAACCCGTGAAAAGTACCTGCGTCTTTCAAAAATAAAATAAAGCAAAAAACTGATAAATCGCAAATTCTCTTGTGGTTTATCAGTTTTTCTTTATAACTTCTTTTAAAACTGTTGTAAAAAAATTGCAAATATGATATATTTGGTATGCAAGATACTATTAGGCAAATTTGTTTTTGGTGCAAAAAAGCTTTTGAAGCGGCATATCTTTATTTTTAAGGAGGAAAAAATGAAAAAGAAAACATTGAGTCTTTGCGTTGCGGTATTCATACTGCTTAGTATGGCAATTATGCCTGTTAAGGCGCGCGAAGAAGAAACAGTATCGGCAACTCAGGGCACAAAAATTGAATATGCAAAAAATCGCCAAATAAAATTTGGTCAAACCTATTACTCCTTTGACGACATATTGAATATTTACATAAACGGCTCTCTATATATGTCTGTAACACCTGAAACAGAAAATGTAGATACAATACTTTCAAAAGTCATTGATGCTTCTTTTGAGAATATTAAAATCGCAAGGAAGGATACAAATTCGTATTATAATCAGATTTATGCAGATGCTTATGAAATTGGTCAGGTTACCTCTGTTTCATTTAAAAACAGTACCGTAACCGTAAAATTTGTGCCGTCTTCCAGCAACATAAGTCAATATAAACAGATTGTTATTCAAGAAGCTGATATTGCAAACGGGAACATAAATGTTGATGTTTCGCTTGACGGCAATCCTATCAGCCTTCTTGATATTCAAAGTGATGATATAATCGCAATAAAGACAAACATCTCCCCTTCGGCTATGAGCATTGATACCGCAAATAACAGCGATGTTACCATTCTTGTTTCAAGGGAAACCACCACGGGCAGATTAACTTATATTTCATATGAAGATAAGGAGCTCGGTTTCGGCGACACATCTTATAACGCAATTAATGAAGATATTTTCCGCAGTTTTAAGCTTGCTATGATATATAAAGATGTATGGCTTGACCCCTTTGGCAGAATTTTCGGGTTTAGAGCCGAAATAGATACAACACCGTATGCTATTTTTGTGAAGTTGGACGGTGCGGAGGTTACATTGTTTTGTTATGACGGCGTAAAAAGAACTTACACGGCTGACAATCCCTATATGTTTGAAGGTATACCCCACCTTGAAAATTCCGACGGAGTGACCGGCAATGATATTTTAGACTGTGTTGTAACTTATGTTGCAAAGAACGGTCAACACAAAATTATCAGTATGGAAAGCAAACCTTTAAATAGTAATAATTCGACGACGATAGGCGCCGTTACTGATCCTGTAAATTACAACGAGCCTTTGAGCAGGCTTGGAGATGCACCCGTTGATGAATTCACCCATTTCATTGACACATCGTTAGCGCAGCGTCCATATAAAGAAGGCGACTATAAATGGTTTCACGCCGTAAATTACAGCAACTTGCATAGTAATGAGGAATATGCCGGTGCCGCTTACGGAGGAAACTCAACATATGGACTGAGGTATTCTTTTGTAGTTTTTAACTATAATTCCACATCAAACGGCGAAATATTTATGCTTGCCTCCGGTCAGAAAGAAGCCCGCCGTTACAATCAAATACTTGAACTTGAAGAAGCACCTATCAGCATTTCGGGGATTATGTATGCCCCGATAGCTACAATTGGAGGACTTCTTAAATTGACTATTGAGTATGATGTAGATACAGATAATATATCAATTACAAATGGTTCCAAAACTTTGAATTTTACAGCTGTTACAGGCGTTGGTCATAACTGCTGCATTATAAACGAACAGATGTATGCCAATGCGAATTTTCTCGTCAACGAATTTTTGGACCCCGATTGTGAAATTGTTGAAAATAACGAACTAAGTATTATTGTCAGGAAAAGAGATAAAACACAAAATACAATTTTAGGTGATGTAAACGGAGATGAAAAGGTAAATGCCAAGGACCTTACATTTTTTTCAAGGTATTTGGCACACTGGACCGGATACGAAACGATAGCTGAATTGGCAGCAGATGTAAATAATGACAGCAAGATAAATACAAAGGACAGCACGGTTTTAGCCCGACATATTGCGAAATGGTCGGGGTATGAGGTTCTCCCTGTTTCAAAATAAAAAAACATACAAAAGGGCTTTTTATTGAATTGAATTAGTTCGCTTCAATATAAGCCCTTTTTAAATACCTTTTTATTTTAATCTTTCTACCAAATAAGGTACCGTTTTTTCAAATTCCACGCCGTACCAATGCTTATCCCTATCGGGCATAGTCACCTTGATACACTCAACCACATAATCCGCCGCAAGTTTTAAGGCTTCCTTAATATCCATACCGCGCATAATTCCGCCTATTACAACCGACGAGAAAATATCGCCCGTTCCGTGAAATTTTGCGTCAATCTTTTCATTGAAATAATAGAAAAACTCGTTCTTTTCGCTGTCGTACATAGCAACGCCCAGCTTATCGGGTTCCAAGCTTACTCCTGTCAGAACAGGCGTTTTTATGCCCATATCCGCAAATTTTTTCAAAATATCCTCGACATACTCCTTGTCATAGCCCTCCTCAACATACGGAACATCAAGCATAAAGGACGCCTCTGTAATGTTTGGAACTATAATATCTGCTTTTTGACAAAGGGTGAGCATATGATGCGCAAATTCGGGCGTAAATCCCGTATAAAGCTTGCCGTTATCCGCCATTGCAGGATCGACAAACGCAAGCGCCTTCCCGCGTTTTTTATCGATAAACGCTTTCATCAGGTCAATCTGCTCAAAGGAGCCTAAATATCCCGTATAAATCGCATCAAATTCAATTTTTTCACTGTCCCAATGTTCAAAAATCTTGGTGATGTCCTCCGACAAATCACGGAAGGTAAATCCCTTAAATCCGCCTGTATGCGTTGACAAAACCGCCGTGGGAAGTATCGCCGCCTCAACGCCCATTGCCGAAATTATCGGCAGCGCCACCGTCAGCGAGCATTTTCCAAAACAAGATATGTCCTGTATTGTAACTATTCTTTTCATAATAAACCTCTCTTTCTTACAATACCTACTTAATTGATGTGCTTTATTCTAACACAGAAAGTATGTGCAGTCAAGCATTTTGACATAAAATTAAAAAGTCGCTTTTTAGGCGGCTTTTTGCTACGCGTTAATCTTCGCAAGCTTCAATGCAAGCTGTGATTTTTTTCTTGCAGCGGTATTCTTATGAAGTATACCCTGCCTTACGCCCTTGTCAAGCTTTTTAACAGCTTCGTTAAACAAAGCCTTTGCTTCATCTGCATTGTTTTCCGCAACGGCTGTTTCAAATCTTTTTACAGCTGTTTTAAGTGCTGTTTTATGCATCTGGTTGATTAAAGTTTTCTTTTCAATAACCAAAACGCGCTTTTTTGCTGATTTGATGTTAGGCATAAATTTCACCTCCGAACAGTTTAATAACATAATACCCGACTATTCTATCACACCGAAACTAAAAAAGCAAGCACTTTTTTAATTTTTTTCCAATATTTTTGGTTAATAACCCCTTGTGCCGTCAAGGCTCTCGTCATTGTCTATCCATTCCTGCACTTTGATAACCCTGAAATCGTCCTTGGTATCCCTTATAACAACCTCGTTTATGCCTGCATTTATAACCATACGCTTGCACATTGAGCAACAGCAGCTGCCCTTTACAATCTCGCCGCTTGACATTTCCAGTCCCACCAGATAAAGCGTTGAGCCGATAAGCTCGTTACGCGATGCGGATATAATTGCGTTCGCCTCCGCGTGCACGCTGCGGCACATTTCATACCGTTCGCCGCGCGGAATTTGAAGCTCCTGCCTGATACACACGCCTAAATCGCTGCAATTTTTTCTGCCTCTCGGCGCACCCACATAACCCGTTGAGATAATCTCGTCATTTTTTACAATTATTGCACCGTAATTTCTGCGGAGGCAGGTGCCCCTCTCCGCTACCGTCTGTGCAATATCAAGATAATAATTGTGTTTGTCGCGTCTTTCCATATGTACCATTCTCCTCATATTATTTTTTTATAATATTCAAGCGATTTATACTGCTTATCGCTTTTGCTAAGTATATAGTTCTCGCATATCTGCGAAAGGATTTCTTTTGCCGATTTTGATATTTCAAAGGAAAAAAGGCGTTTTGTGTCCGATTTCAATATGTATTTCATCGCCTCTTTTACATCATTTGACAAAAACGGCATAGCGGGCGTTTTGCAGGACGCACATACCGCTCCGCCCAAAACGGAAAAGGCGGAAATTCCGTCCTCTTTTCCGCATTTTACACAAGCGTCCAGGCTTGGCGCATAGCCAGAATATTGCATCATTTTAAGCTCAAATACCGCCTTTGCAACACTTAAATCAATATCCTTATATGAAATTGCATACAAAGTGTTCAGCAAAAGCGTAAGCGGCCCGCCGTCCTCTGCGGAAAAGACATCGCCTGTTATATCGAGAAAATAGTTTGCAAGGGCAAGCTTTTTCAAATCCTCTGATACGGGATAAAAAGTTTCTATCACCTCTGCTGACTCTGCACGGTAAATATCACCCCTCGTCTTTACAAGAACGAATTCCGAAAAACAAAGAGGCTGGGCTGCCGATTTCATACGGCTTTTTTTGCCGCTCACGCCGTAAACGCAGGCGGAAACGGTTCCGAGCCCTTCCGCAAAGAGCGTCAGCATACAGTTTGATTCTGCGTAATTTGCCCGTCTTGCGACAATTGCTCTTGTCTTGATGCAGTCCATTCCTTTTCCCTCGCATTTTTTATTTCACGGTGTAAAAGATAGGAATTTATATCCCCCGTCGCCTTAAATATATCCCACGAAACTTCTTCAAAATTCATAAAATTACCCCCTTTTTTTAATAGGGTTGGTAATTTACTCTTAAATATACTGTAACTTTTTGGTTATAGCTCAAATCCAAAGCCTTTTATCATTTTTTCGCTGTTGCGCCAGTCATTTTTAACGCGTACCCAAAGCTCTAAATACACCTTTTTATCGAGCATTTTTTCAATATCACCCCGCGCACGCGTGGCAATTTTTTTAAGCATTTCGCCATTTTTGCCGATAATTATTCCTTTATGGCTTGCCTTTTCGCAGTAGATTACGGCATAAATTTTGGTTATACGGTCAAGCTCCTGCATTTTTTCAATTTCAACCGCTATGCCGTGAGGCACTTCCTTATCCAAAAACCACAAAAGCTTTTCCCGTATAATTTCCGCCGCTATCTGCTTTTCCTGCTGGTCGGTTATTTGCTCGTCATCATAGAATTTCGGCCCTTCGGGAAGGGCTCTTTTCAGCTCGTCAAGAAGGATATCAGCTCCGTCCCCCGTCTTTGCCGACATAGGTACTATCGCAGTAAAATCGCCAAGGCTTGAATAGTCGGCAATAACAGGAAGAAGCTCCTCCTTTTTCACAAGGTCGGTCTTGTTTATGACCAGCATTTTATCTGCGCCCGATTTTTCGATTTCCCGTATGACATTTCTTTCAGCTTCTGTTATTTTCTTTGTGGCGTCTGCAACAAAAACCACGATGTCAACATCATTTATTGCCTCTGATGCGGATTTTACCATAAATTCGCCCAGCTTATTATGGGGCTTATGCACCCCGGGCGTATCGGTAAAAATAATTTGATGTCCTTTGTCGTTATAAATGGCGAGTATTCTGTTTCGTGTTGTTTGGGGCTTGTCCGAAACAATGGCGATTTTCTGCCCCGCCAAAGTATTTAAAAGTGTGGACTTGCCGACATTTGCCATACCTATTATCGCAACAAATCCCGATTTAAACTTTTTTGTCATTTTTTCCTCCGAATATTGTAAAAATCAGCAATACGGCGCCAACCGCAAGGCACGGAATGAGAATTTTCGGCGCAGTAAATATGAGTTTTAATGTGCCGCCGATTTTGGCAATATCGCCGAAAAGGCACAATCCCACCAAAACCGAAAATACAGCAAACACCAAAACCGCCCCTGCCGCCGCGTCCTTTGCAAGCTTTGCAGACGGTTTTATTTCAGATGTTGCGGTGTCCACCGCCCGTTCTATTGCGGTATTTAAAAGCTCCGCACCGATTACCGAAGATATTGCCGTAAGCAGAACAGCCCACTCAAAACGGCTTATTCCGTAAAAGTATGCAAAAATCGATATAAGCACCGCAATCATTATATGAAACCTAAGATGCCCTTCCCTTTTCACTGCACCCCAAAGCCCTTCTAATGCGTGGTAAAAGCTCATATCTATACCTCCTCCCGAGTTATACCGAGCATATTTAATATTTCTTCCTGACGGGCAAACATTTCCCTTTCCTCCTGCCCGTCCATATGGTCATATCCCAGTAAATGCAGCATTGAGTGAACGGTCAAAAATGCCATTTCGCGCTTAAAGCTGTGCCCGAATTCCCGAGCTTGCTCCTTTGCGCGCTCTGCGCAGATTACAATGTCGCCCAAAAGCAGATTTTCGCCGTCCATATCAAAGTCGGAATTTATAATCTCTTTGTTTTCGTCAAATTCAAGCATAGGAAAGGACAAAACATCGGTCACGGCGTCAATATTTCTCTGCTCGCGGTTTATACTGCGGATTTCCTCTGCGTCAACTATCGTAACGCTCACCTCTGCGGAAAAATCACAGCCCTCTTCATCGAGAGTTTTCAGTATTACCTGCTCTATTGTATCCTTTATCCTGTCATCTATCGGCAGCTTGTCCTGATTATTTTCCAGTATGATTTCTGCCATTTTTGCGTTTTTTCTCCTGTTCATTATCAAATTTTTCGTATGCTTTTATTATCTTTTGTACCAATGGGTGACGGACTACATCTTTTTCGGTAAGAATTGAAAACTCAATCCCCTCTATACAGAAAAGCACCTTTTGCGCGATTTTTAAGCCCGATTTTTTGCCGTCAGGCAGGTCAATCTGCGTTATATCTCCCGTTACCACCGCTTGCGAGCCGAAGCCTATTCTTGTCAAGAACATCTTCATCTGTTCAGGCGTTGTATTCTGCGCCTCATCAAGAATAATAAAGGCGTTGTCAAGCGTTCTGCCTCTCATATATGCAAGGGGCGCAACCTCAATCATACCGCGCTCCTGATACCTTGCAAAGCCTTCTCCGCCCAGCATTTCGTACATACCGTCATATAGCGGTCTTAAATACGGGTCAACCTTATTTTGCAGGTCGCCCGGCAAAAAGCCCAGCTTCTCGCCAGCCTCAACGGCAGGACGCGTTAAAATTATTCTGCTGACCTTTTTGCTTTTCAGCGCCGTTACCGCCTTGGCTACCGCAAGGTATGTCTTACCCGTACCCGCAGGACCTATGCCGAAAACTATTGTGTTTTCGTCTATCGCCTCAACATACTTTTTCTGTCCCAGCGTTTTTGTTTTTATAGGTGCTCCCTTGCTGTTTATTGCAATACAGTCCTCGCCAAGCAGTTTTAAATTGTCCGCCTCATTCCCGCCTGCCATTTCCATAGCGTACAGGATTTTCTGCTCGTCAAGCTTTTCGCCCCGCAATAAAATCTGCATTAAGAGGTCTACAACCTCTCCCGCCTTTTCAATATTTTCCTCATCGCCCGATATTTTTATCTGATTGTCGCGTGTTGTAATCCCAACGCCGAGCCCCTTTTCCAGCAGTTTTACATTTAAATCAAAGTCTCCGAAAAAATCTCTAAGGTCAATTTCTTCGGGAAGACTGATTATTCTTTGGTTCAATAATGTTCACCTCATCAATCCGTTTTTCTGTGCCTATTTCCTCTATAAAATCCATTGTGACGGTTACCTTTACCGTTTCTTCATCTATTTTTTCCGCATCGCAGTTTTTGCTTACCAGCTGTGCGGGCTGTAACAGCTCGTAAGATATGTCGCGTTCCAGCTCCTTTTGGGCAAAGGCAACAGCCGTTTCATAAGAAATCGGTTCCCTTTTTGTTTCATACTCTTTAAGCTCATTCACCTTAAAACCTATTCCTATGTACCTGTTTTTGCCCGCTTTTGCGTCAAAATCTCTTTCTGTGCTGTCATACTTTTCAAAGCGCACCCTGCTTTTAATATATAACGGTATGCGCCATTTATACAGTTTTAAAGTCAAAAACCGCTGAACTCTTCCCGTGTAGGTTTTGTAGCAGTAATACTGCTTATATATACCCGATTTTTTATGCTCGGTATATGCTTCTGCCGTTCCCCTCGAATGTACCTGATATCCCTCCGCTTCCGCAAAGTCGAAAGTGCCCGAAATAATGGTGTCGCCGGCTGTAACCGCTTGATTTTCCGTGACCACGCACCGTCCCTTTTTTGTTATAACGCGCTTTATTGTGCCGTTTCGCATAGCGATTATGTCACAGGGGATTTTTTCGTCAAACATTTCGGGCGGGAAAACGCTTTTTCTGAGCCTTACGGTTGCTCTCGTTCCTCTTATATAAACCCAGCACCAGCAAACATCGTCTGTATGGTTTAATATGATATTTTTCATTTCTTCGGGCTTTTTAAGCCTGAATTTCGGCACGCCCGTTTTCAGTCCCGCAAGCTCCAACGCATCGGATACGCGCTCCAAATCGACGCCTTTGTCGGCGTCATAATCTATCTCCCAAACAAACTGTGAGCCTGTTACCGTTATCAAAAGAAAAATTATAATTCCCGCCAAAAAGCCTTTTTTATGCTTTAATCCCGACACAAAAACGGGCAGACCGCACCTTTTAACCACCTTGATTTCGGTGCTGTCCGTTTCCAAAATCCGATTGAGGCAGGAAAGCCGCGCCTTTACCGTTATGCCGTCTTCCGTGCGGTTGATTTCGCTTAATTTACAGCCCTTTTTCAAGATTTCCGTTATAAGCTTTTCTTTATTATTACCTGTTATCAACAGTATAACATATCCAACAAAAAAATGGAAGATTTTTATAAAAAACAATTCAAAAACCTCCCATTTTATATAAATTTAAGGGCATTTATTTTCCCTTGTATCAATATACAGCCTTCCTTTATCGCCTTAACGCAAAAATTTTCGCCAGATACCGAAATAACGCTGTTTTTGCATTTGAGCTTAACCGAGTTCCTTTTATAATCTTCAAGCGACAAAAAATTTTCGATATACGCCTCCTCTTCACCCAAAAGCGTTATTCTCGGAAGATTTGCCACATCGCCGTAGGGAATATCAAAAATATCGCACACCTTTTTTAAGCCGTCCAAAATTCTCACCTCTTGAAAATTATATGCTATATTTTTTCGGTAAATGTCATATTCATTTATAGGGGGTGCAGGTATGCGAAAGTCAGTATTATATATTTCCGCTCTTGTTTTGACGGCGGCAATGGTTTTTTCGCCCGAAAATTCGATTTTTTACTCGAAACAGGCGCTTTTGATGTGTTATGAAATCATAATCCCCTCTCTTTTTCCTTTTTTTGTATGCTCGGGGATTTTGGTATATTCAGGCTTTGCACAGTCTGCCGCAAAACTTTTCAGACCTGTTATGAAGCCTCTTTTTAATGTTAACGAAAACGGTGCGTCGGCATTCGTTTTGGGCATAATAAGCGGCTACCCCTTGGGCGCCGTTACCGCGTGCCAGCTTTATGAAAATGCATACCTTTCCAAAAGCGAGGCGGAAAGGCTTTTGGCTTTTTGCAACAATTCGGGACCTTTATTTATACTTGGCGCGGTAGGCGCTGCTATCTACAAAAATGCAAAAATCGGCGTGATTTTATATCTTTCCCACATAATTTCCGCACTGCTCGTCGGGATTATTTTTAAATTTTACCGCCGCGGCAATTTTTCCGCGCCGAAAAGCCGTTTAAATACGGAAAATCTCCCGCCTGCCGAGATTTTTTCAAAGGTTTTGGCAAATTCTTTAAACAGTATTATTACAGTATGCGGAGCGATAGTTTTTTTCTTTACCGTATCCAATCTTTTAACAAGGCTTCTTCCGCAAAATGCTTTTTTTGACGCTTGTATATCTGCGATTTTAGAATTTACGGGCGGTATTAAGAAGATAAGCGGGCTCTCCGTTTCCCTTCCCGTCCGTCTTGTTATGTCCTCATTTGCGGTAGGATTTGCGGGGCTTTGCGTGCATATGCAGGTTATGGCGGTCACGGCAAAATACGGGCTGAGTTTAAAGCCGTATATTTTGGGCAAGCTCCTGCACGGCACTATTTCCTCCGCCATTACTCTTTTGATACTGAGGGCTTATCCACAAACGCTCGCCGTGTTCAATATGACGGGCGCACGGCTGTCCTGCGGTTTCTGTTGGAGCAGCGTATATGTGCTGTCGGTAAGCTTTCTGATAATATTGATGTCCGCCTTCATAATTTCCTCAAAAAATATTTTTCGGCAAAACAAAAGGGACGCATAGATTGCGTCCCAAAGGCTTCAAAACTTAATCACAAAGTAAGAGATTCCTCTTTATGCTTTTCAAAGCACTCACTGCAATAAACGGGGCGGTCGTCCTTAGGCAAGAACGGCACCTTGTCAACCTTTCCGCAGTCAGCACATGTGATTTCGTGCATTTCCCTGTTTTGTCTTATGCTGTTTTTCCTTGCAATTCTGCACTCCTTGCACCTTATGGGCTCATTCTGGAAACCCTTTTCAGCATAAAATTCCTGCTCGCCTGCGGAGAATATGAATTCCTTTCCGCAGTCTTTGCAGATTAGCGTTTTGTCTTCGTACATTCTTTGTTCCCTCACTTTGAAAATAAAAAAATTTGTTCGCTCTGAATAAAAACTTATACAGACTTGAAAAAATTATAGCATTTTATGTAAATTTTGTCAAGAATAAAATTATATATTTTTACTAACTAATTCACAAAATTTTTGACATTTTTTATACTTTTTCCACAAAAACCGCCTTTTTATTACCTTTATGCACAAAATGTTATTTTCCTTGATTTTCCCGTTTTTATATGATATACTTTTTTGTATCAAGCAAAGGAGCAGGTTTAATATGCACGGAATAGGAAAAATTTTTAAAACAAAATACGGCGGTTTGGCGTTTTCGCTTTTGGCGGGAGCGGCATATTTTGTGATAATTCTTGACTTTATATTAAAGCACACCTCCTACGGCGGTGCGCTTTTGGGCTTTTTCTTTTCCCCTGCGATTATTGCGGGAGCGGCGCTCATAATAATAAAGACGATCAAACGGCTTGAAGAGGAAGAAGCATTTGCAAAAATAAACCTTTTCCTCTATCTGCATATTGCGCTGATGATTTTGGGAATTGTATTTTTGATAGATATAATAAAGTAAAAATGCAATCGCATAAATGCGATTGCATCAGACTGTCGAAAAAGTCGCCAGACCGCAGAAATTTATTTACTTCTGTGTTTGGTGCCTTTTTTATCCCTTTATTATTCCGCCTATTATGTCCGCCAAAATCCTGAAAAAGCCCTTTTTCGCAACATCTTCGCTCGCCACTATATCCACCGTTTTAAGCGTTTTGCCGTCCTTTGAAAATGTCACCTCACCAAGCTTGTCGCCCTTTTTGACAGGCGCTGAAACTCTGTTTTTCATTTTTACCGACTTTTCTATATCCTGCGGCTCCGACTTTTTATTTACAACATTGTAGGTTTCATCTGCTTCACACGGGACAACCTTTTCCACTCCCCAAGAAACCGTTACCGTTCCCATAGGCTCGCCCTTTTCCGCCATTTTTACCATAGAGTAATTCGAGTATCCGTAATCCAAAAGCTTGCTTGCCGACGAAAAACGCATATCGCTGTCAGGCGCTCCCAGCACAACCGCCACAAGCTCCATTCCGTTCCTTGTTGCCGTTGCGGAAAGACAGCAGCCCGCCTTTGTGGTAGAGCCTGTTTTTAAGCCTGTCGCGCCCTTATAGTTGCGGATAAGCTTGTTTGTATTTGCAAGCAAAAACTTTCCGTTCCGCAAGGAATCTGTCCATATCGTTGTATAATCGAATATTTTTTTGTGCTTTATCAGTTCCTTTGACATTATTGCAACATCTTGCGCCGTTGAATACGCCTCACTGACATCTACATCGTCATCAAGTCCGTTGCAGTTCACAAAATGCGTATTTTCCATTCCGAGTTCTTCCGCGCGCTTATTCATAAGCTCCACAAAAGCGTCTGTATTGCCGCTGATATGCTCCGCCATAGCTACACAGCCGTCATTTGCGCTTGCTACCGCTATGCCTTTTAACATATCGCTCACGGTAAACTGCTCGCCCGCCTCCAAAAACATTGTCGAGCCGCCAAAACTCTGAGCGTGTGCGCTTGCCGTTACCATATCGGTAAGACTGAGCTCGCCCGCCTCTATCTTTTCCATTATAATAAGCATAGTCATAATTTTTGTTATGCTTGCTATCTGCAATCTTGTATCGGCATTCTGCTCATACATTACGGTATCGGTTGTTGGCTCTATCAAATACGCCGATTTTACTTCGGGCACAAGCTCCTCTGCATAAACCGCTCCCGAAAAACTTGCAAAAACCAAAGATATACTAAGTAATAATGCGATTTTTTTCAATGCTGCATCTCTCCCTTTATATATTATATTCAGCAAGTCCAAATTTTATGACAAGCTACTTCTTGTAGTACTTCAAAATCATATCCACAAATTCGCTGTTTGTTTTCGTGCTTTTCAAAAGCTGTAACACCCTTGCCATTGTATCATAGGTGTTCTGCGCGTTCAGGCTTCTTCTTATGCTCCAAACCGCCTCCGTTTCCCGCTCCGAAAGCAATTCCTCCTCCCTGCGCGTGCCCGATTTCAAAATATCTATTGCGGGGAAAATTCTGCGCTCCTGCAAGCCTCTGTCCAGTTTTAACTCCATATTTCCCGTACCCTTGAATTCTTCAAATATAACATCGTCCATTCGCGAACCCGTTTCTACAAGCGCTGTTGCAAGAATTGTAAGGCTTCCGCCCTCCTCAATGTTTCGCGCCGCGCCAAAGAATTTTTTCGGCTTTAAAAGCGCGTCGGGGTCAAGTCCTCCCGACAATGTTCTGCCCGTCGGCGTCACCGTCAGGTTATACGCCCTTGCCAGTCTTGTTATTGAGTCCAAAAGTATAACGACATCATTTTTCTGCTCGACAAGCCGCATAGCCCGTTCCAGCACCATTTCCGCGCACCTTGTATGATTTTGCGGCGTCTGGTCAAAGGTGGAGGCTACAACCTCGCCGTCAATCGAGCGGCACATATCGGTTACTTCCTCAGGACGCTCGTCAATCAGCAGAACTATGAGCTTTGCGTTCGGATAGTTTTTGGACACAGACTGCGCTATCTGCTTTATTAAAGTTGTTTTGCCCGCCTTTGGCGGCGCTACTATCATACCCCTTTGCCCTTTTCCTATTGGCGCGATGACATCTAAAAGACGCGAGGCATATTTGTCGCGTTCCCCTGTATCAAGCCTTAATTTTTCCTTTGGATATATCGGCGTAAGCTTTTCAAAGTTTTTGCGCTTTAACGCAACTTCAAGACTGTCGCCGTTTATTTTCTTTACAAACAAAAGGGGCGAATATTTGTCCTCCTCCTGCGAAGGTCTTGCGTCACCCGTTATTTCATCGCCCGTTTTCAAATTAAACCGCCTTATCTGCGTAGGAGATACATAGACATCGGTTTCGCTCGGCTTATATCCGTCAGCACGCAAAAAGCCGAACCCGTCCGACATAACATCTAAAATACCGCACACCTCCACCGCCTCCTGCGGTCTTTGGCGCTTTTTCGGTACAGTATCCACTTCGCTTACTGCTTTGGTTATAGCCGAAACAAGCTCGTCCCTTTTCAATAGCGATATTTTTTCTATTCCAAGCCCTTTGGCGATTTCTTTCAGTTCTTCCTTTGTTTTTCCGCTCAAATCTGTATTTTTTTGCAAACGCTTATACCTCTTTTCTAAATGAATAATGCCATAAGCAAGTTATTTTCATAAAAATATTTCAAAATATAGGTGCTTTTTACTGTTTCCGAAACGAGTTCAATTTTGTCGGACGGTGTGAACAGGCTCACCGCACCGCAGATTATGTATATCAAAAGCAGGGCGTTTATTATGCCCAAGCCCGCACCAAGCGCGCGGTTAAGCGTTTTAAGCCCTGGCAAATTGAAAAGACCTTCCAATAACTTTAAAATCAGGAATACGAAAAGCTTCACTATCAGGAACAGCAATATAACCGAAAGGAGTTTCAGTATCATAAGCGTTACCGCGTCGGTTATTACTTCCATAACATTATTTTTTATATCGTTCATTCCCGAAACCGTCTTATTTATGCTTTTTTGCATAAATTTAGGAAATCCGAGCGAGGATACAATAACCTGCGTTTCCTCCGTTTCTGTCGTATCGGTGTCCTCAGGAAGCGCCTCTCTTTTGTAGGACGCGGAGATATTTTTTGCAACCATTTGCCTTATCGCATCGCTTGCAGGCGTGCTTTGGAGCATATTTAGCATTACGGGCTGTACCGACGAAAGCAAAAGCGCTGTTAAAATTAGCGCAAGAAGCTTTTTTGACGCGCTTATAAAGCCCTTTTTCATCGAAAAGCCTATACATATCGCCGCAACAAGAATAAGTATGCCGTCACAGATATAACTCATATCTTTCTTCCCTTCTACTGTTTTTCCTCAAAATCCTTGACTTTTGGCGGTTTTTTAAGAGCTTTTTCCTGAACGCTTGCGGCATAAACGCAGAACACCTTGTCCGAACCTGTTATATAAAGCTGCTTTATATCGCCGCCGCATTCGGCAGTAAGAACCCTTTTCCCGCTGTACTTTGTCAAAACTGCATTTCTGCCGTTATTATATGCTACATATCTTGAATTGATGTTAATTGCGTCGGGCATATTTTCCGTTTTAATAGGCTGGTATGTCTTGCCGCTTGCCTTTAAAACAACTATTTCGCCTATGCCGTCATTATCAAAAAGAATTGCCCTACTGCCGTTTTGAGATACTGTGCTTTTTTTGATTTTTTTGCCCTCAAAATCATATTCCCAGCGTATTTTACCCTTTTCTGTGATTGACACGCATTTGCTCTCGGACAAAAGCGACAGATTTTCGCCGTCAAACCTCATATCAAAGAAAACGGTATTTTTAAATGCGTCGGTTTTGCAGATTTCCCTTCCGCGCACATCAAAAATCTGTATTATACTGCTTGCGCCTTCATCTGCGTCAAGAAGCGACACTGCAACCCTTCGTCCCTTGGATATTGCCGCGTCTAAAATGCTGTAAGAGCCTGAATCCCAGACAAAAATCTTTTTTCCGTTTTTGTTAAAGACCGCAACCTGCCCTTTATAATATTCCTTTTCGGTAACCGCTATGACATCGCCCTTTGCCGAGAGGTCGGCGGTTAATATATTGCCTTCCGTTTCGGCGGAAAACATAAGCTTTTTGCCTTTATAAAGGCTTATTTTCTTTCCGCCCGTTTCGCTTATTAAAACATATTCGTCCGAAACCTTCAAAATCGGCTCCTGCATCTGAATTTTTTCGCTCCACAAAAGCTTTGTGTCGCTTTTATACCGCGAGTATCCCGTTTCATTTGCGCAAACTATACCGTTTTGGTAGTTTGCAAATCTTGTGTTTTCGGCATTGGCAATCGCTGTGGGAAGATTTTGCCGAACTTTTGCATTATCCTTTACAGTAAAATCCGCGTCCCCTTCCTTCTTTTCGACCGTTTCTTCCTCATATTCTTCGGGTTCTGCCTGTGCAGTTTCCTCCTCCGACGCAGGTATCATACGGGGCTTCGGCTCCGGCTCGGACATATCGTCAAGATAAAGCTGTGTTTCAATAGGCAGTTCAATCCCGAGATATGTGCAAATCCCGCTTATATTCCTCTTGAAATTATTTTTATAGGCAATTACAAACTTAGGCGTCACTCCCGACTCAATAAGCGCAAACACCGATGCAACAGCAAGGCAGACTGCAACTATAAAAATTTTTAAAAATCCGCTTTTTTTGTTCATCAGTAAAACACCTCCGTCAAAAATAATCCCTGCGGTTCAGCAGTTACGCCCGCTCTTTTCCTGTCCTTTGAGGCTATTATTTCCGCCATACTTTCCGGCTCTATCTTGCCGCAGCCCACAAATGCGAGAGTTCCTGCGATTATGCGCACCATATTATACAAAAAACCGTCGCCTGTTACCGTGATTTTTACCAAATTCCCTTCCTTTTCGATATCGAGGGAATATATCTCGCGCACCGTCGTTTTTACGGTAAAGCCGCTTGCGGCAAAGCCGACAAAATCGTGCTTTCCCAAAAATGCTTTCGCCGCCTTTTTCATTTTTGATATATCAAGCTCATAGGGAAAATGCCAGGAATAATTGCGCAGGAACGCATCTGGCTGTTTTGAATTCAGAATGTAGTAGGTATAGCATTTCTTTTTTGCGGAAAATCGGGCATTAAAGCTATCCTCCGCATCTTCTGCAAAAAGACACACTATATCGGGGGGCAGATATGTGTTAAGTGCCGCAGGTATGCGCTCGGAAGGGATTGACGCGTTCGTTTTGAAATTGCATACAAAGCTTTTTGCGTGAACTCCCGCGTCTGTTCTGGAAACGCCCGTAAGCTGCGGCACGCTGCCCGTTATACGCTCTATGGCGCCGCTCACCGTTTCCTGCACTGTCGGCGCATTTTTTTGCATCTGCCAGCCGTGATATGCCGTGCCGTCAAATTGCAGCACCAGCTTTATATTGCGCATATCTGTAACTCCTTAAAATCTCTGTATGGCTATAATCAAAACGGAAAATACCGCCATCACGCCTGCCGCGGCGGCGTCAATCCAAGTCATTTTCATCTGTTTCATACGCGTGCGCTTTTTTCCGCTGTTATAGCATCGCGAATCCATCGCAATCGCCAAATCGTCCGCTCTTTTGAATGCGCTTATGAAAAGCGGCACCAAAATCGGAACCATCGCTTTTGTTCTTTTTAAAATATTTCCGCTCTCAAAATCTGCGCCGCGCGCCATCTGCGCCTTTATAATCTTTTCCGTTTCCTCCGAAAGCGTCGGAATAAACCGTATTGCAATAGTCATCATCATAGCAATTTCGTGCGACGGAACTTTTACGGCATTAAGCGGTTTTAACAGCTTTTCAATGCCGTCTGTCAGCATAAGCGGAGTTGTTGTAAGGGTTAAAAGCGATGTTCCCACAACAAGAAAAACAAGCCTTAATACCATCTGTGCGGCACTTACCGCCCCCTCTTTTGTGATTTTCAGTCCCTGCCACAAGGGGAACTGCCACAAAACCGTATCCCCGCCCGTCATAAAAAGGTTTATCAAGGCGGTGAAAATCAAAATATAAAGCATGGGCTTAAAGCCCTTTATTACATACTTTACGGGCACTTTTGAAAGAACTACCAGCACCGCTGTGAATATACCGAAAAAGGCATAGGCTTTAAGCGAATGTATGACAAAAAGAAGCACGATATAAAGCATAGCCAAAAGGATTTTCACACGCGCGTCCATTTTATGAATTACGGAGTTTCCGTCTATATACTGTCCTATTGTAATATCCTTAAACATTTTCCGCCTCCTTTATGAGATTTGCGTATATCTCCGAGGCAAATTTAACGGTATAAATATCGGGGCGTATATTAACCCCGTCGCTTATCAGCCTGTGTGTAAGCTCGGTAATCTGCGGCACATCAAGACCTATTTTTTTAAGTTCCCCGCTCCTTGCAAATATTTCCGAGGTTGCACCGTGCATAGCTATATGCCCGTGGTCCATAACAAGCACATTTTTTGCGAGCCTTGCAACATCTTCCATAGAATGAGATACAAACAAAATCGTCATCTGCGGGTTCTGCTTGTGCAGCTCCGACAGCCGTCCCAAAATTTCATCTCTGCCCTTCGGGTCAAGTCCCGCTGTCGGCTCGTCCAGTATGATAACCTTCGGCTGCATTGAAAGCACGCCCGCTATTGCCGCGCGGCGCTTTTGCCCGCCCGACAGCTCAAAGGGCGATTTTTCCAAAATTTCCTCCGAAAGCCCTACCATCTGTGCCGATTTTACAACTCGTTCCTTTATTTCCGCGTCCGAAAGCCCCATATTTTTCGGACCGAAGGCTATATCCTTATAAACCGTTTCTTCAAACAGCTGGTGTTCGGGATACTGAAAAACAAGCCCCACGCTCTTTCTTATATCCATAAGCTTGGTCTTTGGGTCGGTGACATCAACGCCGTCTATCTCAATTTTCCCCGATGTCGCCTTTAAAAGCGCATTAAAATGCTGTATCAGAGTAGATTTTCCCGAGCCTGTATGCCCGATTATCGCCAGAAAATCGCCCGTCGGTATCTCAAAGCTCACATTATCCACCGCTTTTTTCTCAAAGGGCATACCCTGCTGATAAATATATGTTAGGTTTGATACTTTAATCATTCTTATCCCCTTTTTTTACCCTTTCAAGAATTGCCCTTTCGCAGTCGGCAACGGTAATTATGTCGCCCGGCAGGTCAATACCCTGTTTTTTTAGCTCAAAAATAAGCTCGGTAACCTGCGGCACATCAAGACCTATTTTTTTTATTCTTTCCACCTCGGAAAAAATCTTTTGCGGCACATCGTCCATCTCGATTTTGCCGTGGTTCATAACGATAACCCTATCGGCAAGCGCCGCCTCCTCCATAAAATGCGTTATCAAAACGACCGTCATATTGCGCGATTTATTAAGCTCTTTTATCGTTTTTATAACCTCGCGTCTGCCCTTCGGGTCAAGCATTGCTGTCGGCTCGTCAAGTATGATACACTCAGGCTCCATAGCCAGCACCGCCGCTATTGCCACACGCTGTTTTTGTCCGCCTGAAAGCCGCGACGGCGAGCTTTTTGCAAATTCCAACATATTGACCGTTTTTAAACATTCGTCAACTCTGCGCCGTATCTCCTTCGGCTCAACGCCCAAATTTTCGGGTGCAAAGGCAACTTCGTCCTCAACAATCGCCGCTACCATCTGGTTATCGGGATTTTGGAAAACCATACCCGCTGTGCTTCTTATATCAAAAATTTTGTCCTCGTCCTTTGTGTCCATTCCCGCAACATAAACAGCTCCGCCTGACGGCAGCAAAATTCCGTTAAATGTCTTTGCAAGCGTCGATTTTCCCGAGCCGTTATGCCCCAAAACAGCGACAAAGCTGCCCCTTTCAATATGGAGGTTAAGCTCTTTTAAAACATATTTTTTCGGCTCTTCTTCATCATAAGTGAAGGTTATATTTTTTGCATCAATCATAATAATCGTTTCCGTTCCAGCGACAGCTTATTCCGCACGGCAAAACCATATTTTTGTCCTGCATCATAAGCCCGATTTCATCACAGCTTATCTTTCCGCCAAATTTTTGTTTAAGAGTAAGCTCTGTAACATTTTCCAGAATTGTTTTGGAAAGCCCCGTTGTATACGCATTTATGAGGAAAAACAAGGGCTTGTCCGTCAACACTTTAATACATTCCTCTATGAGCGGATAAAGCTCGTCCTCTATCTTCCAAAGTTCGCCCTTAGGACCTCTTCCGTATGATGGGGGGTCCATAATTACCGCGTCATATTTTTTGCCGCGCCGTGCTTCGCGTGCGACAAACTTTTTAACATCGTCAACAATATACCTCACAGGTCTGTCGGAAAGCCCCGACGACGCCACATTCTCCTTTGCCCAGGACACCATACCGCGTGACGCGTCCACATGGCAAACCTCCGCTCCCGCCGCAAGCGCCGCAACCGTTGCGCCGCCCGTGTATGCGAAAAGATTTAGAACCGACACAGGCTTTTCTGCATTTTTTATAATCTCTGAAAACCAGTCCCAGTTGACCGCCTGTTCGGGAAAAAGCCCCGTATGTTTAAAGCCCATAGGCTTTATGTTAAAGGTAAGATTTTTGTAGCTGACCGTCCATCTTTCAGGGATTTTTTTGTTAAAAATCTCCCAATGTCCGCCGCCCGTGCTGCTTCTTTTGTATGTTGCGTCGGTTTTGCTCCAAAGCGCCGTGCGCGATTTTTGTGTCCACACAGCCTGCGGCTCGGGACGCCGCAGCAGCACATTTTTCCAATATTCCAGCTTTTCTCCGCCCGCCGCGTCTATCAAAATGTAATCCTTCCATTCAGAAGCACACCACATTTATTTTCTCCTTTTTTCAACTGCTTCCATAACAGCTTTTGCTATAATCGTTACTAAAACCGTAGCGGCAACCGCCTCAACAAGCGAATTTGTGGTAACCAAAACTCCTATTATTTTTATAACGCTGTCGCCCAGATTTTCTATAACAGGCTCTGAATTTCTAAAAAGCAGCAACAGGGCGCTCACAAAGAGAACGGTATTAAGCGCCGACGCCAAAAATGCGGAAATCGCATAGGCAAAAGTCTGCTTTATTTCGGTTTTTTTCAAAAGCTCAAAACAAAGCCCCGTAAGGTAACCCATCGCCGCTCTCGGCAATATACATAAGATTGCTGTAAACAGCGGATTTACGCCAAAAAGCAAGGTTCCGAAGGCGTCCATACCGAAACATTGCGCAAAGCTCGTAAGACCGAAAATTGTTCCCAGTATAAGCCCTCCCGATGCGCCTAAAACAATAGCGCCTATCGCAACGGGGATTGTTAAAAATGTAATCGAAAGAGGTCCTATTTTAAGATATCCGAGCGGAGTAAAGGACATCAGCACAATGATAGCGCCCAACACCGCAATTTCGGCAAGTCTTTTTGTCGTATTTTGTTTTGTCATACAGCATCATCTCCAAAAGAGGTATTTTCCTGTAATTCTATCATATTTTGCCGTTTTGGTCAATAGTTTACAGGGCTTTTTAATATATTTGAAATCATCGGAAATAAGTGATATAATGAATAAAAGAGGTGAATTTATGCGTGAATTTGTGCTGACCGTTCCCGAAGCTTTTGCAAACCGTGAAATTAAACACATACTTAAAAATCATTTCGGCTTTTCAAGCCGTCTCATAACCGCCTTAAAAGAAGGCGACGGCATAACTTTAAACGGGAAAAAGGAATTTGTGAACAAAAAGGTTTCGTCGGGCGATATTCTTAAAATCACCCTTTACGACAGGGCCTCAAAAAACATAACCCCTGAAAATATACCCTTGGAAATTTTGTTTGAAGATGAGGACCTGCTCATCATAAACAAGCCCCCAAAAATGCCGACGCATACATCGGTTTACCATACAACAGGGACCGTCGCAAATGCCGTTTTATACTACTTTAAAGACCGTCCCTTTACCTTCCGCGCACCGTCACGGCTTGACCGCGACACATCAGGCGTTTTGATAATTGCGAAAAATGCGTGGAGCGGCGACTGCATTTCCCGCGCCATAAAAAACGGCGAATTTGAAAAGGAATATTCCGCAGTTTGCGTGGGTACGCCAAAAAACAGAAAAGGCACGGTAAACGCGCCCATCAAACGCGAAAAAGAGGGGATTATAAAGCGGATAATAGCGCCGGACGGCAAAAGCGCCGTGACAGAATATGAGGTGCTCTGCGAAAAAGGCGGTCTGAGCCTTATAAAACTGCACCCCAAAACAGGCAGAACACATCAGATACGCCTGCACCTTGCATATATCGGTACGCCCATTTACGCCGATTTTCTGTACGGCAGGGATATTGACGGCGAAAGAATACGCCTGCATTGCAGCAGCGTGCAGTTTATGCACCCCGTCACAAAGAAAATTATGAAAATTACCGCTCCGCTCCCCGCCGATATGGATATTACAAAATTACAAAAGTCTTTTTAGCACACGCTCTATCTTATCTTTCGATGCCAAAATCCTTCCCTCGGCCATATCGTCTTTGCCGCCGCCTTTTCCCGAAAGCTCTGAGTTAAGCGCCTTTGCAAAGTCTGCGGCGCCGCTTTTTGCGGTAACGATATAGCTGTAACCGATACCGTCGTCACCTGCAAAAACGGCGAATATCCCGCCTATGCGTATTTTTCCCTCGTTTGCGATGATACGCAGGGCGTTTTTTTCGGTAATATCGGAAAAAATATAAAAATTGCCGTCCGTTTCAGGTATATTCTGTGCTTGCGCCAAAGCAAGCCTTTTTAATATCCCGTTTTTTTCGCGGTTTGCCGTTTCCAGCTCGTTTTTAAGCTTTGAAACAGCCTTTAAAACCTCATTTTGCGGTACCGACAGCATAGCGGAAATTCCGTACACGCTTTTTTGTTTTTCCGAATAATCGCAGAGCGCGTCCTTTGCGCATATCATCTTTATCCGAATACCGCCCCTATGGCGCATTGTTTCGGTAAATTTGATTATGCCCGCCTCTCCCGTCCTTTTGAGGTGCGGCGCACAGCAGGCGCATACATCAATTCCGTCTATCGTAACAATTCTTATTCTGCCCAAAATGTCGGTTTTGCTGCGGTAATTTATGCTTTCAAGCTCCTTTTCTGTCGGGTAGCTTGCCGATATTTCAAGATTTTTCCATACCGCTTCATTTGCGAGCCTTTCAAGTTCCAAAAGCTGATTTTCGGTAAGCTCCGCGTCATAATCTATGGTAACGCCGTCTTTATCTAAATGGAAACCGACATTATTAAGCCCAAAATGCGAAAAGGCTATGCCCGAAACGATATGCTCCGCGCTATGATGCTGCATTTTGCGGAAACGCTCCTCCCAGTCGAGCTCGCCGCTCACCTGTTTGCCGACTTCAATCGGATTTTTTACAAGATGATAAACCTCGTCATTTTCCAAAATAACCGATAAAACCTTCTGCCCGTCAAGTGTGCCGCTGTCACATTCCTGACCGCCCGCCGTCATAAAAAATGCCGTTTTGTCAAGCAAAATCAAATACCCGTCCTTATGCGGCACGCACCTTTCTACCGACGCAGTAAAGCTATGTATATAACTGTCCTCGTAATATAATTTTATCATTTCAGCTCCTCTTTTTAAGCGCCTTGTCCACCTGCATCATAATAGCACATTCCATACGCTTTTTAAAAAGCTCGCAGCCATATTCATAGACCTTTTCTATATCTCCTGCCGCGTGATACGCGTTCGCCGCACAGCCGCCAGAACAATAGAGCTTCGCCCAGCAGTCACGGCACTCGGGACGGGAATATGCGTTGCACTTTCTGAACTTTTCGCGGAGCGCGGTGTTTGTAACGCCGTCCCATACATTGCCCATACTGTACTTTTCATCGCCGACAAACTGGTGGCACGGGAAGAATTCGCCCCACGGCGTGACCGCCATATATTCTGTGCCCGAGCCGCAGCCCGAAATCCGTTTATATATACAGGGACCGTTTTCCAAATCTATCATATAGTGATAAAAATTAAAGCCCCTGCCTTCGCTGTCCCTTTTTATCATTTCCTCCGCCAAAATCTCGTACTGCCTGAATAAAGTCGGCAAATCTTCCTTCGTAAGAGCGCACTCATCATCGGGTGCACAAACCACAGGCTCCATACTGAGCTCGGTAAAGCCCAAGTCCGCCATATGAAAAATATCCTTTGTAAAATCGGTGTTTTTATGCGTATAGGTACCCCGTATGTAATAGCTTTTATCGCCGCGCTTTTTGACAAAATCCAAAAACTTCGGCACAATTACATCATAACTGCCCTTTCCTTTATAGTCCTTTCGGAAACGGTCGTGCACCTCGCGCCGCCCGTCAAGGCTTAAAACCACATTATTCATTTCCCTGTTGCAAAAATCGGTTACCTCATCATCGAGCAAAACTCCGTTTGTGGTGAGAGTAAAGCGGAAATTTTTGCCCTTTTCCTTTTCAATACTGCGGCAATATTCCACAATTTTTTTGACAACCTCAAAATTCATAAGCGGCTCGCCGCCGAAAAAATCCACTTCAAGATTTCTCCTGTCTCCCGAATTTTCGATAAGGAAATCTATCGCCTGCTTTCCGACCTCAAAGCTCATCAAAGCTCTGTCGCCCTTATATTTTCCCTGTCCCGCAAAGCAATAACTGCAATTTAAGTTACAGGTGTGTGCAATATGAAGGCACAGCGCCTTTACCTCATTATTTTTACCTTTCAGAGTATCCGCCTTATCGGCGTAAATATCCTCGCAAAAAAGCTGTTTTTCCGCCTTCAAATTTTCTATATCGGCTATGCACGAAAGGACATCTTGCTCCGATATTTCGCACTTTTCGGTGATTTTTCGGACAATTTCATCTTTGCCGCATTTTTCGTACATTTCTATAACATTATAGGCAACATCATCAACAGCGTGCACCGCTCCGCTGAAAGCGTCTATAACAATATTATATCCGTTTAATTTATACTGGTGTACCATATCTTTCTCCTCATAAAAAATTTGCCGACCGATAGTCTATCAGACGACAAATTCATAGCTTATAATTATCTGTTTTCACAAGGCTGATTTGCAACTCCGCAGGAGGTCTTGCACGCCGACTGGCACGAGGTCTGACATTCCCCGCAGCCACCCTCGCAGTTTGTCAAATTCCTTGTTACAAGCGTCACAATTCTTGAACCCGCTTCACAAGGCTGATTTACAACTCCGCAGGAGGTCTTGCACGCCGACTGACACGAGGTCTGACATTCCCCGCAGCCGCCCTCGCAGTTTGTCAAATTTCTTGTTATCAATGTTTTAATTCTGCTCATTTTTATTCTCCTTGCATCAGAAAAATCTTAACTGTGACTATTATATAGCCTTTTTTTTACATTGTCAAGTTATTTTTTGACGAGTATCTTATCGTCCCGAATATCACCGAAAAGGTTTAGCCCGCTTTTTTCATATTCGCGCATCTTTTTAACAGCGTTTTCGGTAATTTCCTCATCAGGCACCAAAATCGGCACCTCAGGCGGATACGCCCAAAGGTATCCCGCGGAAATCCTGCCGCACGCCTTTTCAATTTCGCAAAATTCACAATCCTCCGAAAAGGCATTTTCGTGTTCGGAAAGCGTGCGTTTTGCTTTGTTAATGCTTGTCCTGCCTTTGTCAAGCTTTTTAAGCGACTTTGCGAGCTTTTTGAGATTTTTGCGGGTTTCCCCCGCGCCCGTCATACAAATCACATAGTGCGGCGCGGTCATTTCAGGCTCTATCCCGCACTTGCGCAAGCCCTCCGCCAGCTCTGCGCCGCTTTGATTTTTTGGAAAAAGCACAATTTTGCTTTTGTCTATGTCAAAAAATTTGTTATCCGCATTTGTTAAAATTTCAATATTTTTAAGCGGCAAAATATCTTTATAAAATTTTTCCAAGTTTTTCTCCCAATCGCTGAAAATCGCTTTACCGCGCGTTTTCAGCTCATTTATACAGCCGTCTGCCGACGAAAGCAGTATATATGACGGACTGCTTGTTTCAAAAACGGAAAGCATTTTTGAAACCGCATTTTTATCAATCAAATTGCCCGAAACATAGCATACTGCCGTCTGTGTGAGGCTCGGAAGCGTTTTATGAAGGCTCTCGACAGCCGCGTCCGCACCGAGTTTTACCGCGTCCTTCGGAAAATTCCCAAAGCCGAAATGCGCGCCGTGCGCCGCGTCCACCAAAACGGGAATACCCCGTTTGTGCGCCGCCGCGCAGATTTTTTCTATGTCGCTTATTATGCCCTCATAGGTCGGACTTGTAACAATTATCAGCTTTGCGTCGGGATTTTCCTTGATTTTTTGTTCTGTTTCCAAAGGGCTTACCGACCCCGATACTCCGTATTTATTGCTGTTTTCGGGATAAACAAAAACAGGCTTTGCTCCCGCAAGGCTTATGCCGTTATAGACCGATTTATGACAGTTCCGCGCCACAATTACCTTATCATCTTTTTTGAGCACGGCGCATATTACCGCCAAAATTCCGCAGGTTGAGCCGTTTACCAAATAAAATGCCCTATCGGCACCCCGCAGCTTTGCCGCCTTTTCCATAGATTTTTTAAGTATTCCGCTTGCACTGTGGAGATTGTCAAAGCCCTTGATTTCGGTTATGTCGATATCCGAAAAGGCTTTTAAATAACGGAATTTTTTGCCGTTTCTCTTATGCCCCGGCATATGCATAGGCGTTTTTTTGTTCTTCTTTAACTTTTCAAATAATTCTTCCATAAAAGCCTGCTTTCTTAAAAAACCGCCGTAAAAGCGGTTTTTTATATCGAGAAGGAGTGAATATACGGTGCTTCCTTAAAAGTCCTCAGAATGCTGTCGTAATCTATATCCGCATCAATCGAAACATCCATTTCTATTTCAATAAGTCCTGCTTCCTTCTTCCTGCATTTCATACCGCCCACCGATATATTGTACTTTTCAAGCATATTATGCAAAAAATCCATCGCTTCCTCATCATCTGTTATTGTAACGGCTAAAACTTCCTCGCTCGGCATATGCAGAATTTTATAATTTTTATGAAGGATTACCTGCGAAATAACAATCAGCACCGTTGCAACTATCGCGATAATATACAGCCCTGCGCCCATAGCAAGACCTACTCCTGCCGTCGCCCATATTCCCGCCGCAGTAGTTAATCCCCTTACAAGATGGCGGTTAAAATATATCATTCCTGCGCCCAAAAATCCGACGCCGCTTACTACTTGTGCTGCAATTCTGGCGGGGTCTGCACCGCGCATACCCGGGTAGCCGACTAAATCAGCAAATCCGTATTTTGAAACTATCATCATAAGTGCAGCGGCAAGCGCAACTATTGTATGCGTCCTTACGCCTGCGCCTTTACCTCTGTTTTTGCGTTCATAGCCTATGACCAGCCCGCATAAAGAGGCAAGCAAAAGCCTGAAAATGAACACTAACTGCTCCGATACAAAGTTCATTATAGTCCCTCCCTCTATTTTTTTATCCTATCACTTTTCCCTCGCTGTGTCAAGGCAGGGCTTTTCCGCAAAAAAATATCCGCACACCCAAAGGTGTGCGGATACGCTTTACATTATACCGTTAAGCTGTTTTTTTGCCGGTTACTGCCTTTATAACAAGCAAAGTACCAATCATAAGCACTATCGATATGGGAAGTACAATCCATACCGTCTGCACAAAGCCTGCGATTATGTAGCTCACAAAGGATACCGCCGCAACCGTCAAAGCATACGGAAGCTGTGTGGAAACATGGTTAATATGGTTACACTCAGCACCTGCCGAGGACATAATAGTTGTATCGGAAATAGGCGAGCAATGGTCGCCGCAAACAGCGCCTGCCATACAAGCGGAAATAGCAACGATTGTTATGCTGCCCTTATCAAAGCCGAATACTGCTATAACTATCGGAATTAAAATTCCGAAAGTGCCCCAAGATGTTCCCGTTGCAAAGGACATACCAACTGCAATCAGGAAGATAATTGCGGGAAGCAGATTCATAAATGAAGATGCGGAATTTCTTACAAAACCGTCAATAAACTCCTGTGCGCCCAAGCTCATAGTCATAGTTTTAAGTGTCCACGCGCATACCAAAATCAAAATCGGCGGTACCATAGCCTTAAAGCCTTCGGGAATACATTCCATACAATCCTTAAAGCTCATAACTCTCCTTAACATAAAGAAGATAACCGAAAGAATTAAAGTAATAAATGAGCCGTAAACAAGACCTACCGACGCATCGGAATTTGAAAATGCGGTAATAAAGCTTCTGTAACCCTCTTCACCCTCTGTAAAGAAACCGCCCGAATAAATCATTCCGATTACGCACGCAATAATGAGTACAATTACGGGCAAAACAAGGTCGATAACGCGGCCTTTTGCATTTTCCTGTCTTTCCTTTATCTCCTCGATTTTTTCCTTTGCCTCTTCAATTACGCCCTTCTTGCCTGCGTCCTTTTCAAACTTCTTCATCGGTCCGAAATCAAACTTCATAAGAGTTATTGTTAACATCATAACTATTGTCAAAATAGCATAGAAGTTGTAAGGAATTGCGCTTATAAACAGCTTAAAGCCGTTCATTCCCGAGCCTTCCGCAAATCCGCTTACAGCCGCTGCCCAAGATGAAATGGGGGCTATGATACAAACCGGCGCTGCCGTTGCGTCAATCAAATATGCAAGCTTTTCGCGGGAAATTTTTTGTTTTTCGGTAACGGGGCGCATAACGCTTCCAACCGTTAAGCAGTTGAAATAGTCGTCTATAAAGATGAGCACTCCGAGAGCAACCGTTGCAAGCTGTGCGCCGACCTTGGTGTGAATTCTCTTAGATGCCCAGCGTCCGAAAGCGGCGCTTCCGCCCGCCTTATTCATCATAGCAACCAAAGCGCCCAAAACAACAAGGAATATCAGAATACCTACATTATAGGCATCTGCAACGCTTGCTATAAAGCCGTCCTGGAAGACATGAACTATTGTCATTTCGGGGTTAAAGTTTGCGTACAAAAGTCCGCCCGCCAAAATTCCGACAAACAGCGAGGAATAAACCTCCTTCGTGATAAGCGCCAGTGCGATAGCGATTATCGGCGGCAACAGCGACCAAAAAGTGCTGTCAAATCTGCTTACATACTCTGCAGCTTCCTCTTCGCCTTCGGCAAAAGCAACTATTGCCATAGCAATCATAAATACAAAGGTAAGCACGGTAAGGAGTGTAAGCTTTTTCTTTGATTTCAGATTAAACATAATCTTCCTCCTTAAAAATAAAAAAAGTGTGACAGGCAATGCGCCAATCACAACAAAACCATACCTATTGCGATAGCGCTCCACCTGCGGTGACAGTACGGCACATATTTTGTGCCGTCCCAAAAAACGCCTTCGGCAAAAAGCATTTTTTTCGGCGGCGCCTCCTTTTGCCGTTTTCTGTATTGCCGTACATTAAAAAATGGCTACTTTTAAACGCCGCTCCTCTATACACAAGGCTATAATAGCATAAACATAAAAAAAATGCAACAAAAATATTACTTTTTGTGCATTTTTTCTATATTTTACAAGTTTTTCTTATATAACTGTGCCCTTTGCGACAGGCAGCGGATAGCTTTCCTGACCTATAAGCGTCTTATTTTCGCCCACAGTTACGCCTTTGTCAAGAACGACATATTCAAGCCGTGAGCCTTTTTCCACCTTCACGCCCTGCATCAATACCGAATTTTCCACAACCGCGCCCTCTTCTATGGTTACATCGCCCGAAAGAACGCTGTTTATTACCGTTCCGTATATCTTACAGCCGTCTGCTATATATGAATTCTGAATTTTTGCATCGCTGCCGTACTTGGTAGGCGGCAAGTCTTTATTTTTGGTATAAATCGGAAGCCCTGAATGAAGCATTTCCTTCTGCATACCCGCATTTAAGAACAGCATATTGTTGCCGAAATACGAAATCATACTGTCAATCTTGTCAAGGTATCCCTTATGTTCAAAGCCGTAAACACGCAGTCCCGACATCTTTTTCGCGATGGCGTCCTTTATAAAATCGTGGTTTCCCTTTGAAGAGCTTTCATCTATTATACTTTCCAAAAGCGCCTTTTCCATAACGAAAACATCTGCTCCCGCACAGGTCCATTTTGGATAATAAGGGCATACTTCTATGTCCATTATCCCCTTTTCTTCATCAACTTCCAAAAGAGTGAAGCGTGACAGCTCGCTCTGGTCAACATCTTTCATATCCTTATAGATAACCGTTATATCCGCCTGCTTATCTATATGTTCCTTGATGACTTCCTTAAAATCAATATTGTAAATACAGTTGCCCAGGGAAAGTATGACATATGTTTCGGGCGCGCGTCTTATAAACTCTCTTATTCCCGTCAAAATATCAAGGTCGCCGCGTATTTCGTATGCGCTTTTGTTTGCGACATTCGGAGGAAGTATGGTAAGACCTCTGTCCTTTCTGTGCAAATCCCACGGAGACCCCGATTTTATATGGTCCATAAGCGAAGAATAATTCGCCTCGGTTGCAACGCCGATATTCTGTATTCCTGCGTTTGCCATATCGGAAAGCACAAAATCAATAATTCTGAACCCGCCTGCTATGGGAAGCGCCGATGCACTGCGGACATCGGTAAGCGGGGGTATGTTTGTGTTGCTTGCTATGATTATTCCCATTGTATCTATCATTTTTTCTGCCTCCTTTTACTCAATTTCAACCATTGAGCCTTTTGGAATATCGGTATTTTGAGCTATTGTCGCTCCGCCCTCTATGAGAACCAGCCCGCCTGAGCACATTCCCGAAATATACTTGCTTTCGGGGTCGTCATTGATGCCTGCGCTTACGCCGTCCTCCAAAACCGCTCCTACGCCCACAAGCGTATTTTTGAGCTTTACATTTTTACCTATCTTTACATTCGGCATAATTACGCAGTCGCTGACCTCCGAGCCTTCGCCTATCTCTACATTTGAGAAGATAACCGAGTGCGTAACATTTCCGCAAATCGTACAGCCCTGCGATACAGTACTGTTTTTGATACGCGCGTTTTCGCCCACATACTGAGGCGCAAGCGCTGTATTCCTTGAATATATATTCCAGCTCTTATTGCTTATTTCAAAGACTGGCGGTGTGTCCAAAAGGTCCATATTTGCTTCCCAAAGGCTCTGCACCGTTCCGACATCTTTCCAGTACCCTTCAAAGCGGTAGCTGACCATCTTTTCGCCCTTTTCGAGCATTGCGGGGATAATATTCTTTCCGAAATCGTTTGAGGACGCGGGGTCTCTCTCGTCATCGGTCAGATATTTTTTGAGTACCGAGTAGTTGAATATATATATTCCCATTGACGCCAGATTGCTCTTGGGATTTTTCGGTTTTTCCTCAAATTCGACGATATTTCCTTCGTCATCTACATTCATTATGCCGAACCTGCTCGCTTCCTCCCACGCAACAGGCATAACGGCGATTGTAACGGCGGCATTATTCTGCTCGTGAATTTGAAGCATTTTACCGTAATGCATTTTGTATATATGGTCGCCCGACAAAATCAAAACCGTTTCAGGATTGAACCTGTCCAAAAAGCTGAGGTTTTGATATATCGCGTTTGCCGTTCCCTTATACCATTCCCCCGCCTTTGCGCTCTGATACGGCGGCAATACATACACTCCGCCGTTGTTGCGGTTTAAATCCCACGGATTTCCGTTTCCTATATAGGTATTTAGGTCGAGAGGCTGATACTGCGTAAGAACTCCCACCGTATCTATGCCCGAATGTACACAGTTTGAAAGAGGAAAGTCAATAATTCTGTACTTACCTCCAAACGCCACAGCAGGCTTTGCAACATTTTTAGTCAGGGCTCCCAGCCTGCTCCCCTGACCACCTGCCAAAATCATTGCCACGCATTTCTTCGAGTTCATTTTACTTCTCCTTTTTCTTCATATATATTGCCGAAAGTCCGGGCAAGTCAATTTCTATCTGATACGGCAGCGCCTCTGTCGCCTGCTTGCTCGGTTTTGACTTATAAACAGTCTTTGTTTCAGGCGTTCCGCCGCCGAAACGCTCCCAATCCGCGTTTAAAACAACTTCATATTCACACTCTGACGGCACATTTATTATATATTTCTCTCTCCTTACGGGTGTAAAGTTGGTGCATATTATAACCTGCTCTCCGTCCTCTGCCGTTCTGATATATGAAAGCACCGAATTATCGCAGTCCTCTGCATTTATCCACGAAAAACCGTCCCAATCGCTGTCATTCTGCCACAGCGGACTGTTATCAAGATAAAAATGATTGATTTCCTTGACATAATTTTGGAATTTTTTATGCATTTCTATATCCAAAAGGTGCCATTCCAGACCCTCATAGTACCGCCATTCAATGAACTGCGCAATTTCTCCGCCCATAAACATAAGCTTTTTCCCCGGCATCGAAAGGTAATACGCTAAAAGTGTACGGTAGTTCGCAAACTTTTCCTCATAATTTCCGTACATTTTGTCGATAAGCGATTTTTTGCCGTGAACAACCTCGTCGTGCGAAAGGGGCAGGATAAAATTCTCCGAATACGCATAACACATTACAAAGGTAAGTAAATTATGGTTCGGTTTCCTGAAATACGGGTCCATTGACATATACCGCAAAGTATCGTTCATCCAGCCCATATTCCATTTATAGTTAAAGCCCAGCCCGCCCTTGTCGGCAGGACCCGTAACCATACTCCACGCCGTCGATTCCTCGGCAATCATCAAAATGTTCGGGAATTCGGCAAACATCATCTTGTTTAAATTCCGCAGAAAATCTATCGCTTCCAGATTTTCGTTTCCGCCGTATTTATTCGCTACCCATTCCCCGTCTCTGCGGCTGTAATCGCGGTAAAGCATTGAAGATACCGCGTCTACCCTCAGTCCGTCAAAATGGTATTCCTTTACCCAAAAATGCGCTGACGACAAAAGAAATGATATTACCTCGCTTTTTGAATAGTCAAAAACCATAGTGCCCCAGTCTTTATGCTCGCCCAGTCTTGTGTCGGCATATTCATATGTCGGGGTGCCGTCAAACATATAAAGTCCGTGCAAATCTCTCGGGAAATGCGCCGGAACCCAGTCCATAATTATGCCTATCCCGTTTTTGTGGCACTCGTTTACAAGATACATAAGCCCGTCGGGCTCGCCAAACCTCGCTGTCGCGGCAAAATACCCCGTCACCTGATAACCCCAGGAGCCGTCAAACGGATATTCCAAAAGCGGCATAACCTCGATATGAGTATAGCCCATTTCCTTGACATACGGAATAAGCTCGTCCGCAACTTCGCGGTATGTGTAAAGCGTTCCGTCGCTGTGCATTTTCCACGAGGCAAGGTGCATCTCGTAAATATTCATCGGCTTATCGTAAATCGGCACGGTTTCTCTGTTTTTGAGCCATTCCCCGTCCTCCCAGCAAAAGCTCGGGATATCCTTGACCACCGACGCGGTGTTGGGTCTTAACTCGTTATAAAAGGCGACAGGGTCCGCTTTTAAAACGGTATTGCCCTTTCTGTCGGTTATCGCATACTTGTAGAGCATACCCTCTTCAATATCGCTGAACTCACCGTACCATATGCCCGTTGTCGCAATTTTTTGAAGCGGTTTTGCTGTGCCCTGCCACGCGTCAAAATCGCCTGTTAAGCACACTCTTTCCGCCTTTGGCGCCCAGACCGCAAAACGCCAGCCGTTATCCATTTTATGAGGCCCAAGCATCTCGTATGACCGAAAATTTGTCCCCTCATTATAAAGGTACATCTGAAATTCATCTATGCCCGACCACCGCTGTTCTTTTTTTTCCGACATTACCTGTTTTCCTCCCTGCTCGGCTATGTATTTTCCATATATTATATCATATAAATTTTTGGCGGTAAACACCAAAAAAGTAAATTTTTGCTATTATTTTTTGTGCAGTTTATACAACTCATTATATCCACCTTTTTTTCTTTTATTTTATACTTTAAGCAAAGCGGCATACTTTTTTTACAAATGTTACGGTTATGTAAAATTTTAATATCTTCTTGACACGGAAAACAAAATCAGTTAGAATATGTATATGCTTGTTATTTCTTAAACTATTTTTTGGGAATGTTGAATTTTTCATAATAGTTTATCAAAACAGTTTTTATAGATAGATGATAGCTTACAATTCAATATCCCCATTTAAATTTAACTTACTTTGAAACGGGGGTGGACGAGATAGAATCATTTGGATTACTTACTGTTATAGCCGTAATTTTTGCCGTACTTAATATTCCCTCCTTCTTTTTGGGAATAAAGTACAGGAAAAAGGTTGCGGAAGCAAAGCTTGGCTCAGCCGAGGAGGAAGCAAAAAGCATTATTGAAAATGCTAAAAAGAGCGCTAAATCAAAGGCAAGGGAAATTACCATTGAAGCCAAGGAGGAAAACCAAAAACTGCGTGCCGCTTTTGAGGCGGAAATGAAGGATCGCAGAAAGGAAATTTCCATTCAGGAGAAAAGAATCAATCAAAAAGAGGAAAATCTTGACAAAAAAAGTGATATTTTAGAGAAAAAAGACCAGTCTTTGAGCCAAAAAATCAAGGACTATGAACGCAAAGCGCTTGAAATTGACGAACTCAAAAACAAGCAGCTTGCAGAACTCGAAAGGATTTCCAAAATGTCACAGGCTGAGGCAAAGGCGCTTCTCATTCGCGACTTGGAGGAGGACGCTCGGCACGAGGCCGCTATTATGGTTAAAGAAATAGAGCAGGAAGCGAAAGAGACCGCAGAAAAGAAGGCAAAAAATATCGTTGCGTCTTCAATACAAAAGGTTGCCGCCGACCATGTCGCAGAGGCTACCGTTTCTGTTGTGGCTCTTCCCGCAGATGAAATGAAGGGCAGAATTATCGGAAGAGAAGGCAGAAACATACGCGCACTTGAAACTCTTACAGGCGTTGACCTCATAATTGACGATACGCCGGAGGCAGTTATTTTGTCGAGCTTTGACCCTGTGCGCCGCGAAATTGCGCGGATTGCGCTTGAAAAGCTTATTGTAGACGGCCGTATTCATCCTGCACGCATAGAAGAACTTGTTGAAAAGTCCAAAAAAGAGGTTGACGCAAGAATTAAAGAGGAAGGCGAAGCCGCATCGCTTGAAACGGGCGTTCACGGACTTCACCCCGAAATCATCAAGCTTTTGGGACGCCTTCATTACAGGACCAGTTACGGTCAGAATGTGCTTAAACATTCGATTGAGGTTGCGCATCTTGCGGGAGTTATGGCAGGAGAGCTCGGCGTTGATATTGCACTTGCAAAGCGTGCGGGACTTCTGCACGATATAGGAAAGTCGGTGGACCACGAAATAGAGGGCTCTCATGTTACAATCGGCGCAGATATTGCCAAAAAGTATAAGGAAAACGAGATTGTTGTCCACGCTATTATGGCTCATCACGGCGATGTTGAGGCAAATACCGTCATCGCACAGCTTGTGCAGGCGGCAGATGCTATAAGCGCAGCCCGTCCGGGTGCAAGACGCGAAAATATTGAAACATATATCAAGCGTTTGCAGCGTCTTGAAGAAATCGCGAATGAGTTTAAGGGCGTTGAAAAATCTTATGCAATCCAGGCAGGAAGAGAAGTCAGGATTATGGTTAAGCCTGATGTGATAAATGACGACAGTATGCTTTTGGTAGCAAAAGATATCGTTAAAAAGATTGAAGCAGAGCTTGAATATCCGGGTCAGATTAAGGTTAGCCTTATCCGCGAAACAAGAGCTGTTGATTTTGCAAAATAATTAGTTAAAAACGGTTATCATAATTGGTAACCGTTTTTAAAACGAACGGAGAATTTTATGAAAATTTTAGCTATCGGCGACATTTTTGGAAGAGCTGGGCGCGACGCCGTTTTTGAGTGGCTTGAACACTCGGGCGGCGAATATGATTTTATAGTTGCCAATGCGGAAAATGCCGCTCACGGCAGGGGGCTTTCAAAACCCGTTTTTGAGGAGCTTTTGCGCGCCGGAATAGACGCCTTTACTCTCGGAAATCACGCTTGGGGCTGCCCTGATGTTACCACAATATTGCGCTATAACGAAAATATTGTCCGTCCCGCAAACTTTGAAGGCGATGTTTTGGGCAGCGGCAGTACCGTTTTGACTGCCAAAAACGGCGCAAAAGTCGGGATTATAAACCTTATAGGCAGGGTATATATGCCCCAGCCCGCAAGCTCGCCCTTTTACACGGCAGACGCAGAAATAGAAAAAATCAAGGATAAATGCGACATAATTTTGGTGGATTTTCACGCCGAAGCAACCAGCGAAAAAAATGCTATGGGCTACTACCTCGACGGGCGCGTTTCTGCGGTTTTCGGCACGCATACGCATATTCAGACAGCCGACGCGAAAATTTTGCCTAAGGGCACGGGATATATAACAGACCTTGGTATGACAGGTCCCGTTATCTCGGTTTTGGGTGTTGATAAAAATATAATAGTTGATAGATTTTTGGGTGGTATCCCGCAAAAATTTGCTGTCGCAGACGGAAAACCGCAATTTTGCGGCGCCGTTTTTGAAATTGACGAAAACAGCGGGAAAACTGTCAATATTACAAGAATTTATAAGGAATTTTGATGCGGAAATTTCTTTATTTATAAAATTCATACCCGTATCACAAATTTTTATGGGATATTGTATTGACTTTTGATTTTCTTTAATGTATAATGTAAAAAGTCAGCAAAAACGGGATGTAGCGCAGTTGGTAGCGCACACGTCTGGGGGGCGTGATGCCGCAGGTTCAAGTCCTGTCATCCCGACCAA
>CAJOPD010000059.1 GCA_905236685.1 uncultured Clostridia bacterium
ACATATTCCGCCTCGCCGAGTTTTTTCGCCTCTTCAATATAGCTTTCGCCGTCCGATACGCGTATCGTGTCCTGATAGGACCAGTTGAGATAACCCGCAACTCCTATTAAAACAACCAACGCCGTTGCAATAACTTCCTTCTTTTTAAGCACCATCATAATTTAATTCCTTTCCTTTCCTTCCAAAACGCATATTTTGTGTGATGAAACTTCAAGCACCGCCGCCGCGGCGTCGGTAAGCGCCTTCTTTACAGTGCTGTCCCCGGCACCTTCCGAAACTATGATTACACCCTTAACCCGCGGATAAAATTCCGATTTGATAAAGGGAGCGTTTCCGTCCATAACCACTGAATTTTCAGAAGAGGTATCGCTCCTCTTTTCCTCAAATTCCAAAGTATATCCCGAAGTGCCGTAATATGTAATCATAACGCTGACCTTGCCCGCGCCCGAAACTCCTGACAGAATTTCCGAAAGCCGTGCTTCATCTGAGTATCTATCATACACCTGCGGTTTTATATTATTGTCCTTTCCGCTGTCAAACACGGGCAGCAGCATAAAAACAATTCCAATTATAATTATTATATACAGGCTTTTATTATTCACATATTTTGATAAAAAATCATTTAATTTTGAATTCAATTCTGTCACAGCCGTAAACCTCGCTAAGTCTTTTTACCGCATTTTCGGGGATTTTCCGCGATAACGCTATTTCGGTAACGCCCCGTATTCTGTGCTCGTCATCTATATCCAAAAGGACTTGGGCTTTTGCGGTTATGCCGAATTCGTCCCTTAACCGTTCGGAAATATCCGTCTCAATATTTTCTTTCAGCTTTGCGGAAACGCCGTCCAAAAAAACGGCGGTGTTTTCGGAGGACCGGCTTTGTAACGGTTCAAGTTTCATCTGCCTGACTTTCGGCAAAGGCGATAAAATGGCAAGCATTATCAAAAAGCCCAAAAGTACGCGGATATATTTTTGATGTTCCTTTGGGGCGAGTATATCTGCCAGCGATACGATAACTGCCGCTGTGCAGATGCTTATTATGTAGCCCTTCAAAAGCTCACCCCCGATGACAAAAGAATTATGCCGATTGATATGACAAATAAAAGCGTTGACGCGATAACCATTGAAAAGAGCATTTTAACCGATTCGGATATTGCAAGCAGCATATTTACAATGCGCTTTTCGGAAAAAGGCTCGATAATTGCCGCGGTAACCTTCAAAAAAAGCATCATTATAAGGATTTTAAGCGCGGGTGAAAACGCCATAGTAAAAAGAGCGACCATTCCCGCTGTTCCCACGGCGTTTTTTAACAAGTTTGCGCCCGATAAAACCGTTTCCACGGTGTCGGAAAGTATTCCGCCTACAATCGGCACAAGGCTTCCCACCGCAAATTTCAAACCCTTTGCCGTAACCGTGTTAAAGGCTTTTGTGGTAAAGCCGTAAAGCGATAAAACGGCGGAAAACAGGGTAAGAAGTCCCGTTAAAAGCCATTTGGAAACGGAAAAAAGAAATTTTGTAAGCGTGCCTATCTCAATGCGGTCGCTGATGTTTCCCGCCAAAGCAAGAATTGCGGAAAAACAGCAAATCGGCAGAATACATTTGTCCATTAAAAGCCCCGAGACATAAACGCTTGCGGCAAGCACGGGCTGAAATGCCGCCGCCTGAGTTACGGCACCGCTTGTTATTAGCATTGATATGAAAATCGGCTCAAATTTAGTTATAAAATCGCAGATGTTATGTATCGTCTGTGCGGCGTAGCCTGCGATTTCGGAAAAGATTTTGATTAAAGGCAGGGATATGACTAAAAAGCAGGCAAGACCTGCCGCATCAGCGGCGGCAGAGCCTTTAAAGGAGCTTGACAAAATCCGCACAAGCCCCGCCGCAGCCGACAAAATCAAAACGGCTTTCAAAAGCCCTTTCGTATTTTTCAGCTCATAAAAAAAACTCTCTAAAAGGCTGTTTATAAGCTTTACGGGGTTTAAGTCAAAGCTTCCGTCGGTGACGCTTTTTACCGTCTGATTATAAACATCATTTCCTTTTATTTCATATTCCTCCGCATATACGGCGGAAAAAGCTGTCAAAAAAATAAAAACAAATATTATGATTTTTTTCATTTTTGCTCCTAAAAATCGGCAAGTGTATCTAAAATTGCGGTTAAAAGACTGCTTATAATCGGCATCATAAGTGCAATAATGCCTATTTTGCCTGCAAGTTCCAGCTTTTTTGAAAGGAGCGTTTCGTTTGCGTCCCGTGCAAGCTCGGCGGAAAACTGGGTTATGTATGCAATTCCTATGATTTTGATTACGGATTTTATATAAATGCTGTCTATCGAGGCGTTTTCTGCGAGGCTTTTTATTTCGCTTACAACATCATTAAGGGCGGGCACAGTATAAAAAAGCAGTAAAAATGCGGTGGTGAGCGCTGTCAAAACGCCCAGCTCCGCCTTGTAAGAGCGCACCGTCATAGACAAAAATGTGCCGATTACGCCTATCAAAGCAATTTTGAAAATATCCATAACTATAAATCGAAAATTTGCTTTATCGACTCGAAAAGACCGCCTATCTCCGAGGTAAGCACATAAAGCACGACAATAAGCCCCGCAATTGTGGTCAAAAGCGCCTGTTCCTCGCGCCCCGAGCGGATAAGGAGCTGATTTAGTACGGCGACAACAATGCCAACGCCCGCAACCTTAAAAATCAAATCAACATTCATTTTTTTCCTCGCTATATTAGAATTATTGCAACTAAAAATCCGAGTAAAATTCCCATACTCCGATATAGCCTTCCGTATTTTCCGTATTCCTCGCAGGCGGAAACGCGGGCTGATGTCAAAAGCTCTTTTGTATGATGAATACTGCCTATTTGCAGTTCTTTTCCGAGCGAGCCCAAGCTCTTGGAAAATTCAAAAATCAATTCCCTGTCCGATTTTGAAAGGCAGATATCGGAATTTTTAAGCGCAAGAGAAAACGCCTCAGACACAGATGAATTTTTAAGATTTTCGGAAACCGTCACAAAAAGGGGCAGATTTTCCATATTCCCGACCGACAAGAGCGCTGAGGCAATATCCTTCTCGCTGAACGCTATTTCATTTTCCAAAAGATTTAGGGACGAAATAATCAAAAGCAGGCTGTCGCATCTTTTTTTCAGCTTTTCCGACTTTGAAACGCCCCATATGCCGAAGGAAAGAATTATTAAAACGGCGCCAAAAAACTTAATCATATACGCCAATTCCTTTTAGATTTACATTCACATCAAATTCGGAAAGGGTCAGATTTCTGCCGTGTATGCTTGTTATAACGCTTACGCCGCGCTTTTTTATTTCCGATATTGCCGAAAAATCGTCCGCTGTCCCGATTTCGTCGGTTATAATGACATCGGGTGACATAGAGCGGAGCATAAAAAGCATACCGTCCGATTTTGACGCACCGCTTAAAACATCACAGCCGTAGCCCAAATCAAAGGGCGAGCTTCCGCCCGATACGGCGGCTATTTCGCCGCGCTCGTCTATAATGGACACACGCTTTCCCAAAAGGGAGAGATTTCGCGCAATATCCCGAAGCAGCGTGGTTTTGCCGCACATTGGAGGAGAAACTATAACGGTGTTTTTTATTTCACCGTCTTTAAAAATTCTGCCCATAATACTGTCGGAACAGCCGACAAATTCCCGTGCAAATCGGTAGTTAAGCGCCTGAATATTTTTTAAGTGGGTTATTTTTCCGCCTGAAACAGCCGCTTCTCCGCATATGCCGACACGGTGTCCGCCCGAAAGCGTGACAAAACCTTTGCGTATCTCGTTTTCATATGCGTACATCGAAAAATTCGTCACAAGCTCCAAAGCCCTTTTTATATCCCGTTCGGTTACAATTATGGCGCGATCCTTTTCGGGCGGGGATATAAACGATGTTCTGTCCTGATACACGGCGCACAGCCTTCCGCCTAAGCGCAGGCGAAGCTCCAAAAGCCTGTCCGTATCGGCATAATCAATGTATCCGCGTATACGCTCGGGTATTGCGGAAAGCAGAGCTTTTAAGCTGTCGGTATCCTCTTTGGCAAGTGTAAACATTTTGTCCACCTCTTTTACAATATACTATTGCAGGGGCGTAAAAAATAGAACAAAAAAAGAAGGCGTTTGCCTTCAAATATATTTCCGCATATGCTTTAAAGCGCTCTTTTCAAGCCGTGATACCTGTGCCTGAGAAATGCCGATTTCATCTGCAACCTCCATTTGCGTTTTGCCCTGAAAAAACCGCAAATCCAGAATATGTTTTTCGCGCTCGCAAAGATGTTTCATCGCCTCGGATATTGCTATATGCCTAAGCCAGTTTTCGTCGGTGTTTTTGGTATCTTTCACCTGGTCCATAACGAAAATCGCCTCGCCGCCGTCGTGATAAACAGGCTCAAAAAGGCTTATCGGCTCGCATATTGCGTCAAGTGCGAAAACGACATCTTCCTTTGGAATGTTCAGCTTTTGCGCAATTTCCTGAACGGTAGGCTCTTTTGAATTTGCATTTATAAGGCTTTCCTTGGCGTAAAGCGCCTTATAGGCAATATCCTTTAAGGAACGGCTTACGCGGATAGAATTGTTGTCCCGCAAATACCGCCGTATCTCGCCGATAATCATCGGAACGGCATAGGTGGAGAACTGGACATTTAAAGAGGTATCAAAATTATCAATCGCTTTTATAAGGCCCACACAGCCGACCTGAAATAAATCGTCGGCATTTTCACCGCGTCCTGAAAACCGCTGGATTACGCTCAAAACAAGACGGAGATTTCCTCGTATAAAAATTTCGCGGGCGTTTTTGTCGCCTTCCTTTATTTTTGCAAAAAGCTCCTCCTTTTCCGCACGGGTAAGCGTCGGAAGCTTTGTGGTATTGACACCGCAGATTTCGACCTTATTCATATACAAATCCCCCTTTTTTTCAAGTATGTAACAGGAGATTGTCGGAGAATATGTATACTATTATTATTTTCAATTTTTGGAGAAGTTATACTTTTTGCAAAAAAAATATCCCTGCTTAAAACTAAGCAGGGACAGAAAATATTTTGTTCATTTCCGCCACGCACTCGGCGAGAAAAGTACTAAAATCGGGAAGATTTCAAGCCTTCCGATTAACATATCAAAGGAAAGAATTATCTTTGAAAATGTTGAAAAAATGCTGAAATTTTGTGTAGGACCGACCTTGGCAAGTCCGGGACCGATGTTGTTAAGAGTTGCAACCACCGCCGTAAAGTTTGTGGTGTAGTCCATATTATCAAGACTTATGATAAGTATTGAAGCAACATAAATCACAATATATGCCGCCATATAGACATTTACGGCACGGACTACCGTGTGTTCAACGGGGCGACCGTTCATCGTAACCTTGTGCGTGCTTTTCGGGTGCGCTGCAATCCTGATTTCCTTGTAGATGCTTTTAATAAATATCATTATCCGCGAAACCTTTATTCCGCCGCCCGTACTGCCCGCAGATGCGCCGATAAACATAAGCGTAACCAAAAGGGTTTTTGAAAATTCAGGCCAGACATCAAAATCAGCCGTTGAATAACCTGTTGTGGTAATCAGCGCCGCTACCTGAAAGGCGGAGTAACGCAGAGTTTCGGCTATCGTGCTGTAAAGAGGTCGGATATTAACGGTAATAAGGGCTATCGCAACAAAAACTATGCCAAGATATGTGCGAAGTTCCTCCGAGCGCAGCGCAGAGCGGATTTTTCCGAGCAAAAGCAGGTAATAAAGGGAAAAATCAATGCCGAACAAAATCATAAATACCGTTATTACATTCTGCACATAGGGAGAATACTCCGAAATCCCCGAGTTCAATATGCCAAAGCCTCCCGTACCTGCCGTGCCGAAGGAAAGGGTAAGCGCGGAAAAGACATCAAGACCGCCTGCATAAAGGAAAAGCGCCTCTATAACGGTCAGAATAGAATACATTATGTAGAGAATTTTTGCGGTTGATTTAACTTTCGGAACAAGCTTGCTCACAGACGGTCCGGGACTTTCTGCTTTTATCAGGTAAAGATTGTTTCCGTCCGACAGGGGAAGAATTGCAACCAAAAATACCAAAACGCCCATACCGCCGATAAAGTGGGTAAAGCTGCGCCAAAAGAGCATACATTTTGGCAGAGCCTCAATATCGGTAAGTATTGAAGCGCCTGTTGTGGTGAAGCCCGACACCGTTTCAAAGAAAGCGTCAATAAAGTTTGGGATACTCTTTGAAATCACAAAGGGCAAAGCGCCGAAAATACTCATCACTATCCAGGAAAGAGCGACTATTATAAACCCCTCTTTTGAGAACATAGTTTTGTTCTTGACCTTTGGCAGAATACAGAGCCCTCCGAGAGTTCCGCATAAAAGTATGCATATAACAAATGTAAGAATGTACGGCTCGGAAAATGCAATTGCGCATATGAGGGGAAGTACCAGTGCCGCCGCCTCAACGATAAGTACCCAGCCGAGTGTGTGTATAATAACTTTATAATTCATATTTCTGCGCGTCCTTATAACAAAATATCCGAAATATCCTGCGAGCCCTTGTGTGTAGTTACCACAATAACCGTATCCTTAGGCTTGATAACATCTTTTCCGTGAGGAGTTATTATTACGCCCTTGCGGTTTATGCACGCTATACGGGTATTATCCTTCAATTTCAGCTGTTCAAGCGGTATATTTGCAATAGGAGAATTCTCCTGAATACGAAATTCCAGAGCCTCCGCCTTTCCGTCTAAAATAAGGTGCATTGTTTCGATATTACTGCCCATAGAATTCTTTTTCGCACGCACGAAACGGACAATGTAATCGGCGGTGATATTCTTCGGGTAAATAACGGTATCAAGGTCAAGCCCATCTATAACCTCGTCATAGGCTATCCTGTTAACCTTTGTGACAATTTTCCCCTTCATTTTCGTTTTGGCAAAGAGGGAAAGGAGTACATTTTCCTCATCAATGTTGGTAAGAGTTACAAAAGACTCCGCCTTATCAAGCCCTTCCTCCAAAAGTACGCGGTTTTCCGTGCCGTCAGCATTGATTATCGACGCTTTCGGCAGAAGCTCACAGAGTTTTTCGCATCTTAAAGCGTTCTGCTCGATGATTTTAACTCTTATCCCTGCCGAAATCAGCCGTTTTGCAAGATAATATGCGGTCGCGCCGCCTCCCACAATAATAGTGTCTTTCACGCGGTTGGTTTTAACGCCTATCTTTTTAAAGAAATCGACACTGCCCTCGGGTGAGGATACTATGCTCACAAAATCGCCGTTTTCTATCACAAAATCGCCGTTCGGTATGTAAGCATTTTCGCCGCGTTCAACTCCGCAGACCAAAACATCTCCGCCGAACTTCATACTCATATCGGCGATTTTCATATTTGCAACGGGTGAATCGGCGGATACCTTGAACTTTAAGATTTCAATTCTGCCCTTTGCAAAGGTGTCTATCTTTATAACCGACGGAAACCGCAGAATACGGGCAATTTCCCGTGCCGCCGTGTCCTCGGGATTTATAATCATAGCAAGTCCCAAATCCTCCTTGAATATGTGCAGCTCCTTTGCATACTCGGGATTTCGCACCCTTGCAATAGTCTGACATTCGCCCGCCTTTTTTGCCATAAAGCAGGTCAAAAGATTTAACTCATCTGCACCTGTCGCGGCGATTAAAAGGTCGGCGGTTTCAACGCCCGCCTCGGTAAGAGTATCAAGGTCGGAACAGCTTCCGCATACGCCCATTATGTCATATTCGTTTATCAAATCCTGCACAACATTGTATCTTAAATCGATTACGGTTATGTTGTGCTCCTTTTCCTGAGACAGCTTTTCGGCAAGCTTTTGTCCCACCTTGCCGCAGCCTACGATAATTATATTCATATCAAAAATTCCTCCAAATTCAAAAGGATTATCCCATTATAACATATAGAATTAGAAAAATCAAATTATAGCCCGATTATACCACAAATTTACGAAAAATCAATTATTTTATAAAAAAAGACAGCAGAAGCTTAGGGTTTTCCGAAAGCTCCTGCCTCTTTTTGTTTTCACAAATGATGACTTATTTACGGATTTTTATCGGTAAATAAAACCAAAAACGGTATTTGCGAGCCGCCAGTGCCCGTATTATCATAGTTCCGCACGCTGAAAGCGGGGAATACTCTGCCGTCCTTTGTTTCAAAATCATCATTCAAAAGTGAAAACGGAGTGATTACTTTAATCATTGTTATTTGATTTTGTTTTCGTAATCCTCAATCATCTTCTTGACCATTTGACCGCCGACAGAACCAGCTTGTCTTGAAGTTAAGTCACCGTTGTAACCGTTCTTCAAATCAACGCCTACTTCGCGGGCAGCTTCCATCTTGAAGTTGTCCATTGCCTGCTTTGCCTCAGGTACATTGATCTTTGATCTGCTCATTGTTTCTTCTCCTTCAACATTCTATTTTTATATAAAGCAATCGCAAATAAAGCGATTACAGGCTTATTTTTTGACATTAACCGCAAATTATTACTAAAATATTTTTCCAATTTTGAAAATAATGCAATAAATAGCCAAAAACATTGACAATGCCCGACAAAACTGATATAATTGAAAATAGTAGTGCTGTAAAGTCCGAAACAGATGGCGAGGGAAAAATGTTGTTACAAAGAAAAATGGGATTTTATGAAAAATATATAAAAAGAGCTTTTGATATCATATGCGCTCTGCTCGCTATGATAGTATTTTGCTGGCTTTATTTGATTATAGCAATTTTAGTAAGAATAAGACTGGGAAAACCTGTCATTTTTAAGCAGGCACGCCCCGGAATGATTGATAAAAAAACGGGCAAGGAAAAAATATTCTATCTTTGCAAGTTCAGAACGATGACCGAGGCGGTGGACAAAAACGGCAGACTGCTTTCGGACAGAGAGCGCCTGGGCAGATTTGGCAAATTGTTGCGCGCAGCATCTCTTGACGAAATTCCCGAAGCGTTTAACATTTTAAAGGGCGATATGAGCGTGATAGGTCCCAGACCGCAGCTTGTGCGCGATATGGTATTTATGAGCGATGAGCAAAGAATGAGACATACGGCAAAGCCGGGACTTTCGGGACTTGCACAGGTAAACGGGCGGAATGCTGTAACTTGGGAAGAAAAGATAAACTGGGACTTGAAATATATCGAAAAAGTAACCTTTTTAGGCGATGTGCGCCTTATTTTCAAAACTGTGATGCAGGCGTTTATCTGCGCTAAAAAGGAGGAAAACAAGGCAGAAGTGGATTTGGCGCTCGATTACGGTGACGCTCTTTTGAAAGAGGGAAAAGTGACACGGGAAAAATATGACGAATTGCAGCAATATGCCAAAGAATTGATTAACGCGCAAAATGAGGAATAGCTATGGAAAAATACAGCGTTTTGATGTCCCTTTATGAAAAGGAAAAGCCGGAATATCTGCGGCTTGCCTTAAATTCAATGCTAAATCAGACGGCAAAGCCTGACGAGATAGTGCTGGTTTTGGACGGTCCTCTTACCGAGGACTTGTACGCTGTTACAGAAGAATACAAAGAAAAGTATACAGGTCTTTTCAACATTGTAGTAAACGAAAAAAATCTCGGCTTGGGACGGGCGCTTAATAAGGGCTTAGCTGCGTGCAAAAACGAGCTTGTCGCCCGTATGGATACAGACGATATATCAAAGCCAAAAAGGTGCGAAAAACAGCTTAAAATGTTTCGTGAGGACAAAGAGCTGTCTATTGTCGGCGGTCAGATAGAAGAATTTATCGAAACTACGGAAAATATAACTGGAAAGAGAGTTGTCCCTTGCTGTGACGCCGAAATCAAGGCGTATATGAAAAAAAGATGCCCCTTTAATCATATGACGGTAATGTTCAAAAAAAGCGATGTTTTGGAAGCGGGAAATTATCATGAATGGTTTTGGAACGAGGACTATTACCTTTGGATAAGGCTTGCCCTTTCAGGCAAAAAGTTTGCAAACCTGCCGGAAACGCTTGTAAATGTCAGGATAGGAAAGGAAATGTATAAGCGGCGCGGCGGCAAAAAGTATTTTAAAAGCGAAAGAGACATACAAAAGCTTATGTATGACAAGGGACTTATTTCTTATCCGAGATACTTTATAAATGTTGCGGAACGGCTTGCTGTGCAGGTTTTAATGCCAAATAGTTTGAGAGGCGCAGTTTTTAAGCTGTTCGCAAGAAAGTAATCAAAAAAACGCATTTTTACTTAAAAAGAAGTGGTAGTAATGGAAAAGCACGGCAGAATACTTATTGTAGGCACAATTCCCTATAACAAAAATACTTCGTCAAGGGCTTTTGACGCGTATTTTCACAACTGGGAAAAGGAAAATATCCGCCAGATTTTTTCAAATACAAAAACGCCAGTAAAGGGACATTGCGGCTCCCTTTATCAGATAACAGACCAAAGACTGCTCAAAAAACGGTTTGGGCGCATAGATGAGGCAGGCGTAATTTTTGACGATAAGGACTTGCCTGACGACTGGGAAAACAACGATTTGGAGGTCGGCAGCTCTTTTGTGAGCTACCTCTATAAATTGGGGAGCAAAGACACACCATTAAAATATCTTTTGCGTAAGTGGGTGTGGAAGAAAAAATACTGGTACACAAAACAGCTTGAAAGCTGGGTGGAGGAATTTAAGCCCGAGTGTGTGTTTATTGCCTTTTCCGATGACTTTTTCATATTGGAAATCGCGCTTTTCATAGCCGATAAGTATAATATACCCGTTATGTCCTGCATAGGCGACGACTACTATTTTAACGAAAAATTTTCCCTGTCGCCCTTTTATTATATATACCGCAGTAAATACAAAAAGCTTGTAAGAAGGGTTTTTGAGCATAGAGGGAGCGCTATTTATATAGGCGACAAGATAAGGGATAAATATAACAGGGAGTTCGGGCTTGACGGGGAGACGGTGTATCTGACCTCGGAAATCGGACGCAGACCCTTTAAGCCGATAGACAGGAACAATCCGCGCATTACATATTGCGGCAATATCCGATTAGGGAGAAATAAGTCGCTTGCCGAGATAGGAAGGGCGCTCTATGAGATAAATCCCGATTACCGCCTTGAAGTTTATTCGGCGGAAACGAAAAATGAGTATATAAAGGTTTTGAAGGGACAGCGCGGCATTGACTATAAAGGTGCAATTCCTTACAGCGAGGTTGAAAAGGTCATATATGACAGCGATATCACCGTGATAGCCGAGGGATTTTCAAAAAGCGATGTCAGGATAACCAGGTATTCGCTTTCCACAAAGGCGGCGGACGCAATGGCGTCAGGCAGTCAGATTATTGCCTACGGATCGATGGATTGCGGAGTTATAGAATATATTGCATCAACAGGCTGTGCGGTAGTCTGCGACAGCAAATCGTCATTAAGAGAGCGGATAGAAGAGCTTATAAATGATGAAAAACTGCAAAAAAGATTATATGAGCAATCGGAAAAAATGTCGCTTGAACATCACGATAAGGACAGAAATTTAGCCTTGTCCGAGACTATGTTCAAAAAGCTTATAGAGGAAGGATAATTATGGATAATATAGCGCTTGTCATAAGCACCTGCGATAAATTTTCTGACCTTTGGGATACGCATATTGAGCTTTATAAAAAAAATTGGGACGGACCTCTTTGGAAAACCTATATGGTAACCGACAAGCCGACCGATAAGAGCTATGACGGAGTGGAAATCATTGTTGCGGGCGAAAATTTCGATTTTCCGATGCGGCTTAAATATGCACTCGGCAAAATTGATAAAGATTATGTTCTTGTAACGCTTGACGACTATTTTTTGATAGAAAAAACCGATTTTTCAAAACTCAATTATCTTGCCGAGCGTGCCGAAAAAGAGCATATTGACTACTTGATGCTTTACGAAAGAAGAAAGACAAACCCTCGGCGTTTTACAGCTATCGATATACTTGAACCTATCGACCTTTCTCAAAAATATGCCGTGACGCTTTATCCTGCGATATGGAACAGGGAGTTTTTGTCAAACTCGGTAAAGGCGGATATGAACCCTTGGTATTATGAGCCGTCGCTTACAAATTATGCGAAGGATTTGGGCGCAAATTGCAAGTTCAGCCATACAGGTGCATTTGTTATTTTAGATGTTGTAAGAAAAGGCAAGGTTTTGCATAAAGCAAACAGATATTTTAAGAAAAACGGTATTGACATCGGAAAAAGACCGTTGATAAGCAGAATTACAGAAATAAAACTTGATATTATGGACTACATCAGCTGGTATATGCCGAGAAAAATGTTTATAGCAGGCAAAAAAATACTGGCAAAATTCGGAATAACCTTTTACAGTGAGGACTAATGTCTATGGAAAAAAATCAAAAGCGCGCGGGAAGAAACGAATATATTGATGTTATCCGCGGACTTGCTATGCTTATGGTAGTGCTCGGTCATACTATGACGGGTTGCGCAAAGGACAGCGAACAGAGTTTTTTATATAACATAATATGGTCGCTTCAAATGCCATTGTTTATTCTTGTATCGGGGTATGTAACAAGGTACAGCAGAAAAGCGGGAACTTGGAGAGATTTATTAGAATTCATTAAAAGAAGAACAGTTTCCTATATTCTTCCGTGGGCGGTATGGACATTTTTGATAAGAGGTCTGATTTTTGGAAAGAAGCATTTGCTTGATATAAAGTATTTGCTTTGGAATATGGACAGCGGATATTGGTTTTTGACTGCAATATGGACAATAAGCATAATATTTGGCATATCCCAATTTTTTGCAGAAAAGCTTGCGAAAAAAAAGACGGGTAAAGTTGCGATAGCGGCGGCAGTTTTTGCTTTCGGTATGGCGGCTTTGCTGGCGGTAGGTATGAAAGCGGGACTATCCTTTTTCGGCATAAAGCTTACTCTTTATTATATGCCGTTCTATTTTGCGGGATATTTATACGGAGAATATCAGGACAGTATATTGGAGAAATGTTATGGAATAAAGACGGTTGAGGCTGTTGTTGCGGTATGCTCAGCGGTGTGGATAACCCTGCTTGCAAAGTATAACATTTACGGACTGTCCGACGGTGCCGCGGGTGCGGTTATTATTCGGGCGATAGCGTCTTTTGCAGGCTGTATTGCAATTTTCGGATTGTTTTACAGATTAAAAGATAAAATTAAACTTAAAAATGTGAAAGAATTTGCCGTCTGGTGCGGAATTCATTCTTTGGAAATATATGTTGTTCACTATTTGATATTAGTGCCGTTTAAGGTATCGCAGAGTTTGTCCCTTATGACGATAGAGGGAGGGACAGCCGTTGCTTTAAACTATTTTGCGACAATACTTTTATCGGCGGTTATCATAGTTTTGCTAAATCAAAATTCTGTCCTGCGTTTTCTTCTGTTCGGAAAGCGTACCAAGGCACTGAAATAGTATACTGCCGCAAGGCGCATTTGCGGCAAGGATAAAGAAATCGGGTGAGTATGATATGGACAAACAAAATACGGCGGGAATTTACAAACAGGAAGAAAGCAAATATCTGAGCTTTCTGTTTTGCAGTATGTTTTTTCTGCCGATTATTACTGGGTATATAAACGAAATTCTTTCACTGTCAGGGAAATCAACAATTTCCAACTTGACTTATGCGGTTGTTTATTTGTTCGGTTTCTATGTGCTTTTTGTCGCAATTTTTCAGAACTTTAAAAAAACATTAACGGTATTTGCCATAGTGTGTATCGCGATTTTTCTTCAACTGCTTTTATATCCCGATGTTCATGCGGTTTTTAAGCTTTCGGGAAGTGTTTTGGAAATAGCCCAGTCCAAGTTTTTCCAGCTTATTGTACTGTCTCTTTCAATACTTTTTATAAGTATGTGTTTAACAGGCGAAAGTATGCAGTGGATAAGGTATTACTGCGAAAAATACAGTTATGCCGTAGGTATAGCTTACATAATAACTATGCTTTTGCAGTTCGGCGCAAAAAATGTTTCGGTTTATATGACGATTGCGTATGAAGCAATGCCGTCAATACTTATTATAATGTATATGGCGTTCATCGAGAAGAAGAAAAAGGCATTATATATGTTTATCATATGCGCGGCGCTAATATTTATAGGCGGCTGCCGCGGCGCACTTTTGCAGCTTTGTATTTCGGCAATTATCTTCTTCTTCATCAATGAAGAGCCGATACTAAGTCCCAAAAAGTTTGCTATATTAACGGTTGGTATAATTGTTGCATTTTTTGTTTACCTCAACTTCAATCGAATACTTATGCTAATCGGAAATTACTTGGAAGCGCATAATTTTTCGAGCAGAACAGTAAGAATGTTACTCGGTTCTTCGGGTGAGGGTGATATTTTTCACTTTGACGACAGGTTAGAGGTTTACAGAATGTCTATCGCCGCAACCAGTACGAGCGGAAACGGCATATTTGTATATCCAAGCGGAATATATTATCCGCACAATATTGTTTTGGAATTCCTGCTGGGATACGGATACATAATCGGTACCGTTTTGCTGCTGTTGTTGTTATTTGTCATTTTCAAAAGCTACCGCGCTATAAGAAGAACGGGAAATCAGTTTGAACTGCTTTTGTGGATTTCGGCATTTACGACAATTTTTGTAAAACTTATGGTGTCGGCTTCATATCTTACTGACAGGGCGTTCTGGTTTTACTTGTCTTTAATGCTCTATTCCATAAGAACAGGAGGCGAGCGCGCAAATGATAAAAAGCTTAGCTAAACGGGCTATTTGTATTTATTATAAGTGCAAATTCAGGAAAAAGGCGTCAATATCTGCCGCAACAACAATTTTGGGCGGCTGTGATTTTGAAGGAAAAAACCGAGTAGGCGCAAAAAATTACCTTAAAAATGTAAAAATAGGACTTTTTACAATTTTAGGCGATAAAGATGAGTTTGCGAACGCAAAAATCGGAAGATACTGCTCAATCGGGAGCAATATAAAGCTGGTCTATTCCAATCACCCGCTTGATTTTGTTTCAACGCACCATATATTCTACAATTCGGCGGAGCACGGCGAAACCTTTAATAAAGACTATGATTTTAACGAGATTATAACAGATGAAAACGGCTTGTGTCTTGACATAGGCAATGATGTCTGGATAGGCGATAATGTAATTATAAAGGGCGGAATTCATATAGGAAACGGCGCCGTTTTGGGAATGGGAGCCGTTGTGACAAAAGATGTTCCGCCTTATGCCATTGTTGCGGGAAATCCTGCAAGGATTATACGGTATCGGTTTGATGAAAAAACCGTTTCCGAGCTTCAAAAGCTTAAATGGTGGGAATGGCAAGAGGAAAAGGTGCAAAGATATGCGCATCTTTTTAACAACCCTGCCGCACTGGCGGAAGAATGTTTTGATAAAGAGGAAAAGTGACGATGAAAAGTTTTGCTGTTGTTTTGGTATGCTATAACCGCTTAGGCGGAGTTAGGCGCCTTTTAAAAAGTCTTGAAACAGCCGATTATGCGGGGCGGAACGATATTCATCTGATATTCAGCATTGACCGCTCGGGCTCTGATGAAATTGAGCAGTTCGCAAAGGAATATACCTGGAAATTCGGCGAAAAACATATCCGTACATTTCCCGAAAGGCAGGGTCTTAAAAAGCATATCTTGTCTTGCGGAGATTTTACGGAGCAGTACGATATTGTCACCATTTTGGAAGATGATATATATTTAAGCAGTTCGTTTTACCGCTATGCGTATGCGGCGGCAGACTTCTATTTTGATGACGATAATGTCGCAGGAATTTCACTTTACGGATTTCAAAAGAACTGGCTCGACTGGGTTGTAAGGTTTGAGCCGCAAAAATACGGCGAATTTGATACATATTTTATGAAAATCGCGCAGTCTTGGGGCGAGGTATGGACAAATCGCAAGTGGGCGGCATTTAAGGAATGGCTGAAAGATAATGAGGACTTTAAAAAGGATAATGAAGATGTACCTTATGCACTTTTGACTTTCCCCGAAAGCTCGTGGCTCAAATATCACGATAAATATCTGATTAAAGCGGACAAGTACTTTGTTTATCCGTATTACAGCTATTCAACAAACTTTTCCGACACGGGCGAGCACGCCAATTTTTGCACAACAGACCATCAGGTCGAGCTTATGTACGGAAAAACCGAGTTTAAATTCCCCGAGTTTAATGAAAAAAGCATTAAATACGACCAGTATATGAACAGGGAAGGCTTGGAGGAGTATCTGGGCGTTAAAAAGGAAGATTTGTGCGTTGATTTTTGGGGAACAAAGCCCAAATCGGACAAAAGGTACCTGCTGTCGATTGATTTTAAGCCGTACAAGGCGGTAAAATCCTATCAGCTTTCTTTAAGACCGATAGAAATGGCAGTAATAAACGGGATTAAAGGAAACGGAATATATCTTTACGATACCTTTGAGAAGGCTGACGGAAAACGGTTCAACGGAAAATTCCGCCGTTATAAATATTCAATAAGGGCGGGGGAGTCGAAAAAAATCCGCGACTTTGCGTTGTGGCTGAGGGTGTATGACCTTACCGTCAGGATAAAGGGGAAAATTAACAGAAAAATCAAAAAAAGCTGACCGGTTTTTCGGTGCTGAGGGTGCGGTAGTATGAGCAGAATAGTCTTTCTTTCCAGATTTTTCGGTAATATGTCGGCAAACGCTATTTGTGCCGAAAATATCGCAAAAGAACTAAAAAAAATGGGGCATAAGGTTGATATAATAAGTTATGAGGAAAGCCCGGAAAAAGCGGAAGGCAAGGGAATTTATATAATAACCAAGCCCGCCGTCTCCGAAAAAAGCATATTGGGAAGAGCAGGAAGTATTGCAAGTATTGTTTTAGGAAGTATGTCAAGCGCTGTTGACAAGGATTTGACCGCTCTTTATTATGACAAGCTGTGCCAAATTCATAACGCGGAGCCTGTTGATGTAGTCGTAGCAATGCATTTTCCTTTTGAAAGCATACAGGCGCTGGCGCAGTTTAAAATTAAATATCCAAAGGTGAAAGCGGTTATATATGAACTGGACTCCGCTGTAGACGGCATAAAGCTGTCAAAAATGCCGCTATTTTTTAACAGGGCTGCGGAAAAATGGCTTTCGCAAAAATATGCGATTTGCGATACGGTTGTTATTATGAAGAGCCACGAGACATATTGGAAAAGCAAATTTGCAAAAAAGTTCGGGGATAAGTTAAGGCTTGCCGATATTCCCGTGCTGACCGAAAGAATACAGCATAAAAGGGAAGAAAAAGCACAGGTCACAATGCTTTATTCGGGACTTTTGGAAAAGAAATACCGTTCCCCCTCGTATATGCTTGCCGTTTTAAAGGAGCTTAAAAAAGGACTTGAATTTGAGATTTCCTTTTACAGCAAGGGGGACTGCGAAGAGGAAATAAAAGAGGCTGCAAAAGAAATAAAGGGAATACGGCAGTGCGGTTATGTTTCTGTGGCAGAGCTCGAAAGGGCAACCGAAAGCGCCGATATTTTGGTAAATATCGGGAACGCGGTTTCAAAAAGCGTACCGTCAAAAATGATAACATATATGTCTTACGGAAAGCCGATAATTCATTTTTCGTCGCAGGAAGACGATATTTGCAGGAAGTATATGGAAAGGTATCCGCTGTCGCTTATTTTAGACGGTTCGGAGCAATCGGAGACTGCCTGCGGAAAAATAGCCGATTTTATAGAAAAAACAAAGGGGAAAAGGGCAGAATTTGATAAAATCAGGGAAATGTTTGCCCAAAGCGACCCTAAATACAGCGCAAACATAATTTGCGAAAAGTAAAAGATGTAATAAATCAGGAGGCAGTATGAAAATAGGCGTAGCAGGACCGTTTAACCCGCAGACAGTAGCGGAATATTTTGACAGTAATACAAAGCTGCCCGATATAAATAAAATGGCGACCTCGGTAAATGCATATGTTAAGGGCTTAATTGAACTCGGGCATTTTGTGACGGTATTTACCACCTATTCCTTTGAGGGCGAACCGTACTATGTTGACGGGAAAAACATAAGGATTTATTTCATATCAACGCAATTTAAAATTCACGCATTAGGCAGACTGAGAATGGCGAAAAAGATACGGAAATGTATTGAAAAAAGCGTTAATTCTCTTGACATTTTACACGCGGAATGGACTTATGAATTTGCTTTGGCAATCAAGCCGTTTTATAAAAAAATGCCGCTCTTTTGCTCGGTAAGAGACTGGGCACCGTATATACTGAGTTTGGCAAAAAAATCGTCAGGCAGGTATTATTGGGTACTTAGCTACTATATATTCAGGAAGGTTATGCGCGGCGATAAAATTCATTTTATTGCAAATTCCGAATATACAAAGAGACAGATTTTATCAGAATATCCTGATAAAAAGGTTGATATAATACCAAATCCGCTTGACGAGAAAAATATATTGCATAAAAGAGAGGAATATCCCAAATATCCCGTATTCATCTCGATAAGTACAAGCCCGTTTACCGTGCGCAAAAATAATACCATTTTGCTGAAAGCGTTTTCGCGCTACAAAAAGAATAATCAAGATGCGAAATTGATTGTGGTCGGGACATTTTCGGAAGAAATAAGGGAAGAACTTAAAAGCCAAAATTTGCTGGAAGGCGTTGAGCTAACCGGTAGCGTAAGCCACGATGAAGTAATTTCCCTTATAGACAGGGCAACAATACTTATACATCCGGCGTTGGAGGAAACCTTTGGGAATATTCTTCTTGAAGGAATGTGCCGAAAGGTGCTGTGTATAGGCGGAGAAAGCTCAGGCGCTGTTCCGCAGGTGCTCGGATACGGAAAATACGGTATTTTATGCGATGTAAAAAGCGAAGAATCAATAGTTCAGGCTATGGAAAAGGCAAACGATGCGGAGCTTTTCAAAAAAATCACAGATGATGCCACAAAATACATTATCCGCGAGTTTACCGAAAAAACCGTGGCACAAAAGCATATAAATTTGTTCAGCGGCTTTTTAAAAGGCTGATGCTTATGGAAAAAAATTAGGAGGAAAAATAAATGTCAGAATTTAACGGAGCAACGCTTTTGATTACGGGAGGTACGGGCAGTTTCGGCTCGACCGTATTAAAGCATTTTTTGGAAACGGATATAGGCGAGATACGCATATTTTCCCGTGACGAGAAAAAGCAGGACGATATGCGTCACGACATCCAGGCAAAATACCCCGATTGTGCGAACAAGGTAAAATTTTATATAGGAGATGTGCGCGATTTCCGCTCGGTCAAAGACGCTATGCCCGGCGTGGATTATATTTTTCACGCGG
>CAJOPD010000060.1 GCA_905236685.1 uncultured Clostridia bacterium
CGCCCCGGCCGGTAAATTCCTTTTCGCCGACAGCGCCCAAAGTCCTCGGAGCTGCACCCGTTGCGATAATAACGGACTTTGCGCGGTACTCATTTTTTCGGGTTTTAACAGATTTAATGCCATCTTGAAGAATTTCAATTTCAAGAACGCGTTCAGACGAAAAGATACCGCCGAATTTTAAAGCTTGCCCGCGGAATTTTTCGGCAAGCTCCGTGCCTTTGCCGAAAAAGCCTGGGTAGTTGTCAATTTCATAGATGTAGTTAAGTTGTCCGCCTGCGCCGGACGATTCCAAAATGAGCGTTTTTAAATTCGCTCTCCCGCAGTAAAGTGCGGCAGTAAGTCCCGAAGGTCCTGCACCGATAATAATAACATCAAAATCCATATAATAGCTCCTTTCTACGCTTTTTCAAGGGTAAATGAAAAGGTCGTTTTTCTGGTATTTTCGCCTGTTAAAACGCTGTTTGCGGTTATTTGCTGTGAGTGCAGCGCAAGGATATTTTTAACAAAGTAAAGTCCAAGTCCCGCACCTGATTTTTCGCGGTTTCGTGATTTATCCGATTTATAGAACCTATCAAAAATATACGGTAAATCCGTTTCTTCTATGCCAGTCCCCGTGTTTGAAATTTCAAAAACTATGTGCGCATTTTGCGAAAAAACCTTTATTTCAATTTCAGAATTTTCAAAACTGTATTTTATAGCATTGTCCAAAAGATTGATTATAACACGCTTTATGGAGTCGGGCTCTGCAAGAACAAAGATGCTGTCCTCTTCAAAATCCACATTAAGACTAAGCCCTTTTGCCTCGATTTTCTGCTCTGCGGCGATTATGCAAAGCCTGATGGTTTCCGCAAAGTCAAATCTCTTGATTGACAGCTTGTAGCCGTGTGAGGACATTTTTGTCATTTCAAACATATCGTTTGTGAGCCTTATAAGCCGTTGGGATTCCTCTAAAACCAACTGTAAATACTCTGTCTGTTTTTCCTTTGGGACAGTCCCGTCCAAAATACCCGAAACAAAGCCCGAAATTGAAGTCATAGGCGTTCTCAGCTCGTGGGAAATATCCGATATAAAGCTTGCGCGCATATCTTCCAGATGCTCCAAGGAATTCGCCATATAGTTAAAGCTTGACGCAAGCTGTGCAACCTCGTCAGCCGCGGAAACATCTACGCGCTTGTCAAATTTTCCAGATGCGATTTCCAAAACAGCGTCATTTATTTCCCTTAGCGGCTTTGAAACGGAGCGTGAGCCGAAATAAATCAGAATAAGTGCGAAAAATACCGCAACAATAAGTGAAATGAAAATAATATGTGAAAATTCTTGAAGGGTACTTTTCATAATACTCGGCGGGTAGGAAAAGAACATACCGCCCAAAGTCTGGCCCTGATAGGTGATAGGTATTCCAATAATATGCCTGTGCATTCTTTTTTCGGAGCCGCGTACAAATTTGTTTACAGTATCTCCCAAAAGAACCCTGTTTATGATTGTATCGGGTACAGATACGGCGTTATCGGTAGTTGCGAAAATATTTTTTTCCATATCGGTAACGGTGATTTTTGCACCCAAAATCATAGACCAGGAGGCGAGGGTGGAATTATACGCCATTTTAAGACGCAAATCGTCCGATTGCATAGCGACCTCGGTTGTCAGATATTCTATGCTTTTTGCCGCTCTCTGCGATGCCTCGGTACGCTCGTGGACAATGTAATTGTTTAACAGCCCGAACATAGATACGGAAATAATCATAATTACAACAAGAATTGTTGCCGTGCTTGTCCAGAAAAGCTTTTGAAAAATAGTTTTAAACATCTATTTAACCTCGAATTTGTATCCAACGCCCCAAACGGTTTTCAGCTGCCAGCTTTCGTTAGCGGCTTCAAGCTTTTGCCTAAGGCGCTTTATATGCACATCAACGGTACGGGAATCGCCGAAATAATCAAAGCCCCAAACCTTGTCCAAAAGCTGTTCTCTTGTATAGACCTTGTTGGGATTTTGCGCAAGAAAATATAAAAGTTCAATTTCCTTAGGCGGCGCCTCAACCGTTTCTCCGTTTATTTTAAGCTCGTAATTTTCAATGTTTATGGAAAGATTGGGGAAGGATACTACCTTTTTTTCGGTATCTTCAAGAGGCTCTGTGCGGCGTAAAACCGCCTTAACCCGCGCTACAAGCTCCTTTGGCTCAAAGGGCTTTGTCATATAATCGTCCGCGCCGAGTTCTAAGCCCAAAACCTTGTCAAAGGTGTCCGATTTTGCGGTAAGCATAATAATCGGGATTTGCGAGGTTTTGCGTATCTCTCTGCATACCTGCCAGCCGTCAATTTTGGGCATCATAATATCAAGAATAATAAGCTCTGGCGCTTCCTTCTCAAAAACGGACAGCGCCTGCTCGCCGTCATATGCACAAACGGTAGAAAAGCCGTCCCTTTCAAGATATAGCTTTGCCAATTCCACGATATTTTTTTCATCATCTGCGATTAAAATTTTATTACCCATATCAAAAACCTCAATTCTTATATCCCCTTAACCATATTATACCATAAAACACGCCAATAATAAAGATATTTTGAAAAAAATCTTTAAAACGCAATTCTTGACACGGTATATAGATTGTGTTATCGTTTCATAAAGATGCGCTGTGTCATATGACTATATTAAAAAGGACGAATTAGAGAAGATTATTCGGGACTATTTCTAAAAATGACTGATATTATTTATTTTGCATATAATATTTAGTATAGGTAAATTACTTTATTTCAATAATTGTTGACAAGCTATAAATTTTGGTTTATAATGTGCTTGAATGGAGGTGGCATTATGAAAAAGTTTTTTACAAGGCAATTATCTATTTGTGTTCCTAAAAACATTTGCCAAGACGAAATTGTGCGTTACCGTTCTCTGCTTATAGTTGAGATGAAAAAAATGGGAGCAACACAAGACGAAATAAACCTTATTCACGATACCACCATAAGAAATTCGATAAGAAATAACAGAAAACCAGAGGATGTGGCATGGGCGATTTTACAATAACGGAAGAACTTAGAAGGGCTTTTGAGGAAAAGAAAATTGAATATATCCCCATTCGTGTTGCCACTCCCGAAGAATTTTATAATGCTATCGAAGAGGCTAAAAAGGTAAATGCACATGGAGCATTCGTTACAAAGCACTCCATAGACGAATATGAGGAAATGAAACTTTTTATTACTTTGGACGGCTGTGCAGGTATTGCAATTACACCTGACAACAATATTGTCTCAATATTTAATGGTGGTGAAAAGAGAGGAGTCCTAAAGACTCTTCTGCCGTTAGCAATAAATCAGGGTGGTCGCAAGCTGGACAATTTCAATAGTCAAAAGCTATCCGCAATGTATGAATTATATGGCTTCAACCCCGTGTCTAAAACAAGATTTAACTGCGAGTTTGCCCCTGATGACTGGAATTATGAGAGAGACGGAGAGCCCGATATTGTTTTTTGGATTCATAATGGTGACTCCGCAGAAGATGTTGTATTGAATTTTGGGCGGTATGAAGTGCCGTGGGATATAGTGCAGTCATTTTCTACATACGAAGAAGCCGAACAGTATAGAGATAATCTTATCGAAGAAATTGACAAAGAAGAGACAGAATAGTTTCAAGACGGTTAATACATACAAACAAAAATAGCACCCACACGGGTGCTATTTTAATATACTTACTTTCGCGCTTATATCACAAAATAAATGAGCGCCAAAATCAGAACTCACTGCCGCACGACTGACATCACTACTGTTTAGTAGTCTTTCCGGCTGGCAATATGCCCCACATAAATACGCTACCTGCTTTTGAGAGGGGCAATATCTTTTTGTGGTTGATTGATTTGCATTAGGGGTAGTTTATTATGGTGCGAGGGTTGGTAGTGGACAGAATGTGAACAGTTTGCTTCTAAAACTATTGAAATTCAGTAAAATAAATGATATAATTATGAATTATATTAAACTCTTTTTGTACTAATAGTAAAAAGGAGTTGGTTTTATGGGCAAAGATTTAAGGGTAAAGGAGCTTTTGAGTGGTATAAGTCAAAGAAAAGATGGCTTCTATATAGGACGGTTTGAGAACATTAAACTGGTACAAAAATTGGTACATTGGCAAGCATATTAAATGAGAAAATGGCTTAAAACCAAGAGTTTCAAGATAAGGAGATACAAAAATGAAATTAGGCATTGTGGGGCTTCCGAATGTCGGGAAATCGACCCTTTTTAACGCAATAACAAAGGCAGGAGCGGAATCGGCGAACTATCCTTTTTGCACGATAGAGCCAAACATCGGCGTTGTAGATGTGCCTGACGAGCGGGTGGACGCGCTCGCCAAAATGTATAATCCCAAAAAGGTGACCAGGGCGTACATCGAATTTGTGGATATTGCGGGGCTTGTGAAGGGCGCATCAAAGGGCGAAGGTCTTGGGAACAAGTTTTTGTCGCATATCCGCGAGGTTGATGCGATAGTCCATGTTGTAAGATGTTTTGAAGACACAAACATAACTCATGTCGAAGGAAGCGTAAACCCGCGCCGCGATATTGAAACGATAGATTTGGAGCTTATTTTTTCGGATATAGAGATACTTGAAAGGCGTATTGACCGCACAAAAAAGGCGTTAAAGGGCGATAAAAGCCTGTCAGCAGAGCTTGCGCTTTTGGAGCGTGTAAAATCGTCTTTGGAGGAAGGAAAATCGGCACGAAGCCTCGATTATACGGCTGATGAGCTTGAAATAATGAAGGAAATTGCCCTTATTTCAATGAAGCCCGTTATATATGCTGCAAATGTCGCAGAGGACGACTTCCAAAAGGGAATTGAAAACAATCGGTATGTGAACGAAGTAAAGGAAATTGCAAAAGCGGAAAACGCGCAGGTTATGCCTGTTTCGGCAAAAATCGAGGAAGAAATAGCCCAGCTTGACGGGGACGAAAAGGAAATGTTTTTAGAGGAGCTTGGTATGAGCGAATCGGGCTTGGATAGGCTAATCCGCGCAAGCTACACGCTTTTGGGGCTTATAAGCTACTTAACCGCAGGCGAGC
>CAJOPD010000061.1 GCA_905236685.1 uncultured Clostridia bacterium
ATTGATGAGGTTATCATACGCAAAGAAGGAAAAGCGGGAGCTAAGAAGAAGTAATAGAAAGGAGTGTTCTTAAATGATAAAGAAAAAGAGCAGCAATGCTGCAAGAATTAAACGCCATCAGAGAGTCAGAAAGAACATCTCCGGTACTGCGGAGAGACCTCGACTCAGCGTTTACAGAAGCTTAAATCATATTTATGCGCAAATAATAGATGACACAAAAGGTACTACTTTGGTTAGTGCTTCAAGCCTTGATAAAGACTTTGAAGGCTACGGCGGAAATGTTGACGGCGCAAAAGCAGTCGGCAATTTGGTAGCAAAAAAGGCTTTGGAAAAGGGCATTAAAGCCGTAGTATTCGACAGAGGCGGATATATTTATCACGGTAGAGTTGCAGCTCTTGCAGACGGTGCAAGAGAAGGCGGCTTGGAATTCTAATTAAAGGAGGAAGATTTTGTGGCTGAAAAAATAGATGCATCAACACTTGATTTACAAGAAAAGTTGGTAGAAGTTAACCGTGTTGCAAAGGTTGTAAAGGGCGGCAGAACAATGCGTTTTTCCGCGCTTATGGTAGTCGGTGACGGAAACGGTCATGTTGGCTGCGGAACAGGTAAAGCTGCTGAAATTCCCGACGCTATAAGAAAGGGAATAGAGGACGCCAAGAAAAATATGATAACAGTGCCGTTAAAGGATACAACCATAACACACGAAATAGTAGGCGAATACGGTGCAGGCAGAGTTCTTTTAAAGCCTGCCAAGGAAGGTACCGGAGTTATAGCAGGCGGTGCGGTAAGAGCGGTTGTTGAGCTTGCAGGCATAAGAGATATAAGAACAAAATGCCTGAGGTCAAACAACAAGAAAAATGTCGTTAAGGCTACTATCGCAGGTCTTGCAGGACTTAAAGAAGCGGAAGCTGTTGCAAAACTGCGCGGCAAGGAAATTGATGAGATTGTAGGCTAAGGAGGTAGTGCAAATGTTAAAAGTTAAACTTGTAAAAAGTACTATCGGCTGCAAAAAAGACCAGATTGCAACAGTTGCAGCATTAGGACTTACAAAAATCAGAGATGTAAAAGAGCATAACGATACACCTCAAATCAGAGGTATGATCAAAAAGGTTTCCCATCTTGTAGAGGTAGAGGAAAATTAACGAAACTAAACTAAAAGGAGGTGTAGCAAATGAGATTGGACGAACTAAAACCAACAGAGGGTTCAAAGTTTGCATCAAAGAGAGTTGGCAGAGGTATTGGTTCAGGTACAGGTAAAACCTCAGGAAAAGGTCATAAGGGACAGAACGCCCGTTCAGGCGGCGGAGTAAGGCCGGGCTTTGAAGGCGGTCAGATGCCTTTATACAGGCGTCTTCCAAAGAGAGGTTTTAAGAATATATTTGCAAAACAGTATGTTACGGTAAATGTTGAAGTTTTGGAAAGGTTTGAAAACGGAACGGAAGTTACAGCTGAAACCTTGAAGGAAGCAGGCATTATCTCCAAAAAGCTTGACGGAGTTAAGCTTTTGGGCAGAGGCGAGCTTACAAAAAATCTTACCGTAAAAGTAGCAGGTTATACTGCGTCAGCAAAGGAAAAGATAGAAAAAGCCGGCGGAAAGGCAGAGGTGATTTAGTATGTTTAACACTATAAGAAATGCCTTTAAAATACCGGATTTAAGAAAAAGACTTTGGTTTACTCTTTTGATGATGATAGTGTTCAGATTTGGCGCCCATGTTCCTGTTCCGTTTCTTACAAAGAGCGCGATGCAGGCATTTATGAGCGGCGGTGCCGACCTGTTCAGCCTGTTTGATGTGTTTACGGGCGGTGCGTTTGCGAACGCAACAGTTATGGCACTTGGTGTTTCGCCATACATCAACGCGTCGATTATTGTTCAGCTTTTGGCTGTTGCAATTCCCGCTTTGGAAAGACTTACCAAAGAGGGCGTTGAGGGTAGAAAAAAGATTAACCGCATAACAAGATATTTGGGAATTATCCTTGCCTTTGTGCAGGGCGCGGGACTTTATGTAACGCTACACAATATCGGTGTTACAAGCGGAATTACAGCTATCAAGAATGAGAGCGTGCTGACATTTTTCATAATCACACTGACATTTACGGCAGGCACAGCGTTCATTGTATGGCTGGGCGAGCTTATTACCGAAAAAGGTATAGGAAACGGTGTTTCACTCATAATCTTTGCAGGTATCGTGTCAAGAATACCAACGGCTATTGTATCAGTTTACAATAACTATTTGGTAAGCGGCGTAAGGTCTATGAAGAATATTGCTCTTGCGATTGCAATTTTGATAATTGCGCTTGCTGCTATCGTGCTTGTAGTAATGTTTGACTCAGCGGAGCGCAGAATACCCGTTCAGTACGCAAAAAGAGTTGTAGGCAGAAAGATGTACGGCGGACAAAGTACAAATATTCCGATAAAGGTTGTTTCGGGCGGCGTTATGCCAATCATCTTTGCGTCAAGTATTATGGCGTTCCCTGCAACTATTGTAAGACTTGCGACAGGCAATAATTTGCCAACCAGCGGTGTATGGTATAGAGTTTTGGGCTGCTTTGCGGCATCATACGGTCCTTCGTGGACGGATATCGTGTATGCAGTTCTCTATTTCCTGCTTATAATATTCTTCACATATTTTTATTCGGCAATCCAGTTCAATCCTATTGAAATGGCGAATAATATGAAGAAATCGGGAGGATATATCCCGGGTTACAGACCGGGTAAGCCTACAAGCGACTATATTTCAAAGGTTTCTACAAGACTTAATCTTGCAGGCGCAATATTCTTGGGAATAATTGCGGTACTGCCGATAATAATCGGTTCTGTGTTCAATATAAGCGGAATGCAGATAGGCGGAACATCACTTCTTATTATGGAAGGCGTTGCGCTTGAATCTGTAAGACAGATAGAATCGCAGATGATTATGAGAAACTATAAGGGATTTTTAGAGTAATATCGAAAGGCGGCACAGTATGAATTTAATTTTACTTGGACCTCCCGGAGCGGGAAAAGGAACACAAGCGGAAATTCTTACAAAACAGCTGGAAATAAAAACAGTTTCCACAGGTGTAATGCTGCGGGCTGCTATGCGTGAAGGCACAGAGCTTGGAAAGCTTGCTAAGCAGTATATAGATGAAGGCAAGCTGGTGCCGGACAGCGTAGTTGTTGGAATAGTAAAGGAAAGACTTTTAGCCGATGACCTTAAAAACGGGTTCATTTTGGACGGCTTTCCCCGTACTATTGCGCAGGCTGAGGCTCTTGATTCAACAGGCATAAAAATTGACTATGTAATATCGCTTGAATGTGATGAAGGCGTAATTTTAGAGCGATTGACAGGGCGTAGAGAGTGTAAGGCGTGCGGAACGCCGTACCATATCAAAACAAAGCCCGTTCCCGAAACGGGAAGATGTGTCTGCGGCGGAGAGATAGTACAGCGTCCCGACGATAATGAAGAAACTATCAAAAATCGTCTTAAAGTATATCACGAACAAACAGAACCAATAAAAGCGTATTACGAATCTCAGGGTAAAGTAATCAGCGTGGACAGCTCTAAAACTGCACAAATCACCAATGATGCGGTATTTGAGGCATTAGGGCTTGATAAACAAGAGGCATAAAAATATGGTTACCATAAAATCAAGGTCGGAAATTGAAAAAATGCGCGCCGCGGGAAAAATCACAGGCGACGCGCTCCGTGAGATAGAAAAACATATTAAAGCGGGCATTTCCACCTTGGAACTTGACAAAATAGCTTTTGATTTCATAAAAAAGCAAGGCGCCACACCGTCATTTCTGCACTATAACGGTTTTCCGGGGAGTATCTGTGCGTCACCTAACAGCTGGGTTGTGCACGGTATTCCGTCAAAAAACATTGTGCTTAAAGAGGGCGATATTATAAGCATTGATATGGGCGCCCAAAAGGACGGTTATCACGGCGATGCGGCGAGAACCTATGCCGTAGGCAAGGTGTCCGATGAAGCAAAAAAGCTCATTGAAGTTACAAAACAGAGCTTTTTTGAGGGCATCAAATACGCAACGCACGGCGCAAAGCTTGGCGATGTGTCATCTGCAATACAGGAATATGTTGAAAAAAACGGATTTTCCGTTGTCCGCGATTTAGTAGGGCACGGCATAGGAAAAAACTTGCACGAGGACCCGAATGTGCCGAATTTCGGACATAAGGGCAGAGGCTTAAAGCTTGCTCAGGGTATGACTATTGCAGTTGAGCCTATGGTAAATGCAGGCGGATACGAGGTAGTTCAGCTTGATGACGGCTGGACAGTAGAAACGGAAGACGGAAGCCTGTCCGCGCATTATGAAAACACTATTTTGATAACAAAAGGCGAATGTGAAATTTTAACGCTGTAAAGAGGTAGCCAAAATGGATATTTGCAAAGGAATGTTGGTTTATTCCAAAGCGGGACGGGATAAGGGCAAACTCTTTGTCGTCCTTAGTATAGAAAATGACTTTGTTTATCTGTCGGACGGCGATACAAGGCACGTAAATAACCCGAAGAAGAAAAAAATCAAACATATAAATAGGACGAATACCGTCTTGGAGCTTGATTTTGAAAATATTTCGGATATTGATGTGCGCCGCGCCATATTGGACTATTCTGCTTGATATTGGGAGGTAATAGCTTGGCAAAGGAAGATGTATTAGAGCTTGAAGGTACGGTTGTGGAAACCCTGCCTAATGCAATGTTTAAGGTGGAGCTTGAAAACGGCCATCAGATTTTGGCACATATTTCAGGCAAACTGAGAATGAACTTCATAAAGATTCTCCCGGGTGATAAGGTAACGATTGAAATGTCGCCGTATGACCTTTCAAGAGGCAGAATCACTTGGAGATCCAAATAGGAAGGAGAAAAGAAATGAAAGTGCGTCCATCTGTTAAACCTATGTGCGAAAAGTGCAAGGTTATAAAAAGAAAAGGAAAAATAATGGTAATTTGTGAAAACCCGAAACATAAACAAAAACAAGGTTGATTTTAACTTGGACAAATCTATCCATGCTTTTAAATGAAATCAAAATGTATATGTTTGGTTATCACAATATGCGGAAAAATATCCGCAAGAACTTATTATTATCTGTGGTAAAGCGAAAATATAAACAAGCTTTGTACTACTTATAATATAAAAATTGTGAGATTTATTATGGAGGTGTAAAAATGGCAAGAATTGCAGGTGTTGACTTACCGAGAGAAAAAAGAGTTGAAATCGGTTTAACTTATATCTACGGTATCGGTCTCAAAACATCACAGAAATTGCTGAAAGAAAACGGTATAAATCCCGATACGAGAGTAAAGGATTTAGCGGAAGCAGAGGTAAGCAAGTTAAGAGAATCAATCAGTAACTATACTGTTGAGGGTGAACTTAAAACACAAATTTCTCTTGATATTAAAAGACTTATGGAAATCGGCTGTTACAGGGGAGTAAGACATAGAAAAGGTCTTCCTGTAAGGGGTCAGAATACCAAAAATAATGCAAGAACCAGAAAAGGTCCTGCAAGAACAATGGCAAATAAGAAGAAGTAAAGGGGGGACTAAGCAATGGCAAAAGTA
>CAJOPD010000062.1 GCA_905236685.1 uncultured Clostridia bacterium
GATTATTTCGGGAATGAGCTGGAAAGGGGCGTATTTAAAGTCCTTCTTCTTAATTTTTTTAAACAAAAAAAGGGCTGAATAATCAGCCCTTTTAAGTTTTAGCCAAGCTCTGCAAAGTACTTGATTGTTCTAACCATTTGGCTTGTGTATGAATTTTCGTTATCATACCAGGAAACAACCTGTACCTCATATAAATCATCAGCAATCTTTGCAACCATTGTCTGTGTTGCGTCAAAGAGTGAGCCGTATCTCATACCGATAACATCGGAAGAAACTATCTGGTCCTCATTGTAGCCAAAGCTTTCGGAAGCCTGAGCCTTCATAGCGGCATTGATAGCGTCAACGGTTATATCCTTGCCCTTAACAACAGCTGTCAAGATTGTAGTTGAGCCTGTCGGAACGGGAACTCTCTGAGCTGCACCGATAAGCTTTCCGTTAAGTTCAGGAATTACAAGACCGATTGCCTTTGCTGCGCCTGTTGAGTTAGGAACAATATTTGCAGCAGCAGCTCTTGCTCGTCTTAAATCGCCCTTTCTGTGCGGACCGTCCAAAACCATCTGGTCGCCTGTATATGCGTGAATTGTAGCCATAATACCTGATTGGATAGGTGCAAAATCGTTAAGCGCCTTAGCCATAGGAGCAAGACAGTTTGTTGTGCAGGAAGCTGCGGAGATTATCTTGTCTTCCTTTGTAAGATTTTTTTCGTTTACGCTGTAAACGATAGTTTTGAGGTCGTTTCCTGCGGGAGCGGAAATAACAACCTTTTTCGCGCCTGCATCAATATGTGCCTGAGATTTTTCCTTTGAGCAGTAGAAACCTGTGCACTCCAAAACAACATCAACGCCAATTTCGCCCCAAGGCAAATCCTTTGCGTCCTTTTCTGCATAGATTGTGATTTTCTTTCCGTCAACAATGATTGCGCCTTCGGCTGCCTCTACTGTGTGCAAGCCTTCGCCAATTCTTCCGCAGTATCCGCCCTGTGCGGTATCATACTTCAAAAGATTTGCAAGCATTTTGGGGTCTGTCAAATCGTTGATAGCAACAATTTCATAGCCCTCTGCACCGAACATCTGACGGAATGCAAGACGGCCGATACGACCAAATCCGTTAATTGCAACTTTAACTGCCATTTTAAAATTCCTCCAATTCAAATAAAATATAAAACAGGAAAACCTTTTCCTTGTCAGCATATATTTTACAACATAAATTCAAATTTTACAAGGTGTTTTGTTAATTTTTTGTCATTTTTTTATAATTTTCCGATTTTGCATAAAAACGGGCGGCAATACGCCGAAAAATTTGTACTAAAAAACCCCCCGTAAATGATATGCACCTCCAAAAGTGTCTAACTTTTGGGGAGCATATCAAATTCGGGGGATTTAGTTCTACCGCCAGCCTTGCGAGCGCTCATATTCCAAAAGGAAATTGACATTATATTTTTCCGTTTCGTTAAGGCGCATCTTTGCCGATGGATTTGGGTTATACCAAGCCTGCGAGTTAAAATAGCTCTTGTACGGCTCGTCTTTAAATACATATCCTTTTTTCGCATAAATTTCGTTACGGATAAGCCCCGTATCAAACTTTGAAAGTCCGTTTAAGTCAGCCTCGGTGAGATACTGGGTATCGCTCGGGAACAGGTAATTGTTCCGCGTTATGTTGCGCTTTGGCTGTTGTTCGGTAACAGTTGCCTTCGGTTTCTCCTCGACAGGTGCGGCAGGTGCGGCTGTTTGTGCTGTTTCCGCCGGCTCTGCGGGCTGTTCCGGCTCCGCAGGCTCCTCATAAGCCTCTGTCGGCTCCTCTTCCGGCTGTTCTGTTTCTTCAACCGTTTCGATTTCCTGCAAAGGCTGCGGCTCTTCGTCTTTCGGACGGCTCAGCATAAACGCTGCCGCCGCGGCTAAAACTATGACAGCGGCAATTATTCCGCAAATTATGCCGATTTTGCTGTTCTTTTCCGTTTTTTCGGCTTCTTTCCGCGCCTTTTCAGTTTCCTTTTGCGCCTTCTTTACTGCAACAGCGTCTTCCTTTGCTTTTTGCTTTGCCGCCTTCTCCTCTGCCAGCTTCGCTTTCTTTTCTTCCTTTTCGCGAACAAGCTCCAATTCCTTTTTATTTTTTTTGCGCTGTTTTTCCGCCTTTTCGTCAATGAGCTGCTGTTTTTTCTCGGCTTTTTGCTTTTCCAGCTCTTTTTCTTTATTCATTTTTGCGTATTCCTTACGCATACGCTTGTCCTTTTCGCGTATTTCTTTGGCGGGAAGATGGCGTTTTTCCTCCTCCATCATTACTTTGAGAAGTATCGGTGCGCCGCATTTTTGGCATTTTTTCTGGTCTGCGCTTATCGGTGCGCCGCATTTTCTGCACTTTAAGTTTGTCATTTGATTTTCCATAAGATTCCTCCTGTAAATGATGAGTGAAATCCTTAATTTGCACTAAAACACAAATTTACAGCTACCATTATATCATAATTTTTTGTATAGGACAGGGGGAAAAGGGAAATGTCACCAAATTGTAACGGTAAAATAACCTGCGTGAAACAAACGCTCCAAAATCCGCTTAAAAATGATAAAAACCACCAAAAAACACCGAAAAATTCGTTTAAAATAAGACAAATACAGCATTTACATTATTAAAAGAATGTGGTATAATATTGTTGCGAAAGTATTTTTTTTGGAAGAGGTGAAACGGGAATGTTTAAAATAGGAGACAAGGTTTTTTACCCTATGTACGGCGCGGGCACGATAGAAGGTGTTGAGGAGCGCAAAATATTAGGGGAAAAGCGCACCTATTTTTCGATGAGAATGCCGATTGATGAGGCGGTAGCTATGATTCCCACCGATACCTGCGAGAGCATAGGCGTCAGGTATATCATTTCCGAAAAGGAGGCGTCAAGCGCCCTGGCTGCGTTCAAGGCAGAGCCGATAGCCGAGGACGAAAGCTGGAACAAGCGTCACCGCGAGAATATGGAAAAACTGCGCACGGGTGACATTTATCAGCTTATCAGCGTTGTAAAGGGGCTTATGGTAAGAGATAAAAAGAAGGGGCTTTCCACAAGCGAGCGGAAGATGCTGGGCGTTGCAAAACAGATGTTTGTGAGCGAAATTGTTCTGGCAGGCTCGGTAAGCAGAAACGATGTTGAAAGCATTTTAGAGGATACTGTGGCGGAAACGCTGTAATTGGCTGTCTTATGCGATAAGACAGCCTGTTTAAAAGGGGTGCAAAAAATGGCAAGTGCTGTAATTGTTGCCGCAGGAATGGGCAGAAGAATGGGCGCAGGTATGAACAAGGCATACCTTTTGCTGTGCGGAAAAACAATTCTTGAAAACACCGTGAGCGTATTTGAAAACTGCAAAAAAATAAATGAAATCATAGTCGTAACAGACGATACGGAAAAATGCAGAGACTTGTTAAAGGATTTTAAAAAGGTGACGGCTGTTGTTTTGGGCGGCAAAACGCGTCAGGACTCGGTAAAAAACGGGGTCAAAGCCTGCACGGGCGAATTTGTCGCAATTCACGACGGCGCAAGAGCGCTCATCTGCGAAAAGGACATAGAACGGGTAATTTGCGAGGCGGAAACGCACGGTGCGGCGGCGCTCGGCGTTAAATGCAAGGACACCTTGAAAATAGCCGACGAAAACGGATTTATCACAAAAACGGCGGACAGAAATTTCATTTATCAAATACAGACGCCGCAGGTTTTTAAACGCACCGAAATAGCAAAAGCGCACGAGAACGCATCAGGCGAATTTACCGACGACTGCGCCGTTTTGGAGCGTGAAGGAAAAAAGATAAAAATCGTCGAGGGCAGTTATGAAAACATAAAAATAACCACGCCCGAGGACCTCATAATAGCCGAAAAAATTCTTGAAAAGAGGAATATAAAATGATACGGACAGGATTTGGATATGATGTTCATAAGCTCACAGAGGGTCGGGACTTAATCCTCTGCGGCGAAAAGATAGAATATGAAAAGGGACTTTTAGGCCATTCTGACGCCGATGTTGCGCTCCACGCGCTTTGCGATGCGCTTTTGGGCGCGGCGGCGCTCGGCGATATAGGCAGACATTTCCCCGATACTGACGAAAAATACCGCGGGATTTCAAGCATTTTGCTGTTAAAAGAGGTTGTGCGTCTTGTTGGGGACAAGGGTTATGCTGCGGTAAATGCCGACATAACAATCGTTGCTCAACGCCCCAAGCTGTCGCCGTATATCGAAAAAATGCGTGAAAATGTGGCAAAGGCTATGGGCATCGACATTGACTTTGTAAATGTGAAAGCGACAACGACCGAAAAGCTTGGCTTTGAAGGTCGCGAAGAAGGAATTTCCGCGACAGCGTCGGTTTTAATAGAAAAATGAAAGAGCTGATTATTCAGCCCTTTTTTTGTTTAAAAAAATTAAGAAGAAGGACTTTAAATACGCCCCTTTCCAGCTCATTCCCGAAATAATC
>CAJOPD010000063.1 GCA_905236685.1 uncultured Clostridia bacterium
CTGCGTCCGCCACCACTATATCTCCGACATTCAGGCTCTCTGAAAGTCCGCCCGCAACGCCGATATTTATTATGCAGCTCGGCTTAAACGCCATAATCATTGTCTGCGCGCAGATTGCGGAAAAAACTTTGCCTATGCCGCATTTTGCCACGACCACTTTTGTACCGTCCAAAGTCCCCTTGACAAAGGTTATATTGCTTATTTTTTCTTCCGATGCATCGTGCAAAAGGCTTTTTATGCCCTCCACCTCGATGTCCATCGCACCTATAATTCCTATCATTCTCATATCTACAAAAGCGGGAGCGGATTTACAAACACTATATCACCGCGTTCCGCCGCCTCGCCCTCCGCGAAAACAAAAGCTTTTCCGCAAATATTTGCACCAACCTGCTCCAAAATGCTCTCCATAGCCGAAAGCGACGAGCCTGTTGACACAACATCGTCCACTATAAGCACATTTTTGCCCTTTAATTTGGGTATCTGGTTATTATCAAGGTAGAGATAATGTTCGTCCTTTGTGGTATATGTGTTTACTGCGCCTTTTGTGACATTTTTATGATAAATTTTCTGTTCTTTTCTTAAAATTGTCATTTCACAGCCGATATACTCTGCTATACGGTATGCCAAAATAACGCCCTTTGTTTCAGCGGAAAGCACGGTATCGACCTTTGACAAATCCATACCCGAGCTTTTCAGCTTATCATAAAGCGCCGTGCAGGCGTCATCTGACAGCTTTTTTGACGAAAGCATATCAAATACCGCAATAGAAAGTCCCTTCTTTATCTCAACGATGGGCAAGCCGTATTCCCGTCCGTTTAATATGGTTTTAAAATCCATTTTTACACCTCCCGATAACTCCTGTCATTATATCACACTTTTTCCAAAATTACAACAGTTTTTTTGACTATTGACTAATTATAATATATGTGGTAAGATTATACAATAAGTGGAATATCGCTAATTTTTGGAATATCAGCCTTTTGGCTTGATTTTTAAGGAGTTTCTATGAAAAAACATATAAACGGCGGAGATATTTACGGGAATTTATTTGCGGTTTTTATTCTGGTTGCCGCGGCTGTTTACAGTCTGATTTCCGAAAATATGCCTGAATTTGTCATTTTCGCATCGGGCGCAGTCCTGCTCGTCATATGCACGGTTATTTTTACAATAAAAAGCCGTGCGAGTTTTTCCGAATATGTAAAAATGATTACCAAAAAAAAGGAAGGTATGTCGGAGGACGCGATAATCAATTTTCCTATGCCTATGGCAGTTTTGCAGATTAACGGTCAGATTTCGTGGTTTAACGACCTGTTTGCCGAAATGGTGGGCTCTGCCGAGCTTTATAATGTCATCATAAGCGAAATTATGCCTGAACTCAAATGGTCGGAAATTTTAAAATCGACGGGAAGCATATATACCTACGCAAGCTACAAGGGGCATAAATACAATGTTGTCGGCGGTATTATAAAAAATGACATTTCCACCGCGGAAAAGCCCGATTTTACCGTTTTGCTCTATTTTATCGACAAGACCGAAGTTGAGCAATTACGGAAAAGATATGATGATGAGAAAACCGATATTGCCATAATAAATATAGACAATTATGACGAGATTTTTCAGAAAATGGACGACTCGGAAGCACAGCAGACTATGGCAAAGATGAACAAATATATAATAGCCTGGGTTTCGGAAAGCAAGGGCGTTTTGAAAAAGACCGAGCGTGACAGGTACTTAGTACTTTTCGAGCACAGATATTTAAAGGACTATATCCAGAAAAAGTTTGATGTTTTGGAGCGCGTGAGAAGTCTCGGCGAAGCTATAAAGCTCCCCATAACAATCAGCATCGGCATCGGTGTCGGCGGAACTATATTGGAAAACAACGCCTATGCCCGCGCCGCTATCGATATGGCTCTCGGACGCGGCGGCGACCAGGCGGCAGTAAAGGACTCCTCGCAGTACAGCTTTTTCGGCGGAATTGCAAAGGATTACGAAAAAAGCACCCGTGTTAAGACGCGCGCCTTTTCTGTCGCTCTCCAAGACTTTATACAAAACTCGGATAAAGTTATATTTATGGGGCATACGGGACTTGATTATGACGCCTTCGGCGCGGCACTCGGCTTGCAGCGCGC
>CAJOPD010000064.1 GCA_905236685.1 uncultured Clostridia bacterium
GCCCGTTTTTCCGTCAAGTATCAGAATTTCCTCGCCCATTATCAAAATGACCTCATTTTTTCCGTCGCGGTCGATGTCGTAAATCTGTGCGGGAATATCGCAGCGTACAGCGGGAGAATTGTATTTCGGGTCGCCCAACTGCCACAAAAGCTCGCCGTTTGCGGAAAAAGCCGTGGCACAGATTATGCTGTGAGCAAAGTATCTTTCGTCCGAAACGCAAGCGGGCTTTACGAACAGAAAATCCATATGCCCGTCGCCCGTGAGGTCGCCGAAACGAAGCTGGCAGCCGTTGCCCGCAGCGCTTATATTCATACTCTTTAAAGCCTTGATATGTTCCATAAAAGAAATGCCTTTCAGAAAAATATAGTGACAGTATATCACATATTAAAAATAAATGCAAATTTTGCGGCATAAATATAACCGTAAGGTGTTTGCGGGAGGCGTTTTTATGCAGAAAAGTCTTGATTTAAGGCAAAAAAAGGTGATTGATGTCGATACGGCGGAGCAAATAGGGTATATACGGGATATGGACATAGATTTTGCAAGCGGTAAAATCCTTTCGGTCACTATTCCAAAAAGCAGTTTTTCGTGGTTTTTGCACGATTTTAAAGGGATTACTGTTTCTTGGGACGAGGTTTTGGCGATTGGCAGCGAATATGTTTTGGTAAAATTCAAAAAAAATAATAAAATTGCTGATAACTGTTGACATAGGGGGAAAAGTGTGATATAATGCACAGCAATTTGGTAGAGGTCGCATTTGACAATCAGTAACACGCGGCGGGTAGGCTTTGACAAAGCGGTGCCGTGTGCGAAAGGTGTCGGTGCCGAGGGCAGTTATGTCAAAAACTGTATCCGGCACGGCAAAATAAGATTTGCCGTGTTGTCGTGCAATAGGCTTGCACGGAGAGCTATCAGTATTCGTTTTTAGTAACGGTGCTTTTGATGATAGCCTTGCCAAGACTGTCATTTTTTTTGTGTATATACATAAAAGACAGGCTTAAAAACTATAATTTTATCGGTAGGGGGATAAAAAAATGCAAATTTGCAACAACATTGACACAAACGAAAAGGGTAACCTGACCTTTGCAGGCTTTGATACAGTCGAGCTTGCGAAAAAGTACGGAACACCGCTTTATCTGATGGACGAGGACAAAATCCGTGAAAAGATGCGCATTTATAAGAATGCAATGACAAAGCATTTCGGAAAGGGCTCTGTGCCGATATATGCGTCAAAGGCGGCGAGCTTCAAGCGCATTTACAAAATTGCCGAGGAGGAAGGTATCGGCGTTGATGTGGTTTCAATAGGCGAAATCTATACGGCACTTTCCGCGGGATATGATATAAAAAATGCTTTTTTCCACGGCAATAATAAGACCTTGGAGGAAATAGAATTTGCGATAGAAAAAGGTATCGGCTACTTTGTTGCAGACTCCTTTGAGGAGCTTGAAAAGATAAATACCGAGGCAAAAAAACAGGGCAAAACTCAAAAGGTGCTTTTGCGTATAACCCCGGGTATAGATACGCATACGAACAAAAAGATTGCAACGGGTAATGTTGACTCAAAGTTCGGCGTAGCAATAGCAACTGGTCAGGCATACGATTTTGCTCAAAAAGCGCTTTCCTATGAAAATATTGAGCTTTCGGGCTATCATTGCCATGTGGGCTCGCAGGTGTTTGATGCGGAAACCTTTATTGACGCGGTTGATATTATGATGGACTTTGCCCGCGATGTTGAGGAAAAAACAGGATATGTGCCTGAAATACTCAATCTTGGCGGCGGCTTTGGCGTGAGATATGTTTATTCACAGCCCGACCTTGATATTGAAAACAGTATTAAAGAGGTCGGCGAAGTTTTGACGCAAAAATGCAAGGAAGTGGGACTTCCCAAACCCAGAATAATGATGGAGCCGGGAAGAAGCATTGTTGCCGATGCAGGAATGACACTTTACACGGTGGGAACGGTAAAGCAGATTAAGAATTTCAAGAACTATGTAGCAATAGACGGCGGTATGTCAGATAACCCTCGTTTTGCACTCTATGATGCGGAATATACCGTTATAACAGCAAATAAGGCAACACTTCCAAAGCATTACAGATGCAGTATCGTCGGAAAATGCTGCGAGAGCGGTGACATAATTCAGGAAGATGTGCATATCGCAAAGCCCGAGATGAACGATATAATCGCGGTGCTTACTACGGGTGCGTATAACTATTCTATGGCGTCCAATTATAACAGGCTGAGAAAACCGCCTGTCGTAATGCTTTCGGGCGGCAAGGATTATGTTGCGGTAAAGCGCGAAACGCTTGATGACCTTATAAGGAATGACCTGTAAGGCGAATGTTGACATAAACCGCGTGAAATGTTAAAATTAAGAAAAAGAAAAGTTTTGTAGGGAGAGATTTTTGTGAAGGAAAGCTTTAATATAGGAATAATAGGCGCTACGGGAATGGTAGGTCAGCGCTTTATTGAGCTCCTGGCGGACCACCCGTGGTTTAAAATAAAGGTTTTGGCGGCATCGGGAAGGAGCGCAGGCAAAACATACCGCGAGGCAGTAGGCTCAAAGTGGGTAATGGAGGGAGAAATCCCACAAAATGTTGCGGACATAGTTGTTATGGACGCAACCTGCGACGCAGAAAAAATCGCAAAATCGGTTGATTTTGTGTTCTGTGCGGTCAATATGAAAAAGGACGAAATCAGGGCATTGGAGGAGAAGTATGCAAAGCTTGAATGTCCCGTAATCTCAAACAATTCAGCACATCGCCATACTCCTGATGTGCCGATGATTATTCCCGAAATAAATCCCGAGCATCTGGAAGTTATAGAATTTCAGAGAAAGAGGCTTGGCACAAAGCGCGGCTTTATCGCGGTTAAATCAAACTGTTCAATCCAGAGCTATGTTCCCGCGCTTCATCCGCTCAAAAAATACGGAATTAAAAAGGTTTTAGCGACAACATATCAGGCGATTTCAGGAGCTGGCAAAACTTTTGAAAGCTGGCCCGAAATGGTGGATAATCTTATCCCGTTTATCAGCGGAGAAGAGGAAAAATCCGAGCTTGAACCTCTTAAAGTATGGGGCAAAATCGAAAACGGCGAAATTGTTGACGCAGAAAGTCCGTCAATTACAACGCAATGTTTGAGAGTGCCCGTTTCAAACGGACATACGGCGGCGGTTTTCGTAAGCTTTGAAAATAAACCTTCTATCGAGGAGATAAAAAAGGCGTGGAAAAACTTTAAAGGTGAGCCGCAGGAGTTAGAGCTTCCGCACGCACCTAAGCAGTTTTTGCACTATTTTGAGGAGGACGACAGACCTCAGAGCAAGCTTGACAGAATGTTGGAGGGCGGAATGGCGGTTTCGGTCGGCAGACTTCGCCCCGATACACAGTATGACTATAAGTTTGTCAGCCTTTCGCACAACACATTAAGAGGCGCGGCAGGCGGCGGAGTGCTGTTAGC
>CAJOPD010000065.1 GCA_905236685.1 uncultured Clostridia bacterium
CAATGAAAGAAACATAAAAAACTTGACTTTGCTTTGAAGGATAAAATCTATATGTTTTTTACCTTGAACGCTGTGAAAGGAATGACCGTAAAAATGAATATCAACAAAATCAGAGATAACGAGACGCTTACCATGGAGCTTAACGGGCGCCTTGATACAATGTCAACTATGAAACTTGAGGCGGAATTAAAAAAGGAGATAACAGGCGTAAAAACCCTTATATTCGATTTTGCGAATGTTGAGTATATTTCGTCTGCAGGACTCCGTGTGCTTCTTTTAGCTCAAAAAGTTATGAACAGACAGGGTAAAATGGTATTAAGAAATGTAAGCCGTGCAGTTATGGAAGTTTTTGAGTTTACAGAATTTTCAGATATCCTTACGATAGAATGAGCGGGAATGAGGTGTTATCTTGAAAAAAGAACTATTCAGAAAAAAGAGCCTCGAAAAGATTTCTTCTCCCGAAAAAATAGATGACTACATAAGATCGGTAAATATTCGTTTATGGCTTATTGCCGCCGCTTGTCTTTTGGTACTTTTATCGGTTTTGATATGGGGAGTTTTCGGAAAGGTAGAAATTTCGCAAAAGGCGGTAACCGTATGCCAAAACCGCGAAGCTGTATGCTTTGTGGCAGAAGAAAATATAGAGAACATTTCCGCAAAAACGGAGTTTATTATCAACGGAAAAATATATCAAGCGAAAGATATTTCAGGTATTCCTGTAAAGGTATCTGATGCGTTGCCGGAATATGCGGCGCATATTGCAAAATACAACGAAAATGATTGGGCTTATGCCGCAGTCTTATATTCGGATTTGGATGACGGCATATATGAGACAGAAGTCATAACAGCATTGGTTTCTCCTGTTTCCCTCTTGATGAAATGAGGTATTGGCAGTGCAAATAAAAAAAAGTTATGTAAATGTTCCGGTAATTATGCAGCTTGAAGCACTTGAATGCGGCGCTGCCTGTCTTGCAATGGTGCTGGCTTATTATAAAAAATGGCTGCCGCTTGAAGAAGTCAGACATGACTGCGGCGTGTCAAGAGACGGTTCAAATGCAAAGAATATTTTAAAGGCTGCAAATAATTACGGATTAAATACAAAAGCCTACAAACTTGAACCTGATGAAATAAAGGCATATGTCAGTTTTCCGTGTATTATACATTGGAATTTCAATCATTTTGTCGTGTTATGCGGTTTTCGCAGAGGAAAGGCGCTTATAAACGATCCTGCAAGAGGTAGAATTTGGGTTTCCGCAGAGGAATTTGACGATGCCTTTACCGGAATATGTCTGTGCTTTGAACCGAATGAAAGTTTTGAAAAATCAGGTAAACGCAGGAGCATACTGTCTTTTACAAAAAAAAGACTGCTGGGTTCCGGAGCGGCGGTAGGATTTATAATAATTGCTACTGTCATAATATCTGTGATTGAAATATTAAATTTATCCTTATCAAAGGTGTTTGAGGATTTTATACTGAATATTTGCGACGACAAATATTTAGTTTTATTTATTACAATTCTTTGTGTACTGGGAATCATATGGACTGTAATAATGGGGGCAAAGGAAGTCGGAATACATAAGATAAACGGGAAATTTGCCCTTGCGGGTTCAAGTAGGTTTATGTGGAAAATATTGCATTTGCCAATGGAATTTTTCTCACAGAGAATCCCGGGAGATATACAGGTAAGAATGACATCAAACGGCGAAATAGCGGCAACTCTCATAACTATATTTGCACCTATTGCTCTTGATGCGGTAATGTTGGTACTGTATCTTATAATAATGCTGAAATACAGTATTATTTTAACAATTATAGGAATAACGAGCGTTCTTCTTAATATTATTTTGTGTGCTTATGCAACACAAAAGCGTACAAATATATTGAGAGTTATGATGCGTGACGAGGGAAAACTTGCGGGTGCAACCGCATCCGGCATTGAAATGATTGAAACAATAAAGGCAAACGGTGCGGAAAACAGTTTTTTTGAAAAATGGGCAGGATACAGCGCAAGCGTAAATGCCGCACAGATGGAATATTTAAAAATTGATTGTAAAATCGGAATTCTGCCGGAGCTCGTTTCATCTATTGCCGAAATTTTTGTAGTGTCTCTCGGCGTATGGTTAATAATGAATAACACATTTACAATAGGTATGCTTCTTGCGTTCAGCGGGTTTTTAACTGCGTTCTCAAAGCCGGCGCGAAAACTTATAGCTGTAGGTGAAAATTTCGGAGAGCTTCGTTGTGATATGGAGCGGATAGAAGATGTGATGAATTATCCGAATGACAGTTTTACAGCAGGTCGCGGCGGCGGTGAACCGGATGACGGTTCGTACGACAAACTCTCCGGGAAAATTGAGCTTTCGGGCGTAACCTTTGGTTATTCTCCTCTTGCCGAGCCGCTTATAAAGGATTTTAACCTTACGATTATGCCGGGGCAAAAAATAGCAATTGTCGGAGCGTCCGGGTGTGGAAAATCTACGATTGCAAAACTCATTGCCGGACTTTACCGGCCATGGGAAGGCAGTATTTTATTTGACGGAAAAACGATAGATGAAATTGACAAAGATGAGTTTACGGGTTCCGTTGCAGTGGTGGATCAAGATGTTATATTGTTTTGCGATACGGTGGCAAATAATATAAAAATGTGGGACAATTCCATCGAAGATTTTGAAATGACATTGGCTTCCTGTGACGCCAATATTCACGATACAATTATTGAACGCGACGGCGGATATAACGGAGTGATTTACGAAAACGGTAAAAACTTTTCTGGCGGTGAGAAACAGCGTTTGGAAATTGCACGTGTTCTTGCGCAGGATCCCACAATTATCGTTATGGACGAAGCAACGAGCGCCCTTGACAGCGCGACAGAATATGAGGTAGTAAATTCAATCGCCGCAAGAGGGTTGACCTGTATTGTAATAGCGCACAGACTTTCGACAATACGAGACAGTGATGAAATAATCGTTATGGAAAACGGGACGATTACAGAGCGTGGCACACATGAGGAATTATACAGTTTAAACGGTGCGTATACAAAACTGATTATGAATGAATAAAGGAAGGAGAAATATCTGTGGGTTGGTTTGATGAGCAAATACGGCAAAGAAAAAAAGATGATGCCGACACCCTCTCCGACGCTTTATATGACATTACAAATGCGGTTTCGGACAAAAAAACATTTTTTCAAAGCGGAAATGCAAAAAATGAAACAGAAAAAATATTGGAATATTACGGCGTAAAAAGCCGTGATTTGCCGGATTCGTTAAAGGATACAGACTCGCAGATTGAGTATCTTATACGGCCTCACGGTATTATGAAACGGACAGTGGAATTAAAACGAGGCTGGTACAAGAACGCTTCCTACCCAATGCTTACAAAATTAAAAGACGGCACGATTACCGCCTTGATACCGGGAAAATTTTCCGGATACTTTTACACGGACAGAAAAAGCGGTCGGTTTGTTAAGGTGTCAAAAAAATCGGAAAATCTGTTTGAAGATAAAGCGTATTGTTTCTATAAGCCATATCCGATGGAAAAGTTAAGCGAAAAGGAGCTCGCAAAAAATATATTGGGTGCAATTAAACCGGCAGACATTTTTTTGCTCGTGCTGATATGCATTTTAACGATTGCAATAGCGCTTATTGTGCCTTGTGTATATAAGATATTATTTTCATACATTGCAAAAGGAAAAGATATTCAGCCTCTTTTCTTTGCATCGCTTGTGCTTATATGTGTTGCGCTGAGCACAAATCTGCTCACGTCGGCAAAAAGGATAATTGCGGGGCGGATAAAAAATCAATTGCAGGTTTCATGTGAGTCGGCAGTTATGACGAGGATTTTATCGCTTCCGACATCGTTTTTCAAAAAATACAGTGCAGGAGAACTTTCAAGCAAGGTACAGTCTGTTTCTGAGTTAAGCGCAGCATTTTCGCAAACGATAATCACACTGGGCATAACGGTACTTCTGTCCTTTATATATTTTGGCTGGATAGCCGTATTCGTACCGTCTTTGCTTATGCCGACCGTGACCACATCATTTTTAGTAATAGTATATTCGTTGCTTATTATGGTTTGGCAATCAAAAATAAAGGAGAATCAAAATATCCTTGATTCAGAAGAACAAGGAATAAGCTACTCGCTTATTTCCGGCATTTCAAAAATAAAGCTTGTCGGCGCTGAGATGAGAGCTTTTGCAAAGTGGGGCAAAAAATATGCAGCCAAAGCACGGCTTATGTATAATCTTCCCCTTATCATTATGCTTAAAAGGGCAGTTTATATTTTCATAACTTTTCTCGGCAGTGTATGGGTTTATTATACTGCCGCAGAGACAGGTGTTTCATCAGCAGACTTTTATGCTTTCAGTGTTGCCTACGCTTTTATAGTTTCCGCCGTTTTTATGTTTTTTGAGAACAGTGAAAAACTTTCCGATATAAAGCCGAAGATAAAAAACATAAAAACATTTTTTGAAGCAGAACCGGAGATTTCGGCGGATAAACAACCGGTTATGCATTTATTGGGCGGTGTTGAGTTTAATAATGTAATGTTCCGTTATGGTGAGAGCAAAGCGATTTTTAATAATCTGTCATTTAAAATCCGCCCCGGAGAATACGTTGCGATAGTGGGTAAAACGGGCTGCGGCAAATCTACGCTTATAAGACTTCTTTTGGGATTTGAAACACCCCAAAAAGGCGGCATATATTATGACGGAAAGGATTTGTCTGCGCTTGACCTTAAAAGTCTTCGCCAAAAATTAGGTATTGTCACGCAAAACGGCAAACTTTTTTCGGGAGATATTTTTTCAAATATTGCGATATCCTCGCCCGGTTTAACCCTTGACGATGCTTGGGCGGCAGCAGAAGCGGCAGGAATTGCTGAGGATATACGGAATATGCCTATGGGAATGAATACAATTCTTTCAGAAGGCGGCGGCGGTATTTCCGGCGGTCAAAGGCAGCGGATACTTATTGCAAGAGCAATAGCAAAAAATCCGCGTATTATTCTGTTTGACGAGGCAACAAGCGCTCTTGATAATATTACGCAGAAAGCAGTTTCCGAAACGCTTGACAACCTCAAATGTACAAGAATAATTGTGGCGCACCGTCTTTCAACCATTAAGAAATGTACAAGAATCATTGTGCTTGACGATGGGAAGATTGTCGAGGACGGTAATTACGATGAACTTATAAAAAAAGACGGTTTATTCGCAAAATTAGTTCATCGCCAGGAAATTATGCAGTGAAAGTATACCTTTCAAGTTTTGAACCGTATAAATATTTGAAGGTGAGTGATAGACAATTAAAACAAATCGCTGTGAAAATATGACAGTAGTTTTTGCGTGCGTAAAAAGAAATATTGTCAATAAAAATTGGAGGTTAAAAAATGGCAAAACACATTAACAAAATTGTAAGCGCCATACTATGTATGAGTATGCTGATG